>DATCGY010000228.1:0-12417 GCA_036508635.1 Candidatus Anoxymicrobiaceae bacterium
AGAGTGCCATTGCCGCGATACCGGCTGCGCCTGCCGCAACGAGAGGTGCCGGTGGGGCGGGCGGAGAGAACGTTCAGGCTTCCGCGCCGCAGGTCGCCGAGAGTGCGCCTGGCCGGACCTCCGAAAAGGCAGCGCCGACAAAAGAGACTGCCACTGATGCCGGCAGGCAGAGTCCCGCCACGCCCGCTGAGGGTCCAGCCGCGGCGGTTGAGGGAGCTCGACCGGCTGGCGGTGGGGCTGTCGATTCGCGAGAAGCCGGCAAAGGAAGCTCCGAGCGAGAGAAGGTGCGCAGAACATGGATGGCGTTGATGGCCGACCTCAAGAAAACAGGCCAGATGAAACTCTATGCGCTGCTTACCAAGGCAAGGGTTCAGGGCGCAAAAGGCGGCAGCCTTGTGCTCGGTTTTCCTGAGGACGCGCTTTTCCAGATGGACGTGCTGGCCGATTCCTCGGCGGACATCGCCACCATCGAAGAAACCTGGCAACGTTTTGCCGGAGAGCAGGTGAGAGTCAAGCTCGTTACCGCCTCCGCGGGCGTGAGAAAGCCTGCCCCGGCGCAGCCCGAGGGCCATGCGAGGGGCGCCGCGGACGTTGCAGATACACAGGCTGACACGAGCGCCGACGAAAAAGCGCCGGCCGCTTCCGACAACGCCGAGGCGCGTGCTCCGGAGCAGCGGGCTGACGTCAATGGTACGGGCGGCTCTCTCGCTACTGACGCTCCCGAGGCGGGCGGAAGTCCGCCGGATAACAGCGACAAAGCTATTGCGAAGAAGAGCAAGAAGGCCAACTCAAAGGACATTGCCCGAAAGCTCAAAGAGAGCTTCGACGGTGAGATAATCGAAGAGAAGAAGGAAGGGAAGGATTAGCATGTCCAAGGGCAAGTACTATCCCAAGGCTCCCAAGGGCCCCAAGGGCGGAGGCCCTCAGGATATGATGAAACAGCTGCAGCAGGTACAGCACCAGATGGAAGAAGCGCAGGAGGCACTGGCCGGTGAAACGGTCGAGTACTCCGCCGGTGGCGGCATGGTTAAAGTCGTGGCGGACGGTCAACAGAACATAAAGTCGATAGCAATCGACCCGCAGGCGGTGGACCCGGACGACGTCTCAATGCTCGAAGACATGATCCTCGTAGCCGTGAACGGGGCACTCGAGACGTCACAGGAGCTCGCGGCGGAGCGCATGGGCGGGCTTACCGGCCTCGGTCCGGGCGGCCTCGGCATCCCGGGCCTTTGAGAGAGCAGGTATGGCGTACCTCTCGGTTTCGCTCGAGAACCTCATAGAACATCTGTGCGGGCTTCCCGGCATTGGCCCCAAATCGGCCCAGAGGATCGCGCTCTATCTTCTCTCGATTCCAAGAGATGACGCGGTTGAGCTCGCAAAAGCCATCGTTGACGTTAAAGACAGGGTCAGGTTCTGCAGCATATGCTACAACATCTCTGAGGGTGAGATATGCGGCGTCTGCTCCGATGAGCGAAGGGACAATTCCATCATCTGCGTTGTGGAAGAACCCAAGGACATTATCGCAATCGAGCGCAGCGGCTCGTTCAGGGGCCGCTACCACGTTCTCGGCGGGGCAACCTCTCCAATAGACGGCATCGGCCCCGACGAGCTCCGCTTTACCGAGCTATTGTCCCGGCTCAGGGACGGCTCCGTGACCGAGATCATCGCCGCCTCCAACCCCAACGCCGAGGGCGAAGCAACCGCCCTCTACCTGGCCCAACTAGTTCGACCCCTCACAATCAAAGTCACCCGCATTGCCCGCGGCCTCCCCGTCGGCGGCGACCTAGAGTACGCCGACGAAATCACCCTCAGCCGCGCCCTCGACGGCCGCACCGAACTCTAACCTCCAAACCCCCCACCGTTTGGTTATTCGTAGCGGAGGGATTCGATGGGGTCTAGCTTGGAGGCCTGGCGGGCGGGGTAGACGCCGAAGAAGACGCCGACGAGCATGGAGAAGAGGAAGGCGAGGAGCACTATCCATATTGTTACCTGGGCTTGGAGGTGGACGAGGGAATGGTAGAGCCAGGCTCCGCCGATTGCAATCAGGACGCCGATGGTGCCACCGACAAGGCTCAGAACAACTGCCTCGACCAGGAACTGGAGAAGTATATCGCGGGTCTTGGCACCGACTGCCTTGCGTATACCGACCTCGCGGGTTCGCTCTGTCACGGAAACGAGCATGATGTTCATTATTCCGATGCCACCAACGAGGAGCGATATCCCCGCAACACCACCGAGCAGGTACGTCAATATCTTCGTGATACTCTGAGCGAAGCCGAGTATGTCGCTCTGCGTGATTACCGTGAACTCATCCGTGGAAAACGTCTTTGCCAGCTTGTCCTTGATGCGATTTGCATCGGTAGTGACGCTACCGGTGGAGGTTGCTTTGGCGGTTATCAATGTTGGATGGTTCGACCCGAAGACGCTGATCGCCGTCGTTGACGGTATCCAGGACTGGGCGTCCAAGTCGAAGGTCATGGTGCGCCCTTTCTTCTCCTGGATCCCTATGACCTTGAACTTCCTTCCCTTGATGGTAATAAACTGGCCGATCGGGTCCTGTCCCTTGAAAAGAGCGTCGGCCACGGTCTGTCCGATCACGATCACGTGGCGCCCGCTCTCCTCTTCGGCCTTGGTAAAGAACCTGCCGGTGGTCGCAGTCAGGGCCCGGACGCCGAATTCGTTGTAGCCGGTCCCTATGACGATGCCGAAGAACCGGGTGTTGCCGGCGTTCATGTAGATTGAGCGCTGGTACTCCGGGCTCGCGAGCTCCTGGCTTCCAAGTGCTTTGCCGATATCCTGGACCGTACGCGGAGTGAACTTGTTGAGGGCGGTCATGGGAGAGCCCTGCTGCATTATGTTGGTTCCCATGCTCAGCTCGAGTTTGAACGGCACGACCATGATCAGGTTAGAGCCCAAGCCCTGGATGCTCTGTGTTATCTCGGCGCGGGCTCCCGAGCCGAGAGAGACGAGCAGGATTATCGAGCCGACGCCGATTATCACTCCGAGCATGGTCAACATGCTGCGAAGCTTGTTTGCCCTGAGTGCCAGCAGGGCGGTCGTTATGCTTTCGAAGATCTTCATGATTGGGAGCCCCCCGCACCGCTTGCCAGCCGCTCGCCTTCTATGTTGGGGCGCATGTTGGTGGTATTTCGCTTTTCAGTGATGGCCTCCTGGCCGACTATCGCACCATCCCGCAACATGACTATGCGGTCTCCGTGCTCCGCCAATTCGTGCTCATGAGTGACCAGGACAAGGGTAATCCCCTTGCCGTTCAACTCCTGGAGTATCGTCATGATCTCTATGCCCGAGCGCGTGTCGAGGTTCCCTGTCGGTTCGTCCGCCATGATGATTTGGGGATTGTTTATCAGCGCGCGGGCGATTGCGACGCGCTGCTGCTCGCCTCCAGAGAGCTGGCTGGGGTAATGCCCGAGCCGGTGTCCCAACCCCACGTTGTTGAGAGCCTCCGTGGCGCGCCGGTGTCGCTCGATGGCCCCGGTGCCGGCGTAGAGGAGCGGCAACTCGACATTGGTAAGCGCCGTGGTGCGGGCAAGGAGATTGAACTTCTGAAAGACGAAACCTATCTTTCGATTTCTCACCTCGGCGAGCCGGTTATCGCTTACCTTGCTGATATCGTCGCCGTCCACGGTAAGCGTTCCTGAGGTGGGGTGGTCGAGGCAGCCCATTATGTGCATAAGGGTTGACTTGCCCGATCCGGAAGCCCCCATAATAACAAGGAACTCACCCAACTTCACTTCAAGCGAGACGCCTCTCAACGCTTCCACCACGGTGTCGCCCATGGTGTATTTCTTCACCAGGTTGTCCGCCTGGATGATACCGGCCATTGAGGTTCCCCAATCGCGTTCGCTCGGCTATCGGCCGAAATCGAAGCGGGCACCAGGCGATTGGCGAGGCTTGCGCGAAGCGTGTTCGCATTGCTACGGGAGCTTGACGCCCGAGCCGTCCTTGAGCTTGTCGACTCCCTTGACGACTACCTGGTCTCCTATCTTTACGCCTTCGACGATCTCTACCGAGTTCTCGGTGGCCAGCCCGACGACCACCGGGGTCAACCGAGCTTTTCCGTCAACAACCTTGAACACGTATTTCTTGCCGCTCTTCTCGACGATGGCTTCTACAGGCACGACATTCGCTGCTTTCTTCGATGCCACGGTTACATCGGCCGTACCGGTCATGCCGATCTTCAGGTTGGTATCCGCTTCGGTCATCTGGATCGTGACCTCGAAAGCAGTCGCCCCGGCTTCATTGGTGGTTGCAACGTCTGCTACTTTTACTACGGTGCCCTGATACTTCTGGCCCTGGTACGCTTCGAGACCGACCGAAGCCTGTTGGTTGGGCTGTATCTTCGCAATATCCGACTCGTCGACCTTCGCTACCATCGACATGCTCTTGAGGTCAACGATCTCATAGACAGGTGTGCCGGGCATGATGAATGCGCCAGGGACAGGGGCCCCACCGGACGGCAGGCCGATGTTGCCCATGCCGCCGGACAGGCTGGTCAGGGAGGAGAGGTTGAGGCCCGAGGGGATCATGCTACTGAAGCTGCTCATCAGGGTGCTCAGCATGCTGTTGATCGAGCCTCCACTACTTTGAACCGGGACGAGCGTTCCAGCTACGGGTGCAGTGATCGTCGCGGCCTTCAGGTTTTTCTGTGCGTTCTCGATAGCTTTCTCGGCGGCGGCTTCCTGGGCGCCCGTGCTCACGCCACCTCCACCGCCCGTACTGAATGAAGGTCGGTTCGCGGTCTGAGAGAGGAATTGCTGATACGAAGCCTCGATCGCCTGCAAGGCGGGCAATCGCTGGTCCTGGGGAAGAGACGGCACCAGCAGCTTCTCGAGGTTGTAGAGGTTTTTCACACCCGCATCGACGCTGTTGAGTGCCGAGTTCACCGAAGTGCCGATCCCCGATGCCGCGGACGAGAAGCCGTTGAGGGCGCTGGCCAGGGATTGTGTCGACTCGAGGCTCGCTTCTGCGCTGAGGACGGACTGTTGCAGGCTTGATGTATCGAGTTGGATGAGCGGTTGGCCCGCTGCCACCTGCTGCCCATCTTGAACATAGACCTGCGCTACAGGGCCGTAGACCTGGGGGATTACCTGTACCGGGCTCGTGGCCTGTAGCGTGCCGGCCACCGTGACCGTCTCATCGATTGCCCTGGGCCCGACTCGTTCGACTTGTACCTGTACGGAAGAGCCTCCGCAGCCCGCGAACACAAGGGCGAGCAGTGCTACTGCGAGAATGGCCTTGACCACGATCGGGGCAGACCTCTTTAGACTCACTTCATTCCTCCGGGAACCACATTTCAGGAAGATCCGACTGATTCTCTTCCGCAGGGCTGGCGCTACCAAAACCCGGTTCCGTGAAAATCGCGGCCCGAGTCAACCCGGGCCGCCAAAGCTATCGAATAGCAAAGAGATACTATATCAGGAGCCCGTTTTGGGGAACCCCCCCCAGGTAATAACTTTTAGTGGGAGCGTTCTTTCTCGGAACGAGGCACCGGAAGCCAGGCTCAGGCTATCCCGGCAATCAATGCGCCAAATGCGACTCCAGGGACTCTCCGAAGCCTTCAAAAGAGGTTTAACAGTCCAGAAAGCACCAGTATCAAGCCGTTGTAGATGGCATGGCCTAGCATAGAGCCCGCAAGGTTATGTCGGCGTTCGTAGATATAGCAGAGACCGTACCCGAGCAGTGCCCGTGGGAGAAAACCGATAAGCTCGAAGTGCGCCGCCGCAAATAGCACGCCGTTTATTATCATCGCCGGCTGCATATCCATCCTGTTCCGCAGTGCCGGGTACAGGTAGCCGCGGAAGAATATCTCTTCGCAGATGGGAGCGAGTATCACCAGCGTCACCACGAGCAGGAATATCAATCCCGGACTGACACCACCGGATGTGATCCGCGTAACCGATTTGCTGACCGTGTCAGGCGTATTGGTGTTCCGGAATATCTGTTGTGAAACATAAGCGAGCGCTATCGCCGCAACGAAGAGGGGCAGCCCTAGTACCGCACCCCATGTCAGCGCGCTTCCCAGGCCGTCCATTTTGAGCCCGAGCGCCGTCAGCGTGCTGCCATGTCTTACCTTTACGGAGTAGAAAGTGCCTGCCAGCAGGAGCGTATAGAGGATAACGCTCGACAGGAAAATCAGGAGGAACGTGGCGGTCGTGCTGGAGAATGACTGCCGTAGCACCGCGTAAACCGCGTAGCTGAGCCCGGAGCCGAGCAGGAACGAGATGGCGAATATTAGCAGCGCTTCGCCTATGCCCCATGGAGCTCCGGGGAATACGGTTTCTCTTGAAGGCCTTCGGTATGCCGCGGGTGGCGCTTGATATTGCTGGTATCCATGACCGTAATATCCCCCGGGAGGTGCTCCCGGAGGAGGCGGGTAACCTCCATATTGAGGATAGTGTGACTGAGCCGGATACCCCGGCTGTTGAGGCGGTGGCGGCTGCCCGCTCGCCGGCCCATGCCCGGCGGGAGCGCCAGGCTGTACCGGGAAACCGGAGCTCGCGGCGCAAGCCCTGCAATAGTTTCGGTTCCCCCTGACCACGCGGCACCAGGCGCACACAAGGCGACTACAGGATACGCATTTTGCCACTGCCTCTGTCCCGGGGTGGCTCGAGCACTCCGGGCAGTTATCCCCGCGTCCGGCTGGTGGCGCCGGGTAGTTCATTGAGGCGTGCCTCCCTCGCGGTCCGCCAGGGGCCGCTGAAGCGGTGGGGTCAATCGATCAGCAGCTCCGCGATCTGTACTGCGTTGAGCGCCGCACCCTTCCGCAGGTTGTCGCTGACTATCCACAGGTTCAATGCGTTTGGCGCCGAGAAATCCTTCCGGATGCGTCCGACGTAAGACGGGTCTGTGCCCTCGCAGTCGACCGCGAGCGGATAGACGTTCCTGGACGGGTCGTCTACAACGACAACCCCAGGGGCCGCGGCAAGCACAGCCCTGGCCTCGTCAGGTTCGACGGGATTGGCGAACTGGACGTTGACCGACTCGCTATGACCAACCATCACCGGCACCCTCGCGGTTGTTGCGGTGATGGCCATTTCCGGTTCGCCCATGATCTTTCGCGTCTCGTTGATCATCTTCTGCTCTTCGCGGCAGTAGCCGTTCTCGAGGAATATATCGATATGGGGAAGGCAGTTGTAAGCGATCTGGTGAGGGTAGACCTCGCAGGTGACCGGTTCGCCCGACTCGATGGCGCGCAACTGCTGCCTGAGCTCCTCGACCGCCTCTTTACCCGTGCCCGAGACAGATTGATATGTGCTCACCACCACACGCTCGATACAATATTTCCTGTGAAGCGGTTCGAGGACAACGACCATCTGGATGGTGGAGCAGTTTGGATTGGATATTATGCCTTTGTGATTGAACGCCTTCGCGGCGTTCACCTCCGGAACGATAAGCGGCACGTCAGGCTCCATCCGGAAAGCGTTGGAGTTATCGATAACTATGGCCCCGGCCCGTACCGCAACAGGGCCGAACTTCTCAGAGATCGAACCACCGGCGGAGAAGAGGGCTATGTCAATTCCCTCAAAGGAGTCTTTATCCAGCACCTGGACGGGCAGCGTCTCGCCCCGGAACTCGAACGTGCGCCCGCGCGAACGCTCCGAGGCCAGCAGCATGAGCCCAGAGAGGGGGAACTTCCTCTGCTCGAGCACCCTCATCATTTCCTGTCCGACCATGCCGGTCGCGCCGACGATGGCGACGCGTGGCTCCTTCATCTCCCTTGTCTCCTTTCGATTGCATAGCCGCCAAAGGCGAGTGGTAAAGATTTAAACGCCGAAACGCGCCTTTCTTCTTACCCGGGGCACGTCTAGAGGTTGAAATGCTCGTGCAGCATATTTACCGCGCTTTCTCCGTCTTCGCGCCTGACCACGCACGATATCTTGATGGGAGAAGTGCTTATCATCTCGATGTTGATGCCGTTCTCGGCAAGCGTCTTGAACATCCCCGCAGCGATGCCCGGATGCGTTCGCATTCCGGCGCCTATGAGGCTTATCTTGGCGATGTCGTCGTCGTAGTTGCTGCCCTCCGCTCCGAGCGAGCTCACGAGGTTGTCCGCGATGGGCCTGACCTTGTCCACATCGTCCTTGTTCACCGTGAACGAGATGTCAGTTCGCGCGTGCTCGCTGACGTTCTGGATGATCATGTCGACGTTGATGCTCGCCTCGGCCAGCGAACCGAACAGGTTCGCTGCTACGCCAGGCTCATCCGGAACGCCGATGATCGTGACCTTGGCCTCACCGAAGTCGTTTGTTACCGCGCTGACAATTGCCTTCTCCATGATATCATCCTCGCTCTTGACCCAGGTCCCTTCGCCCGAGTGGAAGCTCGACCTCACGTGAAGGGGCACCTCATAGTTCCTCGCGTATTCGACAGAGCGCGCCATCAGGACCTTCGCGCCCGTTGCGGCCATCTCGAGCATCTCCATGTATGAGATCAGGTCGATCTTGCGCGCGTCCGGAACGACGCGTGGGTCGGCCGTATAGACACCGTCGACGTCAGTGAAAATCTCGCAGTAATCCGCGTGGAGGGCCGCCGCGAGAGCGACCGCGGTCGTGTCGGAACCGCCCCTGCCGAGAGTGGTTATCTCGCCTTCGTTTGTGACCCCCTGGAATCCGGCGACAACGACAACGCGCCCCTTGCGCAGCTCCTGGATGACCCGGTCGGCGCCGATGTGCCTTATCTTGGCTCTTGTATGGCCCGTGTCGGTCAGGATCTCGACCTGCTGACCGGTCATGCTGATGGCGTCCTGCCCGAGCTCGTTGAGAGCCATCGCAAGCAGAGCCATTGAGATCTGTTCTCCGGTAGAGAGGAGCATGTCCATCTCTCGTTCAGGAGGAGTCCTGGAGATCTGCGCGGCGAGGTCCACGAGGTTGTCTGTGGTGTCTCCGAGGGCGCTGACAACAACAACGACGTGATCGATGCGCTTTTTTGCGTCCATAACCCGGCGCGCAACGTTCTTTATCTTATCTGCGTCGGCGACAGAGGAGCCGCCGAACTTCTGGACGACGAGTGACATCTCAAGACCACCACTTGTAGAACAAACCCGGGGACGCCCCGGGTCTCGAGACAAAAGTATAGCGGAACCCGGAGCGCAATCACAAGAAACAGGCGGCTTCGGTGGTAGCGCTGCTCCACTCAGAGATCTGGCACGACAACAACGACGGTCACGAACACGGCGATCGATAGCACCGCGAGGGAGAGGCCGATAATGGCAAAGCCGAGACCTTTCACCGCGAGGTCCCGCCGCAATCCGGAGATGCCCATCGCGAAGAACACCGTTGTCAGGATGGCCAGCGGTATCGGCAATAGCAGAGCCACGCCATAGTAGATACGCAGAAGGTCGGCCAGCACGTTATGGAGTAGCCGCGATGGAAGCGCAAACGACATCAGCAGGGCAACCATAGCTCCGGACACGGGAAACGCGATGGAGCATATGCCGGTGATGAGGCATCTTCTGCAGGATCTCTCGACGTTGCGTGAGTCTGGTTTCAAGGTATCATTCACGGCTTCCGCCGGCATGACTCAGAGCTGGTCGCTAGAAGCGGCCAGCCGGCTCAGGAGCCGACCTCGGAACGCTCGGACGCCTTGTAGCGCATGGGGGTCTTGTCCAACGGCCCGAGTTTCTGCGCGATCTCCACGATGTTCTTTACCGCCTCGGCCCACTTCTCGCCCTCCGCGGCGGATATCCAGGCGAGCTGCAGCCGCTCAGGGTCGATACCCAGCGCGCCGAGGTAATCCTTGAGCGCGAAGAACCGGGCCTCTGTCATCAGGTTTGCGCTGATGTAGTGGCAGTCACCGATATGGCAGCCGGACATTAACACTGCGTCCGCGTTGTGACGGAACGCTTCGAGTATATACAGGGGGTCGATGCGCGCCGAGCACATGAGCCTTATGATGCGAACGTTAGCCGGGTACTGGAAGCGGCTGACGCCCGCCAGGTCCGCGCCCGCGTACGAGCACCAGTTGCAGGTGAAAGCCAGCACCTGGGGGTAATACTCGTCGCCTGGCTTCGAAGGCTCGGGGAACGCCGCCTTGATCTGGGCCAGGGTCTGGTCCTCCGTGAAGTGCTGCGTGTTGATCGCCAGGGTTGGGCAGCCGGCGGCACACGCGCCGCAACCTTTGCACAGGGCCGCGTTGATGCTCGAGACCCAGCGGTTCTGGTCGTCGACGACCATCTCGACCGCGCCGAACGGGCAAACCCACGCGCAGAATCCGCACCCGATGCATGCGTCCTGGTCCACGCTCGAGGTGATGGCCTCTGTGTTGACCGTGTGTTTCCTCATCGGGTTGACCGCGTGCGACGCGGCGGCGTGCGCCTGCGCGATGCTCTCGGCTATGTCTTTTGGACCCTGCGCGGTCCCGCAGACGTAGATGCCGTCGGTGGCGAAGTCGACGGGGCGCAGCTTGACGTGCGCCTCGAAGAAGAACTTGTCCTGGCCGATCGGCACGCGCAGCATCTTGGCGAGGTCGAGGCCGCTCTGGGTCTGTACCAGCGGAGAAGAGAGCACGACGATGTCGGCCGGGATATCGAGCTCGCGCTGCATGAGTTCCATGTACGTCTTCACCTTGAGCCTGCCGTCTTCCTCGGTCACCTCGGGACGGCGCTCGGGGGCGTACTTACGGAAGCGCACGCCCAGCGCACGGGCCTTCTTGTACCAGTCCTCCTGGATGACACCGTAGACCTCGATGTCGTTATGCAGGACGCTGACGTTTGCCTCCGGGAACTTCTCTTTGAGCGCAATGGCGTTCTTGATGCCGACCATGCAGCATATGCGGTTGCAGTAAGATACCCTCTGGCCGCGGCTGCCGACACAGTTGATGAACACCGCGTCTTTCACACCAGGCACGCGGTCTTCCTTGAGCATGAGCTCGAGCTGGCCCTGCGTCATCACGTTGTTGAGCTCGCCGTAACCGTAGAGGCCCTCGGGCTTCATCTCCTCGGAGCCCGTCGCGACGATGATGGTTCCCACCTTGAACGTCTCCTCGCGATCGCCAACCGTCACGGTAACGTCGAAGTTGCCGAAGTAACCGTTTATCGACTTGAGCGTCGCGCCGGTGATCAGGCGAACGTTGGGGTTCGCGTTGATACGCTCGAGGTAGCGTGATATGACCGTCCGCGGGTCAGTGTTTGTCGGACTCAGGTTGTCGAGGTTACGCATCATGCCCCCGACCTCCGCCTCCTTCTCGACGAGAAAGACCTCGTATCCCTGGTCGGCGATGGAAAGCGCCGCCGTCATGCCGGCGACGCCGGCGCCTATGACGAGGGAAGCGGGGTGGATGTCGATCGATATCTCCTCCAGGGGCTGGAGGAGCCCGGCTCTCATCACGCTCATGCGCACGAGATCCTTGGCCTTGGCTGTTGCCTCATCCCATTCGTGCATATGGACCCAGGAGCATTGGTCGCGAATGTTCGCGAACTCAAAAAGGTACTTGTTGAGTCCGGCCTCCTCGCAAGCGTCACGGAAGAGGGGCTCGTGGGTACGCGGCGTGCACGACGCCACGACAACGCGGTTGAGTTTATGCTCCTTGATCGCGTCTTTTATCGCACTGATTCCGTCCTCTGCACATGTGTACAAGTTGCGAGTGGCGAACACTACGTTGGGCAGAGTCTTCGAGTACTCTGTGACTTCCCCGACATCGAGGAAGCCGGCGATGTTGGTTCCGCAATGGCAGATGAACACACCGACACGAGGTTCACCAGAAGCGTCAATCAGCTCGACGGCCGGCTTAGAAGCCGCGGATTCCGTCTTTTCAACTGTTTCAGGGGACGACAATCTGGCGGCCGCTTCCTTCCCGGCCGCTTTCTTCTCAGCCAAGGCCTTTCCTTTCGTTACTACGTGCTACCTCTTCTTGGCGGCGGCCTTCTTGGCCGGAGCCTTCTTCTTGGCGGCGGCCTTCTTGGCCGGAGCCTTCTTCTTCGCCGCTGGCTTCTTCGCCGCTTTCTTCTTGGCCGGAGCCTTCTTCTTCGCCGCTGGCTTCTTCGCCGCGGCCTTCTTGGCCGGAGCCTTCTTCTTGGCCGGAGCCTTCTTCTTGGCCGGAGCCTTCTTCTTGGCCTGAGCCTTCTTCTTGGCGGGCTTCTTCGCTGGCATCTTGCACCTCCTGGCTCCCATCCCCGGTCTTTACCGGAGCTTCTCTGCATACTCCTTGACGGTAGTTCTAGACGCGCTCACTTACTGCGGCACGAACCCTGAGCCCTCCCGGCAATTGCTTCATTTCCGTGGCCGGCTCTTTGTTCGCTACCCGCCCGTGCTCAGTCCGAGTACCCCCCGATGGTGTCGGTGCCCGCTCCCCGGTTGTTCCAGTACATCGCCCTCTCGACCATTATCTTTTTGCCTGCGGTCTTGGAGGTGACCATGATCGAGGCCCTCCCGTTGATCCCCGAGTGGGCGAGCATCCCGA
>DATCGY010000229.1:0-17384 GCA_036508635.1 Candidatus Anoxymicrobiaceae bacterium
TCGATTGCGACTGTGAGTTCCTCGCGGAATGTGGAGGTGGCTGCCGCTTCCGCGCTCGATCATCATCGGGACGCAACGGGCCTGATCCCTTGAAATGCCTGCAATTTGGTGTGGGCGAGCACTCTGACTGACCGCCCGAGAGTTTTCCACATTAACGGGCGCAAAATCGATGGGACGGCTCACCACATCAATATGTTGTGGTATGAAATGAGATTGTCCACAAAATATTCCACATACTAACATTCTCATCCCTGAAATCAGGTCTCTTAGACTCCATTTTTGTCACCCGAACGGGCCAATCGTGTCATTCTGTGAGGAAAAGTGTTGCAAAAGGGAGAATAGGGGAGTAAAGTGGTTCCAAGTGGTTAGAACAAAGGGAAAGCAATGCTGGTCGGTTCGTCTCAAAGAACGGTGGATACCAAAGGGCGTATCATCCTGCCGCGAGAGTTCCGTCGTGATTTCGATGGGGGGCTCATGGCAACCAAGGGCCTCGATTCCTGTCTCCTGCTCTATCCCATGAAAGAGTGGGACAGGCTGGTGGACCGCATCGATGAGATGCCTTCGGGTATCGAGTCGACCCGCCGGTTCACTCGGCTTTTCTTCGCAAACGCGAGCCACATAATGCCCGACGGACAGGGGCGGGTCCTGATCCCGCCGCGCCTCCGCGAGATGGTCGGCATAACCAAAGAAGTAGTGATCGTCGGCCTTTCGAACAAAGCGGAGGTATGGAATCCCGAGAGATGGGACGCTTACGCGAGCGAAAGCGCGGAGCATTACGAACAATCGGCGTCCGACATCGGTGTTTGAGAATGGACGACGATAGGGCTGAGCACCGGCCGGTAATGGTCGCCAAGGTCATCGAGTACCTGGCGCCGGAGAAGGGGAAGGTGATCGTTGATGGCACACTCGGAGCAGGTGGACACGCTGCGGCTATCGCTGAAAGGATCTCACCGGGAGGCAGGCTCATTGGTATTGACCGGGACCCGAAGGCTCTCGCTTCAGCACGCAAACGGCTGGGGGCGGTGGATACCGCGCAGGTCGGTTACCATTGCGAAAATTTCCGAGATTTACTCTCCGTCCTTGGCGACGAGGGTCTAGAGGAGGTAGACGGCATCTTGCTGGATCTCGGCCTTTCATCCATGCAGGTTGATGACCCGGAGCGGGGCTTCAGCTTCCGCCAGGACGGTCCGCTCGACATGAGGATGGGTCCTGACGCGGAGATGACCGCCGAGGAACTGGTCAACGAGGCGTCAGAGGACGAGCTGACGCGCATTATCTACAACTACGGGGATGAGCGGTGGGCCAGGCGAATAGCTCACTTCATCATAGAGGCTCGGGAGCGCAGGCCCATACGGACAACATGGGAGCTCACGAAGGTCGTGGAGGACGCGGTGCCCGTCTCGGCGAGGCGTGGCCGCAAACACCCGGCTCGAAAGACGTTCCAGGCGCTCCGAATCGCGGTTAATGACGAGTTGGATGACCTGAAGGAGGGGATAGCCACAGGAATAAAATGCCTGGCCCCGGCCGGGCGGATAGTAGTGCTCTCGTATCAGTCCCATGAGGACCGACTCGTGAAGCGCACCTTTAACTCCCTGGCAAGAGGAACGGACTATCCGCCCGGCGACCCGCTCTATATTGAACCGGTGATTGAGCGACTTACGCGCAAGCCGGTCATACCCTCCGAGGAAGAGATGGAGACAAATCCCCGAAGCAGGAGCGCAAAGCTCCGTGCGGCTATGAAAAAAGGGCTGAAGACAGATGGCCCTCGGTAAGACCAAGGGAAAACAGACAGACAAAAAGAAGTGTAAAGAGAAGATTCGGACGCCGAGGGAGAGGAAGGGTCTCACCTTCGGCTTCTTGATGATGGTGTTGTTCATACTCGCCGGGACCGGTGTGTTCATGGTCGCCATGCAGCAGGGCGCGGTGAGCAAGGACATGGCCGAGAGGCGCATCGAGGAGAAGGCGGCCGCCGAAAAGGCGAAGCAGAAAAGCCTGAGGGTAGAGATTGCGCGCCTCAAATCGCCCGACAGAGTGACGAGGATAGCTGACGACGAGCTCAACATGACCGACCCGTCAACGGTTATATACCTGAAATACTCGCGGGATCACAGTGGAAAAGTCACGTGCCAGAGCACTACAGAGCATGAGAGTGAGCCGCAGAGCCAGACCGACAGGACGCAACCCTCAGCGAATGAGGAGAACTCGGGGAACCTGACTCGAAGATAGGAAGCGACAGTGCAAAAGAGGGAAACCAACGACAGGCGGTTGATAGTCGTAGCCGCGGTCCTCTTCCTCTGTCTTGCGGTGGTCGCCGGCAAGCTCATCGTGATCCAGGGGCTCGAGGCAGGGCGCTATAAGAAGCTGGCCGCGCAGCAGAGAGACTCCAATATCAAGATCACCCCACGGCGAGGAACGGTCTTTGACCGTGAGGGCGAGGTATTGGCCATCAGCGAGGATGTCACCTCCGTCTACACCACCCCCTACCTTGTGAAGAACAAGAAAGAGGCAGCGGCTAAGATAGCGGGTATCCTTGGCACGGACGAGGCTGAAATCCAGAGCAAGCTCGACGAGCATTCAGGCTTTGTCTATATCGCGCGCAAGATCGACAACCCTATCGCTGACAAGATAAAGAAACTGAAACTGGACGGAATCGGCTTCATAGAGGAGAGCAAACGATACTATCCGCTCGGTTCTCTCTGCTCGCAGATCCTCGGCCTTGTCGATGTCGACAACAAGGGACAAGCGGGGGTCGAGATGTATTACGAGGGTCTCCTCGGAGGAAAGCCCGGAGAGGTCCTGCTCGAAAAGGACGCCGCCGGCAACGCGATACCGGGTAGCGAGAAAAACCGCAAAGCATCGGTCGACGGGGTAGACCTCCAGCTCACGATCGACAAAGACATCCAGGCCCAGGTCGAAGAGTCACTTGCAAAAGGGGTCGACACTTATGGTGCAAAAGCGGGAACAGCAATCGTGCTCGACTGCAACACGGGAGATGTGCTCGCTATGGCGTCGAGCCCAACGTTCGATCCGAACAAGAGGGAACACATCGACCCTGCATCGATGAGGAACCGGGCGGTAACCGACGTATACGAGCCTGGCTCGGTCCTCAAGACCGTGACAGCGTCGGCGGCGCTGGAGCAGGGTGTCGTGACTCCGCAGACTGTCATTCCCATACCATCCGAGCTCAAGGTAGCCGATAAGGTGTTCAAGGACGCGGAGGTGAAACCGTACAGGCAGCTCACTTTCACTCAGGTGATAGGTGAATCCTCGAACGTAGGCACCATACAGGTAGGGCAGAAGCTGGGGTCCCAGAGGCTTGCGGGGTACCTCGACCGCATGGGGCTCGGTCATAAGACGGGCGTCGATTTTCCCGGTGAGGTGGCGGGAATAGTCCCCGCTCTTTCCGCCTGGTCCGGAACGAGTATAGCCACCATAAGCATCGGGCAGGGAATATCCGTCACACCGATACAGCTTGCGTGCGCCATGGGCTCGATCGCCAACGGCGGTCGTAAGATCATCCCGCATTTCCTGAAGGCGAAGGTAACGGACAAGGGCGTGCAGGACATGGGACTTGGCGGACTGGGCGAGGAGGTTCTCTCAAAGCCTGTCTGTCAGCAGATGACCTCCATACTCGAAAATGTCGTAGCCCCTGGAAATACGGGCGTCAAGGCCGCGGTCAACTACTATCGCGTGGCGGGCAAGACCGGAACGGCCGCAAAGCCGGCGAAAGGCGGAGGCGGATACACAAAGACATATATGGGAACGTTTGTGGGTTTCGCGCCCGCGGAGAAACCGAGACTGGTCTGCATGGTCGTGTTCGACGAGCCGACACCGATATTTGGCGGGGAGACGAGCGCTCCGGTGTTCAAAGAGATCATGGGGTTCAGCCTGCAGCATCTTAAGATACCACCCAGCTGGACAGGCCAGCCTGCCGGCGGAGGGCAGCAGAATGCAGGAGACGGCACGATTAGCGATTGAGGTAATAAAATGCGGTCTTCACAGGGACGAGAGGCGTTTCTTGTCTTTGACATGGCCGAGGTCTATAAGGGCGCGTGGACGCGCACGCGGAGGACGGGAAACGGGTGGCAGAAATGCGATTAGAAGAGCTTCTGGACATCATTGAAGAAAAAAGGATTTCGGGGCCGAAAGATATTGAGGTAAAAGGCCTGGCTTACAACAGCAAAGAAGTTCAGGCTGGAAACGCCTTCTTCTGCATCAAGGGTCTCGTGACGGACGGCCATCTCTTCGCCGCCGACGCAGCCGAACGAGGGGCGTCGGTCATTTTTTTAGAAAGAGACCTGGACGTGGAAGTGCCCGAAAGTATTGTGCGGGTGAAAGTGCCTGATACGAGACAGGCCCTCGCTCTTTGCGCGGCCAGGTTCTACGGCTCGCCTTCAAAGAAGTTGCGGCTTATCGGAGTGACGGGTACGAACGGCAAGACTACAACCGGCTTTCTCGTAGAGAACGTTTTCAAGAAAGCCGGGATGACAACCGGCCTTATCGGGACCGTGGAGAACCACATCGGCGATATCATAGAGCACGTGGAGAGGACCACACCGGAATCGCTTGACCTCCAGGCGTTCCTGCGCCGCATGGTCGACGCGGGCGTCGAGGTAGCGGTGATGGAGGTTTCCTCGCATGCGCTCGAACTACATCGCGTCAGCGGGTGCGCGTTCGAGGTGGTCGTGTTCACGAACCTTACCCAGGACCACCTGGATTTCCATCTCTCTATCGAGGAGTACTTCGGCGCAAAGAAGAGGTTGTTCGAGGGTGAGGAGTTCGGCGTTCAGCGCACCGCGGTGATCAACTACGACGACGCGTTCGGCAGGAGACTCCTGCACGAGACTCCTCAACCCACCAGAAGCTACGGCATGGATGAGAAAGCGGACGTCAGTGCGATAGGAGTCGATATCACACCGACTGGAAACCGGTTCGAGATACTGTTCGGCGAGGAATCCATACCTCTATCGACGAAGCTGCAGGGTCGATTCAACATCTATAACTGCCTTGCGGCGGCTTGCGTCGCTTTCCAGATGGGCGTGGATAGCGACAGCATCGTTGAGGGGCTCGAGATGCTGCCGGGCGTACCCGGCAGATTCGAGAACATCGAGTGCGGTCAAGAATTCACGGCCATCGTCGACTACGCGCATACGCCGGACGGAGTAACCAGCCTCCTGGACGCGTGCCGCGAGGTCTCTGGAGGCAGGGTGATAATAGTCGTCGGGTGTGGTGGCGACCGGGACAGGAGCAAGAGGCCCCTGATGGGAAGGGCCGCCGTCGAGATGTCGGACCTTTGCATTATCACGTCGGACAATCCGAGGAGCGAGGACCCGGCAGAGATAATCGGGATGATCGTGGAGGGCGTGCGGGACCGGTATCCGTCTGAACGCTACGCGGTCGAGGTGGATAGGCGAAAGGCCATAAAGAAAGCGATTTCAGATGCGCGCCCGGGCGACCTTGTGGTGGTTGCAGGAAAAGGCCATGAAAGCGGCCAAATCTTTTCAGATAGGATCATCGAATTTGATGACCGCCAGGTTGTAAGAGAATGCCTGAAGGAGGTAACGGGTGCGGAGTGTTAGCCTGAGGGAGGTCGCGCGAGCGACCGCCGGCACTCTCGAAGGAAATGGCGCGCTCATAGTTGGAACCGTCGGTACGGACACCAGGGACCTCGGCGTAAAAGACCTGTTCATCGCGCTGAAAGGTCAGAGATTTGATGGACACGCGTTTCTCGAACGGGTGGTTGACAGCGGAGCAACGGCGGCGATCGTCGAACGCAAGAACCCCAACGTCACACCATTCCGAAGGAAATTCCCGGATTTTCCGTTGGTGCTCGTGAGGGACAGCCTCACGGCGATGGGGGATCTCGCTCGATTTGTGCGAGAGGGGCTCGACGTTGTAGCCGTCGGTATAACCGGCACCACCGGCAAGACGTGCACGAAAGATTACCTTGTCTCGGTGCTCTCGACCGGGCGTAGCGTCGCCGCTTCCCCCGGTAGTTACAACAACGAAGTCGGCATCCCACTCACCATCTTTCAAGCCGAGAAAGAAGATAGGGTGCTGGTGGCGGAGATGGGTGCGAGGCACCCGGGCGACATAGAGCGGCTGGCCGAGATCGTAAAGCCTGAGTTCGGGTTGATCACAAACGTCGGTCCCGGGCATCTCGAGCTGTTCAAAACAGAGGAGGTCGTTGCCGGGACAAAAGCGGAGCTCGCGCGTGCGTTGCCCGAGGAGGGCGTGCTGGTGCTCAACGGCGACGACCCCTGGACCAGGTACATCTCAAAACAGACGAAGGCTCGTATCGTAAGGTTCGGTCACGGGCGGTCCGCCGACTATCATGCCGAGCAAATAAAGCTCGACGCGGGTGGACGCCCATCGTTCGTGTTTCACGGCCCCGGGCTTGAAATCCGAGTCAAACTGCCCGGTGTGGGGCGCCACCAGGTGCAGAACGCGGTGGCCGCCGCGGCATGCGCGCACCAGATGGGCATGAACGCGTCCCGGATCGCGCGGGGTCTCAAAGAAGCAACACTGAGCCCATGGCGCACCGAAGTGATCGAATCGAACGGCTGCACCATAATCAACGACGCCTATAACGCAAATCCGCGTTCGATGAACGCCGCGATAGAGATCCTGACAGAGTTAGGGTCGGGGAGGCGCACCATTGCCGTCCTCGGTGCTATGGCCGAGCTCGGGAAGGACAGCAGGCGCTATCACGAGGAGGCCGGCCGGGATCTGGCGCGCCGCGATGTAGACCTGCTCGTCACCGTCGGCAGGCGCGCGCGTTACTACGCTTCAGCTGCTGTTGCGGAGGGTTTGCCGAAAGGCAGCGTGTTCAGGTGCGAGAGTCCAGGTGAAGCTGTGAGTCTTCTTGGAGAGATACTCGAGACCAGGGACGTGATACTCATTAAGGCGTCGCGGGTTGCCGGGCTCGAATCAATTGTCGAGAAGCTGGGAGAGCCGTGCTTCTCGCGCGAGAAGTTGGTCGCGAATGTATAGGGTGCTTGCTGCCGCGATGATCGCTGGTTTTGTCTGCCTGTTCCTAACCCCGGTCCTGATAAAGATATTGCGCGGCAAGAACATCGGACAGCCAATCAGAGAAGACGGGCCTCACGCGCACTTTGTCAAGAAAGGCACACCGACGATGGGCGGGCTGCTGATAGTCCTGAGCACCTGCGTCGGCTATCTGTTGCTCTCGAAAAGGACGCCCGAGGGCCTTGCGGTCCTGGGTACCATGGTCGCCTGCGGGGTGCTTGGATTTCTCGACGACTACATACAGATCAGAAAGAAACGCTCTCTCGGCCTGAAGCCTTCCATCAAATTCCTCGGACAGCTCGCAATAGCGGTCGGCTTTACCCTGGCAGTGACGAACCTGTCGTACGCCGGGCATCCGGCGCTGCCCGAGAAATTCAGCTTTCTCGGGGGCACATTCGGGGCGTCACTGGGGGTATTTTTCTTTCTATGGGTCTTCATCATGATAACCGCGTCGTCCAACGCGGTTAACCTCACAGACGGCCTCGACGGGCTTGCCAGCGGCTCGATGATACTGGTGATGGCCGCGTACATGCTCATCGCGTTCACGATGTTCAGGCACCCGATCAGCGCGCACCCGAAGTTCTACCCGTTCACCGGTCAGCCTGCGCTGGACATTGCCATATTGAGCGGCGCCGTTCTTGGCGCGTGCGTCGGTTTCCTGTGGTGGAACGCGGCACCCGCGAAGATATTCATGGGTGACACCGGTTCACTTGCCCTTGGTGGCGTTCTTGCCGCGATCGCGTTGATAACAAGGACGCAGTTCCTGCTCCTCATCCTGGGAGGACTCTTTGCCATTGAGACCATGTCCGTAGTCATCCAGGTAGGGGTGTTCAAGCTGACAAAAGGAAAAAGGGTGTTCAGGATGGCTCCGATCCATCACCACTTCGAGCTCGGTGGATGGTCAGAGTTTACGGTCATGGTACGCCTGTGGATCATCTGTGGGTTCTGCGTGCTAGCGGGCTTCGCGATCTTCTACGTCGATTTTGTTGCACGGGTGCCGTGATGATTGAGCTAGCGGACAAAAAGGTCCTCGTCGTCGGGCTCGGGATGAGCGGAGCCGCCGCGGCACGGGTGGCCACTCGCCTCGGGGCCCGGGTCAAGGTCGTCGACAGTTCCTTGACGCCGCTCAAGGCCGGCCTTGTGGACGAGCTGAAGGACGAGGGTATCGAGGTGTCCCTTGGGGTGGTGCTTCCTGAGAACCTGGGCGTGTTCGACCTGCTGGTTGCCAGCCCTGGTGTTCCCGACCGTGCGCCCGTGTTGAGCGCCGCGCGTAAGGCAGGGCTGAGAATCCTGAGTGAGCTCGAGCTCGGCTACCGGTTGCTCGATGGCGAAGAGATGGTAGCGATAACCGGTACCAACGGAAAGACGACCACGACCCGGCTTGCTGGACATATGCTTTCGGTCGGTCGGACATCGGGACGGGCCGTGACGTGCGGAAATATAGGAGATCCGCTGGTCGGCCTCTACGGTGAGGTTGGGCCGTACGACGTGCTCGTAGTAGAGGTTTCCAGCTTCCAGCTCCAGAACATCGAGAGGTTCAGAGCGAAGGTGGCGGTCGTACTCAATATAGCACCCGATCACTACGACTGGCATCGCGACTTCGAAGAGTACCGGCAGGCGAAGATGCGGCTGGTGGAAAACATGCTTCCAGATGACTTCCTGGTCTACAACCAGGACGACGAATCGTGCCGCCTCATGGCGGAGAAAGCTCGCGGGTCGACCATGGGTTTTTCATCCACCCGCCGCCCTGGCAGCGCGATATGGGTGGAGGACGGCTGGATAACAGCGGGGCCGCCGGCAGGCGCTGGAAGAGTACTGCCAGTCTCGGAACTCAGGCTCGCGGGCGCGCACAATGTAGAGAACGTCATGGCTGCCGTCGGTGTGTCACTTGCCATGGGACAGGACCCCGCCCGCATACGTGAAGGGGCAGCAGGCTTCGAGGGATTGGAACACCGAGTGGAATACGTCACCGACATTGACGGGGTGTCTTTCTACAACGATTCAAAGGCGACCAATCCGCACGCCGCCCTGCACGCCCTCAGGTCGTTCGAGACGCCTACCGTAGCCATCATGGGCGGACGGAACAAAGGCCTCGATTTTGCGGAAGTGGCCTCCGAGGTGTGCGCGCGGCTCGGGGACGGCAGGATGCGCGGACTCGTGCTGGTCGGGGAGAGCGCACCCGAGATACTCGAGGCCGTCGAGCGTGTTTGTAGAGACGAAGCGGACGGGCATCTCGCGATTGCCGAAGACCTCGATGACTCTGTAGAACAAGCGTACCGGCTCTCCGGGGGGCGTGGCGTGGTCCTCTTCACCCCGGCGTGCGCATCGTTCGACATGTTCAAGGATTACAAGGATCGTGGCAGGGTTTTCAAAGAGGCCGTAGGCAACTACAAGAGGGGCAAGTCCGGTGCCGGCGGCGAGTAACGCCGCCCGTCGAGAAAGGGCCGATTCCAAGACCCCGCCGTCCACGCCCGGCAGACGTCCGAGACCTGTGCCCGCGAAGAGCGGGCGCGCTTCGCGCTCCATCACAAAGGCAACCGCCGGGAAGCGAACGACCTCTTCCCCCCGGAAGACCACGCGATCTTCGAGGACTTCAAGCGCGGCGTCCAGAAACACCGAGTCAGACGTTTATCGCAAGCCCTCGAGGCCCGCGGCTCGTGTCTCGCGAAGTACGGGGACAACGTCGGTGCGCAACGCTTCAAGCAGGACCACAAAAGGCAAGCCCGTCAGCGAGACGAGCGCACGGGCTACGGCCTCGAAAAAAAAGGTCGCTTCCGGGTCGAGGTCTGGTGCCACGACGCGAAAGAGCCAGACGCGAACACGCGCTTCCGCGGCGAGCAAAACTCGTCCGGCCGCGGCGAAGACGTCGACGGCGACACGAAAGAACTCCGCTGGTTCAAGGCCTGCGATAGCGGCGCGTAAGAGCGCGACGGCTCCCACAAAGAACACCGTGGCTTCGAACACTCGCAATATCGCAAGCGTTCAGAAGCGTCGCCAGTCTGCCGGGAGGAGAGGCACCACAGCCAGGACTGACGCCGCAAAGAGCGCAGTGGCCCGAACCGAGCCTGCATATTTTGTCCTTGTCCCCACTGCCGCGCTGCTCCTGCTGGGGTTGGTCATGGTATTCTCGGCCGGTTCCATTATCGGAATGGGGCAGAGCATCGGGGGATACCGCTACTTTCTGCAGCAGCTCGCATGGGCCGGCCTTGGGCTGGTGCTGCTCGTCTTCTTCTGGAAATTCGATTACCACAAGCTCGGAAAGATCTCAGTGGTAGGCGTTGCCGCAAGCATAGTGCTTCTTGGACTCGTTCTGTACAAGGGTAGGAGCGCATACGGGGCGACCAGGTGGCTCGTTCTGGGACCGGTGAACATCCAGCCCACCGAGATCGCGAAGTTCACGCTGGTGATCTTTGCGGCTTTTGTGCTCGCCACAAAGGGAGACAAGGTCAAGCAGATCTTTCACGTGCTCGTACCGGTGTTGGTGATTGCCGTCCTCGAGGCGGGGCTTATCCTGAAGCAACCTGACATGGGAAGCGCGCTGGTGCTACTGTTCTCGATCATGGTGCTCCTCGTGGTGGCCAGGACCAGGGGAAGGCACCTTGCCGTCATCGGAGCGACCGGGGCCGCCGCCGCAATGTATTTTGCCCTGTCAGCGCCTTACAGGAGAGCCAGGCTTTTTTCTTTCATAAACCCGTGGAACGCACCGCGGGGGGCCGGGTACCAGGTCATACAGTCTTACATAGCCCTGGGTACGGGCAGCGTAAAAGGGATCGGGCTCGGGATGAGCAGGCAGAAATTCCTCTACCTGCCAAACGCCCATACCGACTTCATATTCGCGATCATCGGCGAAGAGCTTGGACTGCTGGGAACAGTGACGGTCCTGGTTCTCGTCGGGCTTCTAGCATACGGGGGATTGAGGATCGCCGGCAGGGCTCCAGACGAGATGGGAAAGCTGCTTGCAGCCGGCATAACGGCGCTCATCGTAATACAGGCCCTCGTAAACATGGGCGGTGTCACCGGACTGCTTCCGATAACCGGCGTGCCGCTTCCGCTCATCAGCTCCGGTGGCTCGAGCCTGTGCATATGCATGGGCTGCATCGGCATACTGCTCAATATAGCCGCACAGAGTTACCGCTAGGAGGCTGAGCTGATGAACCTCGTGGTCACCGGCGGCGGCACTGGCGGGCACATCTATCCCGCCATGGCAATCGCGAGATATTTCAAGAGGGTCCCGGGGACCCGGATAGTATTTATCGGCTCCACCAGAGGGCCCGAAGGTGAGGCGGCGCAAGGCGCGGGACTCCAGTTTGTCGGCCTCGAGCTTTCGGGTGTTGCGGGAAAGAACCCGATCGCCGCTACAAAGGCTATGGCCAGGTTCTCGAGGGCAACGCTCGAGTGCCGGAAGATGTTCAAGGCTCAAAGGCCGGATTGCGTGATTGGCACCGGGGGATACGCTTCGGCGCCGGCGTGCTTCGCCGCGGCCTGGACCGGCATCCCCTTCATACTCCACGACCTGAATTTCAGGCCAGGGCTCGTTACCAGGGTTTTGAGTCGAAAGGCAGCCGCTGTCTCGATTGCGTTCGAGGGCACCATTCCCTTGCTGAAAAAAGGTGCTCGCGCCGTGGTTACCGGAGTGCCCGTCAGGGAAGAGATAGAAGAGCTCGCGGTGGACGATTCTCGCGACCGTGCACGCGTAAAGGCGCTGGAGTTCTTCGGCTTGAAGACACGGAGAAAGACCATGCTGGTCTTTGGAGGGAGCCAGGGGGCGCAGGCTATTAACAACGCGGCCTGGTCGGCGCTGGAGAAACGTGAGAACGACCCGGGGATGCAGGTCTTGCACATCACGGGCAAAGCGGGATTCGACCAGCCGCGAAGAGAGGCCGCCCAGGGCCGAGGTGCTGAAGGGATCTTCTACAGGTCTCTGCCGTACTGCGACCGCATGGACCTGGCGTACGCGGCGGCGGACCTGGCGGTGACCAGGGCCGGCGCAGGCACAATAGCGGAGCTCGCCGCCGCGGCTCTGCCAGCAGTACTCGTTCCATACCCTTACGCATCAGCTCACCAGGAGGAGAACGCAAGGGAACACGCCCGGGGTGGGGGGGCGGCCGTGGCACTCCAGGAAGGAGATTCCGCGGACGGTGCTCTCATGGAGGCTTTCAGATTACTGGAGGATACCGAGCGGCTTTCGGGTATGAGGGAGGCGTTGAAGGCCGGCGGGCGTCATGGTGGCACGGAAGGGATAGCCGCCCTCGTAGAAGAATTGACATTAAGACAAGTTCGGGACAACAAGCCGTAAGACAGGAACATCAGGAAATGAAGTTTGCTCTTTCTCAGTTAGATAAAGGTGACACCGTGCACTTTGTTGGGATCGGTGGGGCGGGGATGAGCGCCATAGCGACCGTGCTGCTCGAGATGGGCTGCACCGTAGAAGGTTCCGACCTCAAGGAGTCATCGTACGTTCGCAGGCTCAGGCAGTCCGGAGCGCTGATCGGTCTCGGTCATCGCGCGGAGAATCTGGGAAAAGCAAGAGTGGTGGTGAGATCTTCCGCGGTATCACCCGATAACCCGGAACTCGTCGAGGCAAGGCGAATGGGCGTGCCCATCATCAACAGGGCCGAGATGCTGGCGGCCATCATGGAGACCAGAAAAGGCATAGCCGTCGCTGGAACGCACGGCAAGACGACCACTTCTTCGCTCGTCACGCAGATGCTGCTGGGCTGTGGCGCGGATCCTTCATTTCTTATCGGTGGTGAGCTCAACGAGATCGGCGGCAACGCTCACTATGGAGGTGGCGAGTATCTTGTCGCCGAGGCGGACGAGAGTGATGGTTCGCTGCTATGCCTCAGTCCGCGGTACGCCATCGTCACGAACATCGACCTCGATCATCTCGATTACTACGAGAGCCTCGAACAGACCGCGGAGGTATTTCGCGAGTTTATCGGGCTCATACCTGGTGACGGATTCGTCGTCACCTGTGGCGATGACCCGCTCGCGAAGAGCGTAGGCGCGGACTTTGCGCAGAGCGGGGGACGGGTATTCTACTACGGCCGTGGAACCGGTAACGACTACAGGTTCGTGTCCGAGCAGAGCCTGACCGATGGATGCGGCTATGATGCGTACTTCGGGGAAGAGAAGCTGGGCCCGGTCGTGACGAGAGTCGCGGGCCTGCACAACATCTATAACAGCCTCGCGGCCCTGGCGCTCGGACATCAACTGGGGTTCCCGTTTGAGGACGCGGCCGGGGGCATAGCGATGTTCAAGGGCGTCCGGCGCAGGTTCGAGTTGATAGGGGCCTACGACGGCATAAAGGTCATCGATGATTATGCACATCATCCGACGGAAGTCCGTGCCGTCATAGACATGGCGCGCTCCCTCGCGCCCTCCCGCTTGGTGGTCGTCTTCCAGCCGCATAGATACTCCCGCAGCCGAATGCTGGCGGGCGCGTTCGGCGAGAGCTTCACTGGCGCGGACCTCGTAGTGGTGACAGACGTCTACGGAGCCGGCGAGGAGCCGGAGCCGGGGGTCACCGGAAGGTTGATCGCCGACAGCATCATCGATAAGGACCCGGGCCTGAAGCTCGAATACGTGCCTTCGAGGGCCGACCTTGCAAAGAGCGTCGTTCCGATGCTACGCGAGGGAGACATGGTCATCACCATGGGCGCCGGCGACATAACGCGCTGCGCACGGGAGATACTGGAGATCCTCGCGGGAAAAGATTCTTGAGGGGGCTCGCGTGCCCGATCCTCTTGCAGCGCTAGCGGACATCGATAACGCGAAGGTTGAACGTGACTTCCCGCTGTCGCGCTTCACAACCTGGAAAGTCGGGGGCCCCGCACGTTTTGTCATCGAAGTAAGAACAGGTCGCGCTCTCGTCCAGGTGCTCGGGGCCTGTGCGAGCGCCGGACTTCCCGTTATGACCCTTGGCAACGGCTCCAACGTCCTATTCTCCGATAGCGGTTATCGGGGCGTGGTGCTGAGGCTCACAGGAGAGTTCGCTCTCGTCGAGACCGGGGCACTGGAGATAGCTGCTGGAGGCGGGGCCGGCCTCGGAGTACTTGTCGCTAGAGCGTCGCGTGCTGGCCTGACGGGGCTCGAGTTCGCTGTCGGAATCCCAGGAACGGTGGGCGGAGCGGTAATGACCAACGCCGGTGCTTTCTCGGGTAGCTGCGCGTCGCTTCTTGCACGGGTCGAGACGATGGACCTCCTGGGGGAGGCGCGCGTGCACGAGGGCTTCAAGAATGAGTACAGGTCGCACCTGGTCCCCGAGGACGAGATAGTGACATCGGCGACGTTTGTGATGGCGCAGGCGCCCAAGGAGGAGATCCGAGAGCGCGCGGACAGTTTCAGGAAGCTCAGGTTCCGGACACAACCTCTCGGTAAGGCTACCGCGGGGTCGGTGTTCAAGAACCCGGCGGGAACCTCTGCGGGGAAGCTCATAGACGAGTGCGGTCTTAAAGGCAGAAGCCTGGGAGCGGCTCGCATCTCCGAGATCCACGCGAACTTCATCATCAACGAGGGTGGTGCGACGGCGCGCGACATAAAGGCGCTGATGGAAGTGGCGGCCCATGAGGTCAGGGAGCGCTTCGGGATATGCCTCAAAGCAGAGGTAAAGCTTATCGGATTCGAAGGGGAGGAAAATCCTTGGGACTCAAAGTAGCGGTTTTGATGGGCGGGATGAGCGCCGAGCGGGAAGTCTCGCTCGAGAGCGGCGGCGCGGTCGCCGCTGCGTTGAGAGAACTCGGTCACCAGGTGGTCGAGGTGGATGTCTCGCGCCGGCTCGCGATAGATCTCGATAGAGAAAGACCTGACGTCGCTATGCTTGTCCTGCACGGCAGGGGCGGGGAAGACGGAACGGTGCAGGGCCTGCTCGAGATAATGCGCATTCCCTACACCGGGTGCAGCGTGCTCGCCAGCGCTGTGACGATTGACAAGATAACCACAAAAGAGGTCCTTGCCTATCACGCGGTACCGCTTGTCGAAGACGTGGTGGTGGAGCGTGGAGACGACCTCGATGCGGCCGCAAGTGAGATTGAGGAGAAGCTCTCTCTGCCGGTCATGCTGAAGCCGTCGAGTGAGGGAAGCAGCATAGGCGTGACGATGGCATCGGACGGTTCGATCCTTTCCTCCGACCTTGGCGAAGCCCTCGCCCACGATACCCGCGTTCTCGTAGAGCGTTTCGTCGATGGCCGGTTGCTTACCGTTGGCCTGCTCGGAAAAAAGGCTCGGGCGCTGCCGGTCCTCGAGATACGCACTTCCGAGGGGTTCTACGACTTTACCGCGAAGTACCAGCCGGGCAGGAGCGAGTACGAGGTGCCGGCAAAGATCGGCGACGAGCTGACGACCAGGGCGCAGGAGCTCGCGTTGCGCTGCTTCAGGATACTCGGTTGCGAAGGTGTCTCGAGGATCGATCTGATGCTCGAGGCCGGGACCGAAAAGCTCGTCGTGCTCGAGGTAAATACCATCCCCGGCATGACCGCGACCAGCCTCCTGCCGAAAGCCGCCAAGGCTTCGGGGATGAGCTTTAATGACGTCGTGGCGGAGATCCTGGATGGAGCCAGGCTCAAGATCGACCTCGCGGAGTGATCGCTCTTGAAGAAGTTGAAGAAACCCGCGGGGGCGGCCCCGCGGATAGAGGTCAGTCCCGGCACCGGAAAATTCTTCAAGCGGTTGGTGCTGGGTATTTGCCTTTTCGTGGTCGCGGGTTGCATGGCCGTTGTGTGGCTCGCCCTCTTCACGGGCGTTTGCTCGGTGCGGAACGTTACGGTTACGGGCAACAAGAACCTCACCAGTGAATACGTAAAGCAGTTGAGCGGTATTGCTTCCTACAAGAACCTCGTGACGCTGCCCGTCGGAAAGATAGCCCAGAATCTCGAGAGCGATCCGTGGGTCAGGAAAGCGCATGTCGGACGCCACCTTTTGCACACTGTCAACATCAAGGTCGATGAGCGCCAGCCTGTTGCTCTACTCGATTTTGGTGGAACCGGGTTCCTGGTAGATGGGCAAGGTTACATTATCACAGGAATCGCCACGGACCAGTTTCCCGAAATTCCGCGCATCCACGGTGGCGATGCAACCGCGCCGAAGGTCGGGGAGAGGATAACCGACGCGAATACGCTGGAATGCGTCAAGGTCATCGCCGGGATGCCGGCATCCATCCAGAGTACTCTGCTACTCGGGAATCCATTCGACGGACGAGGTCAGGTATATGTCTCCCGCCAGGGATTCAATATCATCTACGGTCACGAGGCGGGGGCAAAGCAGAAAAACGATGTTCTCCAGGCGATCCTGATCGACATCAGCAATAATCACAGGCAGGTGGCGTACGTCGATGTGAGGGTCCCAGACTCACCGGTCATAATGCCAAGGTGAACGGGTACTTGCGAATGAAATCAGGAGTGTTCTATACTAAAGCCTAAACTTAGCTTAATATATATGTATACTATACAGTAATTAGCATGATTTTCTAAGGACTGAAGTTTTAATCGAATGATAGGCAAGGTGATCAAGAAGTGGACCGTTGCGGACGGCCATCAATGGAGATTGTCGGTTGGTGGCAGTGCCGAGCGACTGAAAGGAATCTGCCATGCCTGAGGATCTTAAGCAGTTCTTTGCGGTAATCAAGGTCGTTGGTGTCGGAGGCGGTGGCAACAATGCCATCAACAGGATGATACGTGACGGCATGACTGGCGTTGATTTCATCGCGATCAACACCGACGCCCAGGACCTTCTCGCTTGCGATGCCGACGTCAAGATCAGCATTGGCGAGGAGCTCACTCACTTCCTTGGAACCGGCAACCAGCCGGAGCTGGGACGTGATTCCGCTGAAGAACACAGGGATGAGATCAAAGAAGCGCTCAAGGGCAGCGATATGGTCTTCATAACCGCCGGAGAAGGCGGGGGTACGGGCACAGGCGCAGCCCCTGTAGTGGCCGAGGTAGCAAAGGAACTCGGAGCGCTGACGATCGGTGTTGTGACCAAGCCTTTCGATTTCGAGGGAACGCACCGCAGGCGCCAGGCCGACGAAGGTGTCGAGAGCCTTCAGGAAAAGGTCGACACACTGATAATAATCCCTAACGACAAGCTTTTTGAGCTGACGGATGCCCGGATAAGCATCGAGGAAGCCTTCAAGAAAGCGGACGAGATACTCCGCTTCGGCGTACAGGGCATCACTGATCTCATCAACATCCCGGGCCTTATCAACCTCGACTTCGCTGACGTCAAGAAGATTCTCTCCGTACCAGGGTCCGCGCTTCTCGGCATGGGCGAGGCTTCGGGCGAAGACCGCGCTGTCAAGGCGGCCGAAAACGCGGTTTCCAGCCCGCTGCTCGAGGCGTCAATCGATGGCGCGCAGGGTG
>DATCGY010000230.1:0-8742 GCA_036508635.1 Candidatus Anoxymicrobiaceae bacterium
TTATGGGAACGGTCTTTCGAGCATGCGCCGGTATCACCAGCTGCACGTCGGAGCTCTTCCCGTCGTCGCCCAGCAGCCTCAGTACCGCGTTCGTGGCGGTATCGTTCGGGTTCGCCAGCAGGACAAACGTATCGAAGGTGCTGCTCGTGTAACCCTCCGCGAAGTACCAGTTGTTCGAGAGCTGGGTCAGGCCCTGAGCGTTGGACCCCTCCTTGATTATCCCCTTGTAGTCGAAATACATCGAACGCTCGACTACCACCTGGCGCGTCGATGATACAGCGGTGGAGAACTGCGCCTTCTCCATTCCGGGCACCGTGTCGACGGCGACGGTGTAACGCGCGTGCGGCGTGACCTGGCAGTGGAGATCGACGGTCTGACCACCCTCTTTCATGAATGTAACGGTCACGTCCGCCGTCTCGCCGCCGGGGTTTTGTATCAGGACATAGGTGTCGAACCCAAAGTCCGTGCACCCCTCGGCAAGGAACCAGTTGGTAGCGGTCTGTGTCGACCCGGGGCTGGTATGCCCGCCCGGATACTTGCCCAGGTACTTAAAGTACATCGCCCGCTCGGCAACCACCTGGCCCGTGGGCGAGTCCACCGTCGTGGAGACCTCCTCGTTAACGAGCGTATCGTCGACCTTGACCGTCTTGCGACTGTAAGGCTGTAACGTCCGCGACTCGGTCACCTGCCGCCCGTCCCTGAGCATGTACGTGAGCCTTGCCATCGCCTGCGAGCCAGTGGGGTTCGCGAGCAGGATATAGGTGTCGAACGAATCGGGCTCACCTTCGGCTATGACCCTCTTGCCCCAGGCGAAGTTATCGCTCCAGTACCCGGTGAGGTAGTCGACACTTACCCCGGCGTTACTGCCCGTGGAGTGTATGAACATTCCCCTGCCGACGTACATGCCCGCGTGTCCGACGTACGTGGAGGTCGTGGGGTCTCTATAGAAAAAGATCGGGTCCCCCGGGAGGAGTTGCTCCCGCGGCACTGTCGCGTATCGCCCGTCCCTTGCCTGGTCGTCCGCCACTCTCTGCATCGGATACCCGAGCACGCTATTCAAGACGTAATACGTGAGACCGGAACAGTCGTACCCGCCCTCGGCATCGGACTCTCCGCCCCAGACGTACGGATAACCCACCTTCGAAAATGCGGCGTCGAGGGCTCTTGTCCTTTGGGGGCCCGCGAGGGGACTCTGGCACGATAGCCTGTTGAACGTCGTCTTTATGTACTCCATCCGCCACTGGTCGTACTTCTCCGCGACCTGGATGCTGTACGCAAGCTCTCCCCGGGGATAAGTTCCGGTAGGTTTCGCGCGCGTGTCCCGGTATCGCATGTGCAGGTCGCTCGCGACGATCGACTGGCCGGTGTACGCGGGGCCCCTGGGCCACAGCCCCTGGAGGGAATAAGCGGGGCTGTCGGTGCCGCCGTCCAGGCCAAGTCCTCTGTCGAGGCCTGCCATGCAGCTCTCCGTCGAGTGCGCCTCGCCGGGCTTGAAAGAACCGTCGGGGTATACGCCGATATATCCGTACTTGACCGCGATATTCGCGTTCTTGAAATTCGAGTCGGAAGCTTTGAGGTCGGGGAAATGGATCGTCGGGTCCACGCTTTCGCCCTGCTTATTGAACAACTTGACCATGCTGCAGGCGTACTCGAGGCGCTTTACCGGCTCGTTCGGGTAGAAGTTGCCGTCATCGGCCCCGTTCATGTAACCCTTGCTCGTCACATAGTCGATCGCCGACTGTATCGCAGCGGGCTGGTTGCCGATATCAGGATAAGTATTGGCGCGGGCCGCTTGCCCCGTGAGGAGCCCGAGGACGGACGCGATAAACGCGATGGCGGCTAACGCCGCGGCCGCCCAGGCCGACCTGGTGCCTCTGGTCGCTTTCTTAACTGGCGTCACCTGGTACAGCCCTCCGCGAAATACCACCTGGTCGCAGCCTGCGTGACACCCATCGCGGCGTCACCTCCAGACTTCCCGTCATACTCGTAATACTTTGCCCGCTCGACCACGAGCGGTTGGTCACTATCCACCTGCGTGGCAAAAGCGACTCCGCTCATCGTGTTGACATCGTTCACCCTTACGGTTCGGCGCGAATGAGCGGGAACCTTAAGCGGGTAGTTCACGCGGCCTCCATCCTCACGCATGAATCTAAGGGTGGCGTTCGCGGCCGTGTCGCCCGGGTTCATCAAGAGGACGTAAGTGTCAAACCCCGGTCCCGTATAACCTTCAGCCAGGTACCAGGTGGTCGAAGGCGCATCTACCGCGGTCGAATTGGAACCTTCGCCGATACCTTTATATTTGAAATACATCGAGCGCTCGACCGCCACGGGCTGGTCGGATTCGACATGGAAAGACACGTCCGTGTTGGAAAGGCCCGTGATATCATCGACGTGGATCGTCCGCCTGCTGCGGGCAGCCACCTGGTATGCCTTCACGACCGTCGCGCCCTTGGGCAGCAGGTAGTGGACTTTCGCGTTCGCCGGAACGCTGTTGGGATTCTGTATCAGGATGTAAGTGTCAAACGCCCCGCCGGTATAACCCTCGGCGAGGTACCAGTTTATCCCCGGCGATACGAGCCCCGGAGAGTCGTGTCCTCCGGAGATCCCGTTGTGATTGGGAAAATACATCGCCCGCTCGACGATCACGGGTTTCCGGGATGTCAATCTCACGGAGAAATCGGCCTTCTGGAACCCATCCACGGAAGAGCAGTCGAGCGTGAACCGTGAGTGCGGCTGCAGCGAGAAAGTCTGCTGTTTGTTCTTCCCGTCATCGCGCATGAACTGCATGGTGACCGAGTTGCTCGAGCCGGACGGGTTTTGTACGAGTATGTACGTCGTGAACCCCCAATCGGTCGAGCCCTCCGCGAGGTACCAGCCGGTCGACGGGGCACTCACTCCGGGTGCGCCCGTCCCACCCCTGCCTTTGTCAAAATTGAAGTACATGGCTCTTTCGGCGACCACCGGCACCCCGTTCACGCTCTGGACCATCGCCGACACGTCTTTATTGAATATGTACTCGTCCACGTGGATCGTACGCCTGGTGCCGTGGGGCACTAGCTCGGGATAGACCTCTTCGACCCCGTCACCGCGCATGTAGTGGACTTCAACCTCCGCGTCGCGTTCCGGGTCGGGATTCTGGAGCAGCAGAAATTCGTCGAAGCGTCCAGGGTCGACCAGGTAGAGATGGATTCCCGCCGCGACCCCATCAGCTATCTTCTGCCGGAACTTGGAGTTCTGGAGCAGCTTGGCCTCCGCGGGGTTGGTCAGGAAGCATCCCTCGACCAGCGCCGAGGGCATATTCGTGTGGTGGAGAACGTAGAAACCGGCCTCCTTCACTCCCCGGTCCGGTAGCTTTATGCGCTGGACCACCTGCTGCTGAACGAGCGTCGCCAGCTTCTTGCCCTCAGAAGCGCCGTAGTAGGAGTAAGTCTCGGTCCCCTGGCTGTCCGTCATGTAAGCGTTGTTATGGATGCTCATGAAGACGTCGGCCCTCGCTGCATTGGCTATGTCGCACCGCTGCTGTAGAGAGACGGTTGCGTCTGTCTCACGCGTCATTACCACGTTGTAGCCGAGGGACTGAAGGATCGGCCTCACGCGAAGAGCGATATCCAGGTTTGGGATCTTTTCCATCACGCCGTTGTAGTTGGCCCCGGAATCCTCACCACCGTGGCCGGGGTCAAGGCAGACCAGCGGCGCTCCCTTCCCCGACGGCGCGGCGCCCAACACGGGCATTCCGGCAAGAAGCAGGGTGGCCAATGCTGACGCTATGAGAACTTTCTTTAAAATCGACACGATAAACCTCAAAACAAAAAGCCAGGCGCGCCCGAAGATCACACTCCGGCTCCCTGGCACGAGGATCGGTATTCGATTAGATGAACGATTATACCATAACCCTATTTCTCTATCCCCCCCAACCCCCTCCTTCAACGGATACCGACGGAGTCGGTGCCGCCGGAGCGGTTGTTGAAGTAGATGGCGCGCTCGACGATGATGGGGCCGTCGGCGATTACGCGCGTGCTGACTTCGGATGAGGGAAGTATTTCGTCGACGCCGATGGTGAAGCGGCTCCTGGCCGGCACGGTATAATCTTTTGTCGTGTTGCGGCCGCCCGGTTCCATAAACGTCACGGTGACTTTTCGGTTCTCATCGCCCGGATTCTGGATGAGCACCCACGTCTCGAAGCCCTGGTCGGTATAACCTTCGGGCAGGTACCACTCCGAATCCGGCGTGGGCGTTGCTATCGAGTCGTGGCCGTCGCTCCTGTTGTTCCAGTACATCGCACGCTCGACGATTACCGGGTCCTGGGACCTCACCTTCACCGACACCTCGCTCGCGGGCAGGTAACCGTCGACGAGTACCGTGAACCTGCTCTCTGGCGGGAGCAGGTATTGCTTTACGGTGTTGGCCCCGCTGCTCTCCATGAAGGTGACGGTCACGTTGTTGTAGGTCGCCTGCGGGTTCTGTATGAGCACCCAGTCCTCGAAACCCTGGTCGGTATAACCTTCGGCAAGGTACCACGTCCTCGAGGTCGACACGGCCCCGATCGAACAGGTCCCCGACTTCATGTCGTTGAGATACTGGGCTCTCTCGACTACGACGGGATCCGTGCTCTGTATCTCCGTGGAAACAGATTGCGCGGGGAGGATGTCGTCGACGTGAATAGTGAATCGCGAATGTGCCCCTACTGTATACACCCTGGTCTGATTACCGGCATCAGGGGTCATGAACGTTGCCGTTATGTCCGTGGCTTCGGCGCCCGGGTTCTGCACCAGTACGTACTCGTCGAAGTTATCCGCCGTGTAGCCTTCGGGCAGATACCATATCTTCGAGGGCTGCGATACGCCGATCGAATCGTGGCCGGACAGCCGGCCGTTAAAGTACATCGCGCGCTCAGCCGCCACCGGCCTGTCTGATTGGATATAGGTGCTGACCTCAGCGTCCGGCAGGATATCGTCAACGCTTATGGTGAAACGGCTTGAAGCCGCTACCTCGAAGGAACGCCCGACCGTCCCGCCGCCCGGCAGCATGAAAATGACCTGGAGGTTGGCCGGTGCGGAGTTGGGGTTCTGTATAAGGACATACTCCTCAAAATCGCCGCCGGTGGCGTTGTGCCCCGTGAACCCCTCCGCCAGGTACCACTTGGTGGAGAGCCCCGAGATGGTGTTGTTGACGTACACGGGCGCGCTCGCCGGGCGAAGCTCGTATGTCGAGTCCTTTGTCCTTGCATCTATCCTCGCCGTGTATACGCCGTCGCTAACGGTCGCGCCGCCGTCCGTCTTGCCGTCCCAGGTGAAGCTGTGACTACCGGGCAACTGGTCACTTGCCGCAAATGACCTGACGAGCCTTGACCCTTCCCATATCGAACACGTGACCGTTGCCGCGTTGGGAAGTGTATAGCTGACCTTCGCCTCGTCATCCACACCGTCACCGTTCGGGCTCAACGCCCTGGTGCTGGCCTTGACGCCCGTGATATCCCTGACGTTTCGTGCGGCGACCTTCATGTGGAGAACCTTCGCGGGATCATTCACCGTCGGCGCGCCAGTCGAAGAGGCGAAGTACAACGTTGGAACCCTGTTCGCTTCATCAGCCTGGTTCCAGTCGGCTTTCTCGAACACCGGGACGCGCAGCTTCGAAGCCGTCTGATGGTAGTAAATTCTGCCGGCGGGTGTATCGATGGTCAGTCCCGCGACCGCCTCGATCAACCCCAGGCTCGCCGCTCCCCTGGGGTAATAGCCAAGGCTCTGCCCGTAAGACGACGCGCCACCCGTGCTTGGCGATGATGAGGCTGTCGCGTGCGAGTTCGCCGCGCCGGCTCGGCCGCCTCCACCGGCCGGCGTGAAGGGCCCCTTGCCTCCGTCACCGCGGGAAACACCGGTCGAGCTCGCGGAAGCGCCACCTGCCGAGCCTCCGGGATACACTACCACGTCCCAGTACGTCCCCCAGAGGCTCTTGGCGAAGTACTGCTCGAGGTTCCAGTAGCGACCCGTCATATTCAGCGGGTTGGAGCCGTCGAGGCTTACCCCGAGCATGCAGGCGGCCTGGTCCCGCCAGACGTTCTGAGAGACCCATTCGTTATATGCCGCATAGCTCGAGTGTGTGCAGCCGTAAGTCTTCAACGTCTTTTTCGTCGAGTTGGCCAGGTCTTTCCTCAACCTGGATGTGTTGGTCGAAGTGAGCCCGGCGGCGCGCGTCCCGCCGAGCAGGTACACGAGCCCGTTCGACGGATAGATGCTGTACGCCTCGCGGTCCGCCGCGAGGACGTCATCGTCCAGGCAGACCGCGTAATGGTCAGTGAGCCACATGTCGTACTCGAGCGTCTGGTTTATGGACTCGACCTGCGCTCTGCACTTCGCCGCGAACGCGCTGTCGCCGATCGCCGGGTTGGCGGCCATCTCGCGAGCGGCCTGGTAAGCCGCAAGGCACTTGAACCCCAGGTAAGCCTGGTCCTTCCCGTTCTGGATGGCCAGAGACCCCTGGTCGACGGTGTTCGTCATGTAGATATCCGGGATCCCGTTGTTATTCGTATCACAGTTGGTGATGAATCCCGCGAGTTCCTTGATGTTGCCTAAGCGGCTCTTTACATACGCGGTGTCACCGGTCCGCTTCCAGTACTTGTACATGAGGAGTATATAGTCCGCGTTCTCCTCCACGGCCATGCTGTTGGGGTACGCCTGGCCGGTGGCGGCGTCACCGTACCCCATGTCATGCGACAGGTAAGTGCCCTGCTGGCAGGTTTGCGGATACAGCAGCCACTCATCCATTATCATCTTGAGAAGGTCCGGCCAGTAGTAGAAATAAAACCACGCGTTGTTGTACTCGACGTCCACGGTACTGTGGTAACGACAACTGCTGCCCTCCCAGACGCTGAACCACTCCTTCCCGTTCGAGACCGCCCACCAGGTGTTCATGAGATAGCTCTGGAACGAGTAGCAGATGAGGTTGCGCGTGGACCCCGCCATAGCGCTAGGTAGCATCAGGTAATCATCGCTCGAGATAGTCGAGTCGAAGAAATCGGACCTGGTCACGGCCGCGTCCCCGGACGTCCTGTTCGATGCGGCGTAATCCGCGACCCCTTCAACCCCGGAGAAACCCCAGTCTCCAGTATCGGTGTACTTGTATCTGTACGACTTTGGGCTGGTGACAGCGGCGTTCTTGACGGCCAGCACAGTCCCGGAGATGTAACCCGCCATGACGAAGTTCTTCTCCCTGGCGGGCGCGCCCGACACGAGGCCCGCGATGTTCCATACAGCTCCGGAATAGCCTCTCGGGTAGAAGCTGTATACCGGCTTCTTGTAGTCGCTGTAAGTCCTTGGATAACCGGTTGGCGACTGGTAGCCCCAGATCGAACCGGAATCGAACGACGCAAAGTCACTTGAGGCCTGCGTCCCGTGGAAATCCACGCCGGGGGCTTGAGCCGAGGGAACGGAAAGGCACTCTACCGCCGCCCTCGCCATTCTCAGGTTGTACGACTCGTCGTAGTAGTTGTACTTTGTCGTGTACTCGCAACCGGTCGAGTCCGCTGTAGCGTACGTCGTTGCCGGGTTCACGCTGTACGGGCTATGCGGGCGGGCGAAGACGAAGTAAAGCTGCGGGTACGCCCGTCCGGTTGTCTCGACCTTCACGTCGACGTAGTCGAACGGTGCCCCCGAGAGTCTTTTCATGCCCGGGTAGAACGGCGAGCGAAACGTCACGGTGCAGATTACGTCCGGGATCGCCGGCGACGAACACGTATATGTCTGGCTGGTCATCGTCTGGGTAAGCGACATAGTCTCCCACGCCGGGTAGCGGTCTGTGAAAGGCAGGACCCGCATGTTGGTCCCGGTCTGATCCGTCGCGAGGCCGAGCACAAGGTCCGATAGGTCGCCGGTGCCGTCTCCCAGAGAAGACGCGCGCGCTCCTAGCTTCTGCGGCACCAGGTTCAGGCTGAACCGCGACCCGAGGCGCCCCAGTGACGTCTCGTACGACTCCTGCCCCGGGGCGTTCGTGAACCGGGTCGGCGTGTCCATCGCCAGGCGGCTCTTGGACGCGTCGACCTCGACTTTGTTGACGGAGCCCACGTAGACCCTGATCGTGCTTATGGTCGCGAAGTCCATGCAACCGGTCTCATCGGAGCGGAGGCGCACCAGAAGCACGCCCTTTTCGTCCGTACCGGAAGTGAACGTTCGCTGCAATGCCTTGTTCTTGCCTGCTTCATGGTAGATGTCGAGCCGGGATATCCTCTTGGACCCCGAAACATACACGTTGAAGATGCGTTTACCGGATGCCGACTGGTCGTGTTCCACGAAACTAAGCTCGACTGTATAGTAGGTCAGAGGCGTCAGGTTTCCGATGGCGTAAGAGAAGTCTTTTCCCTCCCTCTGGCGCTGGAACTTGTACCCCTGCTTTGTGACGTTATCGGTCCCGGAGATCTTCTGGTTCTTGAAAATGGAGGGTTGAGTTACGACGTCCGTGCCCTCGTTCCGGAGCTCGACGACCGGTTGGCCGGCGCCTTGGGCAACCGCGGTTGATGCCAGGAACAGGACGACTGCAATCGCCGTTGCCGTGACGAAAGCCCAGAATGCAATTGTATGAGAAGGTCGCGAATCCATGTTGTTTAGAACGCGAGCGCGCATTATTGGTTCTCAGCCATAATACTGAATTCTATGGTTACCACAACAATATCTCCAGCAAAGCAGGGACTATTGCGCCATCCAGCGCGCCGTGCGCGGCCGGTAACCCGCAAAGGGCTGCCCCCCCAATAGT
>DATCGY010000231.1:0-7301 GCA_036508635.1 Candidatus Anoxymicrobiaceae bacterium
TGGCGCGCGTCGATCCCGCTCATGAAGTCGGCCAGGCGTCCCCGCAGCGGGAAGTAACCGTAGCCTTTGAACTCCTCCACCCTGAAACCGTGCAGTTGCAGCAGGTCAACAAGGCCGCGAGGAGCGAAGACGCGCCGGTGCTGGTGCGGCGGGCGCGGACCCACGAGGCCCCTGTGCAGGGCCAGGGGATTGCCGAGCCCCATTCCTTTGCCGCTGATGTTGGTGAGCGAGAACGGTTGCCAGCCGAGCGTGATGGCGACGATGTTGTACCAGGCCGAGATGTTCTCGGTCGAGATGGCAAGCACTCCCCCCGGCTTCAGCAGGCGGTAAGCCTCCGACACCAGGTTGTCGGTGTCGTTCAGATGCTCGATGACCTGGTTTGCGACGATGCCGTCCGCGACCCCTCCGTGCAGATCGAGATGAAGGTTCAGATCGCCTATCGTCACCTCGGCGCCCCTCTCCGCGGCCTCGGCTGCGGCATCCGGCTCGATCTCGACGCCCATCACCTTTTCTGCGCCTATGGCCCGCGCGACCTGCATCGTGTAGGCGCCTTCGGCGCATCCGAGATCCAGCAGTGTTCCACCGGAGTTCCTCAACAGGTCGATCAAGCCTTGCCTGTTGCGGTCCTGCGCTTCGTCCCAGGTCCGCTGGATGTACCCGTGCAGCCCGTCGATCATATCTCTACCCTTCCGCTACATGGCTCAATCACTGCTTCCACTTCTCCCGGCGCTGCTCGCGCGGCCTGACCCGCGCTTCGATGAAACCCCACCCGTAAACCACCAGCGTGATCCAGCAGGCGGGCACGTGCAGCAGCCACGCCGAATCCGGCTTTCTCCGGTAGCCCTCGAGCGCCTGCGCTCCGAGCGGCACGACGAGGAGGCAGTACACGATGAACCTGGCGATGCCCCGTCTCTTCTGACCGCTCCAGCCGTAGCTCCTCATGCCCTGCGAGCTGTAGTAACTGTAGTCGCGCACCCGGCGCAGTTGCTTGCGCGCGAACGTGCGCAACCCTTTGCCGTAAAGGTGCACGATGCCGGTCTTGACCTTAGCGAAGCGGTCGTGGCCCAGGCCGACCAGCCGGCTCACAACGTCTATGTCGAAGAGATAGTCCTCGATGCCTAGCAGCTCCACAAGCTCGCGCCGGACCATGAAACCGTTGGCCCCCATCGTCGGGACGGCATCGGCTTCGAGCCTGACCTCCAGGTAGTCGCCTCTGTCACGCGCTTCGATCGGCAGGCCTGTCCACGTCCCCGAAAGCACGCTCATGCGGTCGTAATTCCCGAGGAAGTAAACCAGCGGGTCGTTCATCCCGATGAGGGCGCAATAGCGGGTCAGGGAGGGATCCCCCGGCCGGAGCGTGTACTCGATGGGCTCGCAACCAGCGATGGCCGGATCGCTGAAAGGGGCTGTCATGCGGGCCATCCAGCGCTCGTCGGGGAGGATGTTGTCGCTGTCGATGAGCGCGATGACGTCTCCGGTCGCGGCCTTCAACCCCGCGGCCTTGCCGGCCTCACCGGTCTTGAGCGGGTTGCCCACCACTATGCAGTCGAACTTCTCGGCGATCGCGAGGGTGCCGTCGGTCGAGCCGCCGTCGGCGATCACGATCTCGAGCGCCCCGCTGTATTCCTGGCCCCGGATGCTCTCGAGGCAAGGCTCGAGGACCCCGGCCGCGTTCAGCGTGGGGATCACCACGCTCACGTCCGGCTCTATGCCCGCCTTGCCCGCCTCGTCCACCATTGTAAGATCGACTCTCCTGTGGGTAATGGCCGCCGCACGGTCCTGGCCGGCAACCGTCAACGACAATATTATGCCCACGTTGATATTAATCGATAGAGCCGGCGGGGTGGATTCGATACAATTGTGCGTGGGGCGGAACTGTCTGTCCTTCTTTACCGGCCCGGAACTCATCGGTGCCAGCACGGCGCAGCGAGAAGCGGTTCGAGACTGACGGTATTCATGCAGGCTGAAATCAAAGAACAAGGGATATCCCTCATACTGCCGGTGTTCAACGAGGAGAACACCATATTCGAGATGGTCCAGGAGACCGTGAGCTTTCTGGAGGACCTGGGCCGCGACTACGAGGTGATCGTGGTCGACGACGGCAGCACGGACAAGACCTCCTCCGAGATGAACCGCGCAATCGCTCAGTTCGGCCGCGTGACGGTGGTCACGCTGCAGGAGAACGTCGGCAAGGGAAACGCCTTGCGCGCCGGCTTCTACGCGAGCACGCACGAGCTCGTATGTTTCCTCGACGCCGACCTCGATCTGCACCCTTCCCTTCTGGAGAACCTCATTGGCGAGGTGGGCAGCTCAGGGGCTGACATCGTCATCGGCAGCAAGAGGCACCCTGAGTCTCGCTTGAACTATCCTTGGTTCCGTAAGCTCTACAGCACGATCTACTACCTGCTGATTCTCGCCCTGTTCCGCCTGCCGGTGAAAGACACGCAGACAGGCATCAAGCTCTTCAAGCGCGAGGTGCTCGCCAACACTTTCCCGCGCCTCATCTGCAAGCAGTACACGCTGGACCTGGAGCTGCTGGTCATCGCGAACCGCATGGGATACACGATCTCCGAGGCCCCGATAGAGCTGAGCTTCCACCAGGAGTACGGAAGCATCAGGTACTCGGACATACGCAATATCATCGTCGACACGATGAGCATCTTCTACCGGGTGTTCTTCCTTAAATACTACGACAGCCCACTCAAGCCGGTCATCGAGCACGAGCCGTTCGTGTCGATTATCGTGCCGACCGCCAGGGTCGACGATGTGACCCTCGAGTGTCTGCAGAGGTGCTGCCAGCTGAACTACGCCGCCTTTGACATCAAGTTGCTCCCTGACGAGCCCTACGTTGGCAGCCTGCCCTCGGCGTCCATCAAGGTGATACCGAGCGGCGCGGTGGGGCCGTCGGTCAAAAGGAACATGGGGGCCAGGGACAGCAAGGCCGAGGTGCTCGCGTTCATAGACTCCGACGCGTACCCGGAGGCCGACTGGCTGAAGAACGCGGCGCCTTATTTCGAGGACCCGGACCTCGCCGCGGTCTGCGGCCCGGCCGTGACGCCGACTTCGGACTCGGCCAGGCAGCAGGCGAGCGGGCTGACTTACTCGTCATCGCTCGTCTCCGGAAGCACGACTTTCCGGTACACGTACCACGCCATGCGTGAGGTGGACGACTACCCTTCCTGCAACCTGCTGGTGAAGCGCGACTGCTTCGAGAAGGCCGGCGAGTATCCCGAGGAGTTCTGGCCGGGCGAGGACACCGTGCTCAGCCTCAGGCTCACGAACGACCTGGGCAAGAAGATACTCTACGTCCCGAACGTCGTCGTCTACCACCACCGGCGCTCGCTCTTCCGGGGGCACCTGCGCCAGGTGTACGCGTACGCCAAGCACCGCGGATACTTCGTGCGCAAGTTCCCCGAGACGTCGAGGCGGTTACAGTTCTTCGTGCCGAGCCTGTTCTTGTTCTGGCTCATCGCGGGCCTCGTCGGCAGCATCTTCTCGCCGACCTTCCTTTTGATCTACCTCTCGGTAGTCGGCCTCTACCTGCTGCTCGCGCTGCTGTCCTGCGTGAAGACGCTCAAACCGCTTCTCAACCTGCTCGTGTTTCTCGGCATCGTGGTGACGACGGTCACGTACGGCTGGGGGTTCGCGCGCGGGCTCGCGACAAGGAAGATGGTGAACTGATGAAGATAGCCATCTCGTACCCGCCGCTCGACGACACGCGGCACCCGACGCTCGGGCAGAACAGGCAGTTCCAGTGGTTCCACAACCCATCGTTCATATACCCGATGGTCCCGGCCTCCGCCGCGACGCTGTTGGCGCAGCAAGGGCACGATGTTCTCTGGAACGACGCGATCGCGCTCAAGTGGCCGAGTGCGCGGTTCTGGGAGTACATCGCGCGCGAGCGCCCCGACCTCATCGCGCTGGAGACCAAGACACCCGTGGTCAAGCTCCACTGGAAGATCGTCGAGCGCCTCAAGGAGGAGATGCCCGAGACGCGGGTGGTCCTGTTCGGCGACCACGTGACCGCGATGCCCGATGAGTCCATGGAGAACTGCCCGGTCGACTATGTGCTGACCGGCGGCGACTACGACTTCCTGCTGGCGAACCTCGCGTCCCACCTGGAAAAGGGGACAGGCCTCGAGCCGGGCTTCTGGTTCCGGGAGGGCGGTGAGGTCCGCAACACCGGCAGGTTCGTGCTCGAGCACGACCTCGACTCGCTCCCCGATATAGACAGGGAGCTCACCCGCTGGGACCTCTACGGGGAGCACCTCTTCATCGAGAAGCCGAACACCTACACGATGGCCGGGCGCGACTGCTGGTACGGGAAGTGCGCGTTCTGCTCGTGGACGACGCTCTACCCGAGCTTCCGAGTCAGGTCGCACGACAGGCTGCTCGACGAGATCGGGCGCCTGATCGAGGCCTACGGGGTGAAAGAGATATTCGACGACACGGGCACGTTCCCGGTCGGCGGCTGGCTCGAGCGGTTCTGCGCCGGCATGGTCGAGCGCGGCTACAACAAGGACTTGAAGATCTCGTGCAACATGCGCGTCGGCTCTCTCGACGCGAAGGCCTACGAGCGCATGGCCGCCGCGGGGTTCAGGCTGCTCAAGTTCGGGCTCGAGTCCGCCAACCAGCAGACGCTGGACAGGCTTCACAAGGGCACGACGGTACAGCAGATCGTCGATAGTTGCCACATGGCCAAGGCCGCCGGGCTGACGGTCCACCTGACGACTATGGTCGGCTATCCCTGGGAGTCTCACGAGGACGCCACGCGCACCCTCGACCTTTGCCGGTCCCTTCTCACGCGCGGAGACGCGGACATGCTGCAGGCGACCATCACGATCCCTTATCCCGGCACCCCTCTCTTCGACGAGGCGCGCGAGCAGGGCTGGCTGCGCACCATGGACTGGGACCTGTACGACATGAGCGCGCCCGTGATGGACTGCCCCATTCCCGACGACGAGCTCAAGAGCCTGACCCAGGGCCTGTACCGCGCGTTCCTGTCGCCGAGGTTCATCGCGCGGACGCTCGCGGGCGTGCGCAGCCTTGACGACCTCAAGTTCCTCACCCGGGCCGGCAAAGCCGTTGCGGGCCACCTCAGAGATTTCGCGCGGCGGACCGGCAAGTGAGGCGCGCCGTGCCCGGGGGCATACTATGAAGAGCCATCAAAAGCAGATGACCTTCGACTCGGTGACCGATACCGGCGGCGCCCTCGACCTCATGCGCAACATCCCCAAGTTGGAGTTCGTGCGCGGCTGCGTCGATGGCATGGACGTCCTCAACGTCGGCTGCTGGACCGGCGCCTTCGAGTCGCTCATCGCGGGGACGGCCGCCAGCGTCACCGCCGTTGACGTCGAGGAGCAGGCACTGGAAGTCGCGCGCAAGCGCGTGCCGACTGCGACCCTCGTGAAGGCATCCGTTCTTGAGCTGCCGTTCGAGGACGCGTCGTTCGACGTGGTCACGCTGTGGGAGACGATCGAGCACATACCACCGGGAACTGAGATCACGGCGCTTAAGGAGATCGCCCGCGTGCTGAGGCCGGGCGGGAGGCTCGCCTTGAGCACGCCGAGCGGCCGGGCGCTCTCGCGCATCCTGGACCCGGCCTGGCTGGTCGCGGGGCACAGGCACTACGGCATCGACAGGATGACCGCACTGCTGCGCCAGGCGGGCTTCGCGGTCGAGCGGGCGGAAGTACTGGGCGGCATGATGGTTGTCGCGGACTACATGGCGCTCTACATATGGAAGTGGATATTCAGGCGCCCGATGCCTCTCTGGCCACGGTTCCGCGGCGCTTTCTTGAGGAGCGCGTCCCGAAAGGGTTTCGTGGGGTTGTTCGCGCTTTCAGTACGGATTCCGTCATAAGTACCCCACCGGCGCTCAGGGTCTCCTCAGTCTGGACATGATGCCGGGAGCCTTCAACAATGACCTGTGATACAGCGGCTCCAATGAGCGGAAGTTGAGACTCAGGAGCGCTCTTCCCAGAGCCTGCCTCGTCATTTTCCTGCAGTAATTGGCGAAGGCGGCCGAACTTACAGCGGCCTTCTGGAATCCTGTCATTTCGCTTTCCGAGATATGTTTCCTGTAAGCCTTGTAGTTCAGGCGTATGTCGTGAGGGTTGGTCATTACTGTCCGTAAATCCGTGATCGGATAAATACCTTTGTTGAACAGAACGCGGCCACTGATCGCAAACGTACCTCTCATGGCAAGCAAGAAAAGCGTCTGGTTATCGTGTCCGAAAGCCTGGCCCTCCTCAAAGCCTTTGTACAAGCCCCCGACCTCCAGTAGAGTATGCCTGCGTATAACGCCGTATATCATGCATGCCTTGCTTTCCAGCTCTGGAAACAGCAGGAAGCGTACCAGTCTCGCAGGAATCGAACGTTGTCTACCGAGGGGCGTTGAGTTCCTTACAGGGTAACGCTGACCGTTATCAAACTGCACAAGTTCGATCTGGCAGAAGGCAAGAACAGCTTCAGGGTTTGCGTCGAGAAGTCCGACAAGCTCTTCGAGGAACTCCGGCTCCCAGCTATCGTCGCAAGCGGCCCACATGAACAGTGAGCCTTTGCCTGCTTTCAGGAGGCTGTTGAAGTTGGCAAGTGCCCCGACGTTCACCTCGTTTCTGTTGTACGTCACCCTCGGGTCTCGCCGCTTATACCCCTCGCAGATTATCTTTGTGCCATCGGTAGATGCGTTGTCGAAAATGATGAGCTCAAAATTCCCGTACGTCTGCGCCAAGAGCGATTCCAAAGCGCGGGAGAGTGTCACTTCGCCGTTAAAGACCGGCAGACCGATTGTAAGAAGTGGGAGACTCAGATTACGAGAAATAACCGGTGACCCCCTCGATTACTCTCTCCACAAAATCCGGTCGCATGTTCGAGTGAAGAGGCAGAGTCACAACCTGCTTTGTAACTCGGTCTGTTACTTCCATTCCGCCCCTGCGCGCGTTAGGATAAAAAGTATGTTCGTGAACGGGAATGAAGTGTATGCCGGTGTCGATGCCGAGTCCCCCAAGATGCTCGATCAACCCGGCCCTGAGATTCTCGGGCACTCTCAATGAGTATATGAATGGCGATACGCCGACGTAGTCGGTCGATGGCGTGATTACACCCTTGAGTCCAGAAAACGCCTCCGTGTAAGCTGTGCAGACTCTTACTCGGCTGTCGATGAATTCAACAACCCTCTTGATCTGGGATATTCCGACGCTGGCCAGAATATTCGTCATATGGTACCTGTAGCCTTGAGACAGGACGTCATACTCCCACGCGCGCTTGTTCTTGTATCGCTCGGTGGTCTCCTTGTCCACG
>DATCGY010000232.1:0-19508 GCA_036508635.1 Candidatus Anoxymicrobiaceae bacterium
TCGAGCCCGGCCTTGCTGATGCTATACATCCCGAGCATCGGCGTCGGCTTGACCGCGGCCTCGGTGCTCAGGTTGATGACCGAGCCGCCTCCCTTTGCGAGCATGACCTCGCCGACCATCTTGGTCAGGAAGAAAACGCCCTTGAGGTTGACGCTCATTATCTGGTCCCAAGCCTTTTCGTCGGCATCCATTAGCGGCGCGAAGACGGGGTTTGTCGCGGCGTTGTTGACCAGGATGTCGATTGTGCCGTAAGCATCGACGGCGCCATCGACTATGCCTTTGAGAGACTCTATCTTGCCCATGTGGGCGGGGATACACGTCGCCTCTCCGCCCGCCGCTTCAATTTTTTCCTTGACCGCGTTTAGGCCTTCGATCTTCCGGCTGGACAGGACTACCTTCGCCCCGTACTCGGCCAGGGCCATCGCGATCGCCTCGCCGATACCCCGGCTTCCGCCCGTCACCACGGCCACCTTCCCGGTCAGGTCAAACATCTCCTTGAACATCTGCTCCACCCTTTCCTCAGTGCCCGGCCGATGAGGCCTTCAACGCTTATGCTTACCGGCCATATATATTATCAAGAATGGACGCGTTCGGCTTGCATAAGCCCACACTGATTGAATAGTATAATTGCGCTACTGGATGGCACTACTATAGTTCAGTGGGGTATAGACGAAAGGAGATGGAGTATGGCTGACGATATCAGGTTTGATGACCGGGTAGCCGTAATCACCGGCGCAGGGGGAGGGCTGGGCCGTGCACACGCACTCCTTCTTGCCAGCCGCGGGGCAAAAATCGTCGTCAACGACCTGGGCGGTTCGATGGATGGTGTCGGTGGCGACAACACTCCTGCCCAAAAAGTCTGCGACGAGATAAAGGCACTGGGCGGCGAAGCCGTTCCCAACTACGACAGCGTGTCTGAGTGGGACAGCGCCCAGAAGATCATCAAGACGGCGATAGACAGTTTCGGCAAGATCGACATCCTCATCAACAACGCGGGTATCCTGCGTGACAAGAGCATCATGAAGATGGAGATCCAGGATTGGGAACTCATCATGGACGTCCACCTTTCGGGTACGTTCTTCTGCACCAAGGCCGCATTCCCTTACATGCGAGAGGCCGGCTACGGACGCATACTGTCGACCTCGTCGGCTGCCGGCATCTACGGCAACTTCGGCCAGGTAAACTATGGCGCTGCCAAGATGGGCATCGCGGGCATGATGCTCTCGGTAAGGCTCGAAGGCGCGAAGTACAACATCCTGGCGAACACGCTGGTCCCGGTTGCGGGCACGCGCCTGACCGCGACGGTAATGCCTCCGCAGGTTGTAGAGATGCTCAAGCCCGAGTTCGTCTCACCGATTGCCGCATACGCCGTCAGTGAAGCATGCACGCTATCAGGGCAGATCTTCGTGGCTGGCGCGGGCTACTTCAGCCGCGCGGCGATAGTCGAAGGCCCCGGCGTCTTCTTCGACGACGCGGCGGCCGTGACACCCGACGACGTCGCGGCAAAGATCGGTGGGATCGCGAGCCTGGAAGGCGCTGTAGAGTACGACTCGGCTCCCGCGCAGACGGGGCATTCGCTGAGCCACCTTCAGATGTAAGGACGGTCCTCTTCCAACAGGGGGTGCGTGTTGAAGCACCCCAAACGACGCTGAGGAGGTTAAGGTATGCCGATAGATCTGTCCAAGGCTCTCGGGGCGGTGCTGCCCGCGTTGAGCTACGAGTACAAACAGAAAGAGCTGATCCTCTACGCGCTCGGCGTAGGAGCGGGCGCAGACCCGGATGACCTGAAGTTCTGCTACGAGAACCCACCGGGGCTAGCGGCGCTGCCTACGTTTGGTGTCATCCCACCGTTCCCGGCACTGATGGGGTTGCTCGGCGCGCCTGGCGTCGACATCAATCTCATGATGCTGCTGCACGGTGAGCAGTACCTCGAGGTCCGCAAGCAGCCTACGCCCACCGGCGGCACGCTTACGACCACGCCCAAGATCATCAACATCTACGACAAGGGCAAGGGCGCGCTGATCGAGCTCGAGGCCGAGACGGTGGACGAGACCGGCGAGGTCGTTTACTACAACGTCTTCGGCACGTTCATCCGCGGTGAGGGTGGATTCGGCGGCGAGAAGGGCCCGGCGGCGGGCAACGAGCCCCCGGACCGTCCTCCCGATAAGGTCGTCGAGGCTCCGACTCATCCCGAGCAGGCGCTTCTCTACAGGCTATCGGGCGACATCAACCCGCTGCACGCGGATCCCGGGTTCGCCGCAATGGCCGGTTACGACAAACCCATTCTCCATGGTCTTTGCAGCTTTGGCTTTGCCGGCAGGGCTGTGCTCAAGGAGTACTGCGATAATGACCCGGAGAAGTTTAAGTCAGTTAAGGTACGCTTCACCCGTCAAGTCTTCCCGGGCGAGACCATCGTCACCGAGATGTGGGACGAAGGCGGCGGAAAGATCATCTTCCAGGTCCGCACCAAGGAGCGTCCCGAGGAGACCTCAATCGGCAACGCGGTTGCAATGGTCAGCGCGTAAAGAAGGATAGCAACCATAAAGCAAGTTATTGGGGGCTCAAGACCGTGGGGGGCGAAGGGAAATGAAAAAGCCCGGCTGTTGCAGCCGGGCTTTTTCGCTCGGGTGCTCGTCCGTTTCCCTGAGACTCAGTAATCTATGGTGGCCCGGTATCCTGGCTTGATGCTGTTGCGGGTAAACCAGCCCTCGTTGACCTCTATCGCGTACCTGTATCGCGCGGGCGGCTCGATCGGTGTCAGGTCGAGCGGCTTCATGTCCCTCATACTGAGGACCTTGCCGCTCGAATCGATGAACGCGATCGAGAGAGGGATTGTCGTGTCCTTCATGTAGAACGCCGTTCCTGTATCGGTCCTGAAATCAAAGAGCATTCCGGAATTTTCACCAAGGGCCTCGCGACCCATCAGGCCTTTCGCCATCTCGGACGGAGAATCGGCAATCTCGATGTTAAGCGTGGCGACCTTGGAGCTGTTGGAGAACGCGACCGTCGACCCCTTGCAGCTCGCGGCCATAAAGATGGTGCCACCAACGATGGCCATAATGAGGACATAAGGCATGTATTTCCTGATCCAGTTGACGAGTGGCATCACCGTCACTGCGTAATCGATATGCCCCCATGGGTTTTCGTGTACTCCAGCTCTAACTGACATCTCAACTAAATATTTAGTCTCTACCATCTTTTTTTCCTTTTTTTGCTTATGAGGCATGCGAACTGCCAGGTTCCGTATTATCGATCTCAACCTTCCGGTTTTGAGAGATAAAGGCCTCCGGGCAACCACTAACAAATCCTTCCAAAAAGGGAATGATAGCTACTTCATAATGTCTCTCGGGAGCATCTTGGAGGTGGGGCTGGCAGCTTTAAACCGGGCCCTGCTCGGGACCCATACGGACAGTATTCATATTATATTGGCGATTCCAACCATTGTAAACACTGGAGTTAAACTTTAAGTACGATGAAAGAAATGATTGGTTTTGAAATGGGTTGGGAATAGTTGTTAAAGGATGTTACGAATGAGAAAGAGCCGGGCCTGGAGAGGCCCGGCTCAATATTATCTCAGGCGAATGGCTACAGGCCGAGTGACCTGGTGATGATGAGTTTCTGGACTTCGGTGGTGCCACCGACGATAGTCATGATACGCATATCGCGCCACGCTCTCTGCATCGGGTACTCCATCATGTATCCGTAACCACCCATGATCTGCATGGCATCGTAGACGACTTCGTTGGCGACCTCGGATGCGTACCACTTGGCCATGGAGACTTCTTTCATCGCGTCCAACCCGCGGTTGTACATATCAGCCGCCCGGTACGAGAGCTCTTTGATAGCTTCGACCTTGGTGGCCATCTCGGCGAGCTTGAAAGCGATATGCTGGTGGCGTGAGATGGGCCTGCCAAACTGCTGGCGCTCCTTCGCGTAATCTATCGCCATCTTGAGAGCGAGTTCGGCGCCGGCGTAAGCACCGACCGCGATGAGAAGGCGCTCCGGAACGAAGTTGTTCATGATCTGAAAGAAGCCTTTGTTGACCTCGCCCAGGATGTTCTTCTTTGAAACCCTCATATCCGTGAAGAAGAGCTCCGCGGTGTCGCTGCTCTTGAGCCCCGCTTTGTCCAGCTTGCGGCTGACTTCGAAGCCCGGTGTGTCTGTGTCGACTATGAACTCGGTGATGCCGCCGTACCCCGCATCCTTATCCGTCTTGGCTGCTACTACGATCCAGTCAGCGCGAACTCCGTTCGTGATGAATATCTTGTTGCCGTTCAGGACGTACGAATCGCCGTCCTCTACCGCGGTGGTCAACATCGCGGCGACGTCGCTGCCGGCTTCGGGCTCTGTAACCGCCAGCGCTCCGAGGCTCTCGCCCTTGACCGCCGACACCAGGTATCTCTGGAGCTGCTCGTCGGTGGCGTAGTGGATGACCGCCGGCATGGCAACCTCCATGTGCACTCCTACCGCGGTCATGAAGCCGCTACACCCGCTCCTCACCAGCTCTTCGAAGAGAACGACTATCGACCAGTAATCGGCTTCGCCGCCCCCCAACTTCTCGGGCATGCGTAAACCGAGGAAGCCAAGCTCACCCATCTTTCGAAAGGCCGCCATGTCGTACTCGCCCGCCTCTTCCCAGCCATCAACGTGGGGGGCGACCTCTTTGTCGACGAACTCCCTGACCGATTGCCTCAGCATGTCGTGTTCTTCAGTGAAATAAGGATACTTTTTTTCCACTTCACAACCTCCCTCCCGACGGGTTGTCCAACCGCGAGCACTATACTAATACACGTGGGAAGCAACGCAAAGGATGAAAACGGTTGTGGTCCCGCGGAATCAGCCGCGCGCCTTCCATGCGCGCAAAGCCCACAGCGGGCGATCAGATGGTGAGGTTGGGTTCGCTGGTCGGAAGGGGAGAGCCGTTGTCCTGCGACGGGCCACCGTCGTTCAGGTACTGCTTGAGCAGATCCTGCAGCGGCCCCAGATCGAGGTTCTCGCCTCCGGGCACCTGCTTCAAGAGATTGTTGAGGAGGTCGGCACCGGGGAGCGTTGATGTTATGTCTTCGGCGGCATGAGTCTCTTTTATCCAGCGCTCGTGCAACGCCGCGACCGTTGGCGCGTCGGCGGAGTTGCTTTCGAAAGCCTGGACCAGGTCGTCCGGTGTGGCGTTGAGGAAAGCATACTCGTCGTAATAATGCCCGAGGCTTTTATCGAACGCGGCCGCTCCCATCTTCTGCTCCAGCGCCTGGAAGAAGAGGGCGCCCTTGGAGTAGATGATGGCAGTGTACTGTGCTTCGTTCTTGAACGCGGCGGAAGGTTGGTCTACCGGCGCATCGCCTTCGCCACCCATGAGCGAGGCGGCAGAGAACGGAAGCGAAATCTCGGTCTCCAGTTGTGTCTTTGCAGCTTTCTCGCCGTGCTGCCATTTGAAGTACAGGACGCTGCAGTAGTTGGCCAGTGACTCGTCCTGCCACGCGTGGTCGATGGAGTCGCTGCCCACGACGAGCCCCCACCACTGGTGGCAGACCTCATGCGCGACCGTAAACTCGAGCGTGTCACCCAGCAGCCCGCCACCGAGGGTATTGAGCAAGTCGGTTATACTGTCTCCATTCAAGTCTTTGAGGGAGTTTGGCAACTTGTTTTTAGAGCCGAGACTGTATAGCATCTGCGCGATCTGCACCTGACCCGCGTACTCCATCCCCGCTGCTCCTCCACCCAGTGGCGCCTCGCAGACGTTGAACCTCGTGTACGGGTATGCGCCGAAATGTTCGTTGTACTGCTTCAGCGCATTTACCGCAAAATCGAGCGTCTTTGCGTCGCCGCCCCTCGTATCCTTGAGATAGTAAGACGTCACGGTCGTGGCGCCCACCGTGCGCTTCACTGATGCATAGGAGGCGCTTGCCTGCGCCGTGAAGTCCCGGACCGGACCCGCGGCGAAAGCATAGACATGCCTTCCGGTGCCGCCACTGTCCCGGGTCTGGACTCCTGGCGCGGCAACGGTGAAGCCTTCCGGAACATCGAGAGAAACGTTGAAGTACGCGCATTCATAATCCGCCGGGTCGCCCCACTGCGGGACCGGGCGGTTTTCCCATACCCCGTTCGTGTACCTCGCCACGATCGGCATGAAGTAGCCGAGGTCGTACGTGTTCTTGTCGTGCCCGAATATGCCGTAGCCACCTGTTGATTGCCCGCTGCCCGTGAGGTCGCTCAGGCCGGAAAGACCGCCCTGGACCTCCGGTACCTGTTCGCTGAACGACAGGCTAACGACCGTCTCGGCGCCCGGCGCGAGGCCCTGTGGCAGCTTGACGCTGAGGAGCGACCCGTTAAGGTTCGCCGTCGTCTTGCTCGCCGATACCTTTGGATCGGTGATGACGGCGGAGCCTTTTCCGCCGGTCGCATCGGAGTCATTGGCATAGACTCTCAGGACTATCTCGTTGAGGGTTGCGTCACCGCGGTTCTTGAACAGGAACGTCTCTTCTCCCGAGATATTACTGCCCACCGTGTCGAGCCGGGCTTTGATGGAGTAGACCGTCGCGCCTTGCGCGCGACCCGCCGCCAGGGTCTTGCCGCCGTCGTTGAGATAACGCTCGCACTGTTTGACTGATTCGCGAAGCCCTTCGGCTGACGTGGGCAGCACGGCGGCGCTCTTGCTTCCTCGTGTCAGAAGCACGCCGGCGACCACCCCGCCCGCGACCAGTACTATAACAAGAAGCGTCACTACCAGGGCGATTACAAGCCGGCGCCTGCCGCGTGGTTTGACCGGGGCGGGAGTCGTGACGGCCGGGGTCGCCCCGGCGTCGGGTGCCCGCGCAACGCCGGCCGATCCCTGCGGAGTGAAACTCAGTTGCGTGCCGCACGCATCGCAGAAAGAGGGAAGCACGTCCTCGTACTGCTTGCCGCACCCGGGACACTTGAGGTTCGAAGCACTGTTTTCGTCGTTCATGGGGCCTTCCGCGTCTCGTCGAGCCGGCTTGCGACCTGCTGATATCATAGTATTAGACGGACGGCCTGACCAAGAGTTTCTAATGCGGGGGGGGTCATACATTGTCGGATTGCGAGTTCATACCCATAGGATTCGTCGAGAGTGATTTCAAGGGGATACAGGACGACCCCGACATCTTCCACGGGACAACGTCCAGGATAAGGATTCTCGACGATTTCTCGGAGGGCCTGTTCCAGCTCGAACGGTACAGCCGCCTCTACGTGATCTTCTGCTTTGACCGGGCCGAGGGATACAGGCTCGTGATCCATCCGAGGGGTGACGCGAACAGGCCGGAGCGCGGCGTGTTCGCAACGAGGTCTCCTTACAGGCCGAACCCGATCGGCCTGTCCATAGTGGAGCTCGTCGGAATCGACGGGAACATGCTGACCGTCCGCGACCTCGACGCTATCGACGGCACACCCGTGCTCGACATCAAGCCGCGGGAAGACCTGTACTGATGAAAGATAGGCATCGTGTCCCGTCGCCTGTAGCGCCACCCCCAAGCTGATCTCACTCAGGGGGGAGGGGTTATTTCGTGGAGGAAGGTCCTGGCGCGGCTGGCGGCTTCTTCTTTGTCGTCGGGGGAGAGTTCGCCTTCGAGCATGAGTTGGACGAGGTGCTCTTTCACGTCTTCGATCCATGGACCCGGCCCCAGGTCAAAGATAGCCATGAGCTCGCGACCGTCGAGCGGTGAGCGAATGCTCTCGATGGCCTGTTCGGCCCTGAGAGCTTCGATGCGGCCCTCGAGCTCGTCCACGAGTCCCATGAACACCGTGGCTTTCTCTTCGTTCCCCGCGAGGATATCGGCCCTGGCCACGGTGAGGACCGCCTCTAGCGGGACGGCCACCTCATCGTCTTTCATCAACGTGCAGTCGCGGACGAGTCGGCGGACGGCCGCGTCGCTCCAGTCGCTCCGGTAGTGGATCGGCCGCATGTGCATGCGGACGATAAAGACGGTTTTCCGGATGTCCTCGTTTCCGTAGCGAAGCCGTCGCATTGCCTGTGTCGTGAGTTCGGCTCCTATCCTGTCGTGGTCGGGGAACATCGTCTTGGGCTCAGTGACTTTAGCGGGCGGCTTCCCAGCGTCGTGGAACATGGCCGCGCGTCGCGGCAGCGGGTCGGGACTCACGTAACCGACGGTCAGCAGGGTGTGCTCGAGCACGTCCGCCCGGTGGTACGCGGGAGGTTGCTCCACTCCCTCCATTGCCGCTATCTCCTGGGAGACGTGCTCCATCAATCCGGTCTTCACGAGAGTTCGAAGGCCGCTTGCGGGGCTTTCAGAAACGAGTATCTTCTCGAGCTCTTCCCGTCTTCGTTCCCACGAGATGTCCTCGAGCATCGCCGCGCTCGAGCGCAACACCTCGAGCAGGACGGCATCGATCTCGAACCCGAGCTGTGCGGAGAACCTGACGGCGCGCATCATGCGCAGAGGGTCTTCGGCCATCCGAGGAGCCGGCTCACCAGGCGTCCTCACCAGGCGCCGCTCTATATCCAGCCTGCCGTCGAAGGGGTCCGCAAGGAGGCCCGGCTCGGGAGTGACCGAGAGAGCCATCGCGTTGATGGTGAAGTCCCTGCGCGCGAGGTCGGCTTCGATGTCGGCGACGGCCGTGACCTCCGGGTGCCTCGACCCCGGCGCATATTCGTCGCTGCGGAAGGTGGTTATTTCCAGTAGAGTATCGTCGGCTCGTAGTCCAAGCGTACCGAACTTCTCACCGATATCGAAGACGGAGCCAAGACCCCTTAACGCCCGGCGCAACCTGGCCGCAGGCAGGCTGGTGGCGAGGTCGACCTCCGCGCTGTCGCGACCCATGATACGGTCGCGCACCCATCCCCCGACGATGTAAAGCTCGCCACCTTCGGAGCCGACCCTCTCGCCCACGCGCATGACGAGCGCTGGTATTTGATTGACGAGTTCGGAACTTTTCACCACGGGTCAATGATAGCAGGCGAGGAGCGTAACGGCGCCGGTTCTTTATAGGTACGGTAAAACCCAGACCTCGGTGGCATCGGGAATATCCGCCCTGGAGACCGTGAGTGGCCTCTGCTCGATCAACCGGGTCGCCCCGCCGAACTTACCCGTGAATTCTTCCACCCGGTCGAGAGGTATGACACAGTCGGGCGTTCCGTAATGCATCGGGATCACGATCGATGGAGCGAGCTCACTCACCAGGTCGAGCGCTCCGGCCGCGTCCACCGTGTAGACGCTTCCGACAGGCATCATCGCGATATCGAGGCCCTCGAGGTTCCGCATCGTCTCTTCGGTCGGACGGTCTCCGAGGTCGCCGAAGTGGGCCAGCTTCAAGCCGGCCTGCTCCCAGGAGAAGATGACGACAGGGCCTCGCTCCTGACCTCCCTTTGCGTCGTGGAACCCCTCGTAACCCGTGACGGCCAGCCCGTCGACCTCGAACGTGCCGGCTGTAGATATCGTCCGGGGGTTACCCGAAACACCATCCATATAGGTGTGGTCGAAATGGCCGTGAGTCATGAGAACGACATCAGCGGGGATGGGGTCGTATCTATATCCGACTTGCGGAGGCACCGGATCGATCACTATCGTGCGGCCGCTACCGGCCGTCTTGAACATCGCGTGACCGTACCATGTGAGCTCGAGCGTAGCGTCATCCACCATTTGTTAACCCCCTGTCCGGTTGCTCAGCTACGACCATGATACTCTTACCGTCAACACGCTTGTGCTTTGAGGGGATGACCGCTTATATTCTTGGAAGTGAACCGGCAAAGCGCCCGGAGCGTTCGTGAAAGGAGCACTGATGAGAAGACCTGCGGTCGTAATGGTGATACTGGTGATCGCGGTGTCCTTCGCGGCCGCGGCTTTGTTGCTGCCGGGGTGCGGGGGTGGTGGCTCGACGGGTCAGGCGAAGAGCCTCGCGATCAAGGCGAACGATGCCGCCGCGAAGATGAACGATGTCACTTCGAAACTGACCCAGCAGTTCCAGACCCTCATGTCCGAGACGGCCACGGGAGCGGTTCCTGACAAGGCGAAATGGGATGCAGCCGCTGCGCAGATCAAATCCCAGATAGCTGAGGTAACGAAGTCCGTCCAGGAGATAAAGAATAACTACCAGGAGATGGCGAAACTCAATGGCGTGCCCAAGTACAATGAGTTCGCCAAGGTGCAGTTGCAGATCCTTGCCCTGACCGAGCAGAGCATCAAAACCATCCAGGCTTTCCTCGACAAGATCAGTACGATGCTTGCTTCCGGTACTCTCACCGCGGATGCTTACTCAAAGGCACAGAACGATTTTTATAATGAACTAAGCGCTGTCGCCACCAAGGCACAAAGCCTCTCCGCCCAGGCAAAGAAGCTACGCGAGAATAACAAGCTTTTCTGACAAACAGGCACGTCCCGGGGTGCCGCGACGGACCCGGGCTTGAGAGACCCGGTTCAAGAGGTGGGTTCGTGCGAGCGGGAGGTTTAATGCTTGATGGCAAGAACGTGATCGTCACGGGTTCATCACGTGGCATAGGGCGGGCTATTGCGCTCGACCTGGCGGCCAACGGGGCGAACGTGGTGGTCAACTGCCGCTCCAGGGTGGACCTCGGCAATGAGGTGGTCGCCGCCATCAAGGAGATGGGCCCCAGGGGCCTGGTGGTAAAGTCCGACATCTCCACCGAAGATGGAGCCCGCCACGTCGTGGAAGCGTGTGTCGGCAGCTTCGGAGCCGTCGATGCGCTTGTGAACAACGCGGGGGTTATCCATCATCAGCCGATCGAGGCGCTCGACTCGGGTATGCTGAGTGAGACGATGGCCATCGACCTTCTCTCGTGCTTCTACATGTGCAAACACGCGGTTGCCGGGATGATCGAGTCCGGCCGGGGAGGGACGATCGTCAACGTCTCTTCGATAATCGGCATGATAGGGATGGCGGGTGCCACCGCCTACGCGGCGGCCAAGGGAGGTGTGAACGGCTTCACGACCTGCCTCGCGCGCGAGGTTGCCAGGCACGGTATCAGGGTCAACGGGGTCGCCCCCGGTTACGTCGAGACTGAACTGATCGCCGACTGGCCCCGGGAGCATTTCGACAAGGTCCTTCCGCGCATCCCGATGCGCCGCTTCGCCGACCCGGCGGAGGTCGCGCAGGTCGTCACGTTCCTGATAGGGAGTGGCACTTACATCACCGGGCAGACCATCGTCGTCGACGGCGGCATCATGGTCGACTGAAGATTCCTCGGATTCCACTCCGTTTCACAGGTATACCCATCCCGGCGTCGAAAAGGAGCCAGCGACGCCAATCTTGAAAGGGGATGGTAAGGATGCCAGGCGAACTCGTTCATTTCGACATTGCCGTGGATGACGTCGGCAAAGCGGTCGACTTCTACAGGGCTGTGATGGGTTGGAAGATCGAGAAGTACGAAGGCGAAGGGATGGAAAACGCGGAGTACTGGATGATCAACCCCAACCCGGCAAGCGAAGCGACCGTCCAGGGCGGCATCGGGAAGAAGATGATGCCGGAGCAGAGCGAGGTAAACTACTACGCCGCGGATGGTGGGATCGAGGCTTTTAACCAGAGGGTCAGGGACAACGGCGGCACGGTCATGATCGAGAAAATGGCAGTGCCCAAATTCGGGTGGTTTTCCATTTGTATGGATCCCGAGGGCAACCCGTTCGCCGGCTGGGTTGGCGACATGAACGCGGCATAGAAATCTTTTTTAGAGGGCGTACACGCGGTCGACCGACGATCCGCTTTGCAAAGCGTGCTATTTGCGACTCGCTTCGCGGATTATAATATCAGCGAGGCGAGTCTTCCTTTGATTACACCTGGAGGTTGTCATGAACGTCGGAGAGTGGACCACCGTCCGAGCGGCATTGAACCCGGACGATCCTTTCGTGGCCTGCGACGATGGGCGCGAGTACAACAACCTCGAGTTCAACAAGCGGGTCAACCGCGTGGCGAACGCCTTACCGTCGGTGGGCATCGCTCTCGGTGAGCGCATTGCGGCCCTCTTGCCGAACAACCCGGAGTTCCTCGAGCTATTGTTCGCGACCAGCAAGATCGGCGCGATCATGGTGCCCCTGAACTACAGGCTCGGGCCCGCGGAGCTCGCTTACATGCTGGAGGACAGCGGAGCCACGGTCCTCGTGTACGCGCCCGAGTTCGCCGAGCACGTGGCCGCGCTCAAGGAGCTTGCTGGAGGTGTCAGGTACCGTATAGCGGTTGGAGGCGGCAACGAGGGAGACCTGGATTACGACGAGTGGGTAAACAGCCACCTCGATGTCGAACCCAACGTAGCGCCGGACGTGACTCTCGATGACCCGCATCTCATCATGTACACGGCAGGGACCACCGGCAGGCCGAAGGGAGCAGTCCTTACCCATGGCAACACACAGTGGAACGCGATCAACGCCCTGCTGACGTACAACCTCTGCAGGAAAGATACCGCCCTGGTGGCGGCCCCACTGTGTCATATCGGTGGATTGTCCGTGGCCGCGACACCAACGATCTACTCAGGTGCGCGTGTAGTGTTGACTCGGTTCTTCGTGCCCGACCAGGCCCTCGAGGCTATAGCGAGATACAGCGTCACTACGATGTTCGGTATTCCCGACATGTTTATACTGATGTCCGCTAGCGAGCACTTCGACACAGCGGATTTCTCTTCGATCAGGGTGATGCTGGCGGGCGACGCCGCCTGCCCCGTACCCCTTATCGAGACGTACGTCAAAAGGGGTGTTTTTTTCAGCCAGGGCTACGGCCTTGCCGAAGCCAGCCCCGCGGTCTCGGCCCTTCCAGAGGGTGACGCTCTGCGCAAGCGCGGGTCAGCCGGCAAGCCCCTCTTCCACGTCAAGGTCGCTATCTTCGATGAAGATGACAACGAGCTCCCACACGGTGATATGGGCGAGATAGTGCTCAAGGGCGAGAACGTCTTCAAGGAGTACTGGAACATGCCGGCGGAAACCGCGAAGGCCTTGCGGAACGGCTGGTTCCACACTGGCGATATGGGACGGTTCGACGAAGACGGTTACCTCTGGATCGTCGACCGCAAGAAAGATGTGATCATCGCCGACGGAGAGAACGTATACCCCGTGGACATCGAGGATGTCATCATCGGGCACCCTAAAGTGCTCGATGTCGGAGTTGTCGGTACACACGACCAGGAGTTCGGCGAGGCGCCCATGGCTCTCGTGGTTCTTATTCCGGGCCAGGAACTCGAGGTAGAGGAGCTGATGGCCTGGACGCGCGAGCGCCTGCCAGACAACAAGACGCCGAAAGAGATCGTCTTTGTGCCCGAGCTGCCGCGTTCTCCCACCGGCAAGATGCTCAAGAAAGACCTTCGAGCGCAATACATCAAAGGTGACAAGAGATAGCTCACCGTTAGAGATGATATCAGCGCCCGCTGCCGGCTGAGGCTAGCGAGACAGGCAGAAATCGTCGAACCATGCGCTGCCGTTCGCTCCGCCCGGCGAGCCGCCTCCGGCTCCAGCGACTATCCGCGCGTAAGAACTCCCTGTTGGAGCCTGACCCGTCGTCTTGAGTTGCGTCCAGTCGCGCGTCGTAGCCGCATTGCCGTTGGTGGTGGCGGTGGGCGACCACGTCGTGCTCAGCAGGGTCCCGTCGGCCTTGTACCAGGCGATCCCTACTCCGAGGTAGTTGCCCCTCAACATCCGTGATTTGGCGGATGCCACGAGGTTGTACGTATCGCCCGCCGTAACGGACACCTGGTCGGATGTCCACAGTGCCGAGCTCGTCGTGCCCGAGAGCTGTGCATCTTTGACGCGGAGCGAGCGGCTTCCGGTGTGCTGCTCCTGGTCGTCCCACGAGAACGTAGCGGATGAGCCCGCGCTGACGGTGCTGCTCCAGTTAGCCGGGCCGGAGCTTGAGTCCGCGGTCTCGGCGCCGGGATTCGAGAGGAGGTTTGTCGGTACCGATGCCGGAACGGTGACGGTCAGCGTGTGGCTTCCTGACATCGTCACGCTGTCTACGGTGATCGAACCCGGGGTAACCGTGTAGCCGGTCCCCTGCTCCAGGGTCGTCCCGTCGAGGGTAACCGTGTAACCCGACTGGGCCGGCCACGTGCCGTCGAGCTCGAGTGCCAGGGCTCCGGTAGTGTCGGTGATAGCGAATACGTTGGGAGCTGTATTGTCGTCGGCCTTGAATGTCAGCGTTTTGCCCGCGCCGTTGTCGAGCCCCATGCGGGAAACGTCGAGGTACATCTTCTTGAGGTTCCTCGCATGTAGAGCCGCCGAGTTCGTCGTCGGGTCTGCGATCACTCTGGCCATTCCGGGCTGGTTGGTGTTCGGCGATGGGATCTCGAGCCGCAGCCACCACGAACCGTTGTTGGTGTTGTCGTACGTCTTGTAGGCGACTTCAAGGGGGTGCCTGTTTGCGGTCTTTGTCAGGAAGTAATCGAAGGTGTCGCCATACGGTTCGATGAAGCCGTGGCCCAGGTACGCGTTAGTGATGTATGTGGACGGGTACCTGTCGCCCGATGCCCACGACGCCAGCAAGTCCGCGATGTCCTTGCCGTTGCGATAAGTGGCTATCCCCGGGCTGTACGGTGAGGGCGCCCCGAGCTGGAGCCAGAACGGGCCGAACGGTACCCACCAGCCTACGCCGACGGCGTCGTACGTGTTCGGTACGTCCGCGTCGGTCGTGCCGTGGTCTATGCGGAAGTTGGTATTGACCGCGTTTTCAAGGATGTAGCGCGCGCTGTTCTCGTTCCAGATGCTGGCTCTCTCGGGATGAGAACTGTCAGGCTCGCCGCCGGAAAGGGCCGTCATGTAGTCGGACAACTGGCCGTCGTTTACCGAAGCGAAGCCGGGAATGCCTGGATTTGTCGGGTAGTGTGTCTTGAGCCAGCTATAGTCATAGGCCAGGTCCGTGAAACCGTCGGCCGGCCTGGTGGCGGCGAAGAGGTCCGGGTTATGCAGCGCTGTCGTATAAGCGCCGAGCCCGCCTTGCGAGTGCCCGGCGAGGTAGACCCTCCCTGGATCTATCTTGTACTTCTCCATCGCGCTCATGAGGCAGTCGAGAACATCCTGCTCGCCATACTCGTACTCGTTCTGTATACGCACGTCGTCGAACTCGTGGATGCCACCGTAGCTGCTGAGGCTGACATCTCCTGCCGGCAGCGCGGTGCCGGGGACCTTGCGCCCGTAGCCGTACGGAGTGGCGTCATACGCGGTCTGCATGTTGATTATCTGTTCGTTGACGTACACCTCGAGGTAGTCCTGGTAGCAGGAGAACTTGAGGGCGATCCAGCCGTCGGACGGGTTGAGCGGCCCCCAGTCGTATGGGTATTTATACATCAACTGCCAGGACCCCCCGGTGTACTTGAAGAACCGCACGAACTTGGCTCGCGTGGGATCTCTGTACAGGTCCACGTGGTAGCAGTCGCCCGTCGACTGGCGCCTGAGGTTGACGCCGATCGCGGTCTCGACAGCGGGGTCGGAGTCGTCTTTCACCCTGCAGCGCACGGAGTAATCTTTGCCCGATGAGTTGCCTCGCACGGATTCTTTCCACGTCAGGGAGGTGTCGGACTGCCGGTAGGCGCCCAGGTACGGCGTCCAGGTCCCTCCGACAGGAGACCAGGAGCTCGCGGAACTGTCGAAGCTGTCGAATAGACTCGGCTCGGTCGTCTTATACCCGTCGATGAACATGCTGTGGAGGTTCCTTCCCCAGGGCGCGACCATGATGACGCCCTTGGCGTCGGCCTGCCTCTTGAGCTCGTTCGAGAACGGGTCGTTGGGGTCGTTGTTCAACACCGGAATGGCGTAGAGTGCGTGCAGCTCGACCCACATCGGGTACGTCTTTGTCGAGTCGTAGTTTGAGGGCAGGTAGATGCTGCAGGGACTTTTAGACCGTCAACGGAGCTTGTGAAGTCCCACCGGCACACCGTCCCGGGCTGGGGCTCTGTTACCACCAGCTCGCCGCAGCCGGTGCCGAACCAGAGCACTAGCAGCGATATAAACACCACGAAGACGGTGGTTAAGACTGCCGTTTTCTTCGCACGGCGAAGCAACAATTGAATAGACATAATAGTACCTTCCTATCGCCGCCTAGGGAACTCCAGGGACCCTAATATAGAGTGGTAATACTGCGAAAGAGCAGCTTCCCTTGGAACTCCAAATATCCGATTAAATTCTACCAACCGAAGTATTAAGTGGTCAATTTGACGGAATCGGCGAGGTTGTCGGGGAACAAATGGTGCGATTAGAGGTACGAGCGATTACTTGCCTAAGAGAACTAACGCGCAAGTTTACTGCAAGAGCTGTCGCTTGCCATCTGTCAATACGGGGATTTTGCGGTTGTGGTAACCTCTTTCAATCTATTACTGCTTGACAGAAGGCATATGATGTAAGCATTTATGACCCATCGGTCAGGAGTGATATCTAAAGGATTGGAGCGACATGATAAATACTGTTAACAGGCAACTGGAGACGGAGCTCCAGGAGAGCACGGAGCAGAAGGTCCGCCTGTGCTATCAATGTAAGAAGTGCTCCGCGGGCTGCCCGGTGGCGTTTGCCATGGACCTCCTGCCTCACGAGGTAATGAAGATGGTCCAGTACGGGCAGGAGGGCAGGCTTCTCAAGTGCTCCACGATCTGGCTGTGCGCCTCGTGTGAGACGTGTAGCACCCGCTGCCCGAACGAGATAGATATCGCGCGCGTCATGGACGGACTGCGTCGCATGTCGCTCGACGCGGGCGCGGCCTCCCAACCCGGGATACCCCTGTTCCACAAGTCGTTCCTCAACGGCATCAGGCTGCTGGGCAAGACCAACGAGAGTGTCCTGATGGGTCAGTACAAACCCCTGTCGGGCGCTCACATGTTCGACGACCTGGGACTGGGCGCCGTGATGGTCGCCAGGGGCAAGATAAAGATACTGCCGCACTTCGTGAAAGACCGGAAGTCCGTGCGGCGCATCTTCAATAAAACCAAGAAAGGGAAATAACAGTGAGCGAGCTTGCTTTCACCTATTACCCCGGTTGCTCCCAGTCCGGCAGCGCCGAGGAGTACGGCGACTCGTCGGAGGCGGTGTGTGAGGCACTCGGCATAGAGCTTACCGAGCTTCCCGACTGGAGCTGCTGCGGGGCGTCTTCCGCGCACATGACCAACGACCTGCTTTCGGTGGCGCTTCCGGGCAGAGACCTGGCGGTTGCGAAGAGCCTTGGCAAAGACATGCTGACGGTGTGCGCCGCGTGCTACTCGAGGATGAAGATCTCCCAGGCGCGCATCCTCGGCGACGAGGCGCTGGCCCGCGAGGTCGAGGCCGCAGTGGGCGCCGACCCACGATTCGAAGGTCGCGTGAGGCACCTGCTCGACGTGATCGTCAACGACATCGGTCTGGCTGCCGTGAAAGAGCGCATCACTCTCCCACTCGAGGGCCTCAAGGCGGTCCCGTACTACGGGTGCCTGCTCGTGCGGCCGCCGGAGGTATGCTTCTGCGATTCCGTGGAGAATCCGACCGACCTCGACCGGTTCCTGGAGGCCCTGGGCGCCGAGGTCAGGCCGTGGTCGTACAAGACCGACTGCTGCGGCGGCAGCCTCTCGCTCTCGAGGAGCGACATAGTAGAGAAGCTCGTCAACAAGCTTTTTACGCGCGCACAGGAAGCCGGCGCCAACTGTATCGTGGCTGCCTGCCCCATGTGCGTCGCGAACCTCGAGATGAGGCAGAAGCCGGCCAGGTTCTCGTTCACCCTGCCGTACCAGATACCGGTGCTCTATTTCACCGAGCTGCTGGCGCTGGCGATGGGCTGGCCCGGAGTCGACAGGTGGTTCAAGAGTCATATCATCGACCCCATGCCCCTGATGAAGCAGTCTAACCTGATAAATAGTTGACCGCGAAGGTGCGAAGCACCCGGTTAATCGAGATTCAGAAGAGGTAGCAAATTGGCTGAGAAGGAAGAAGCAAAGAAGCCTGCGAAGAAGCCTGCCAAGAAGCCCGCAAAGAAGCCCGCAAAGAAGCCAGCGGCCAGGAAGCCTGCCGCGGCCAAAAAGCCGAAAGACGAGCAGGCAATTGAGCCGCAAGCCGCAAAGGCTGTCGAACCTGTGTCACAGCCACCAGTCGAGCAGGCGACGCAGCCCGTTGCGGTACCGTCAAAGCCCGTTGCCGAGACCGCCGTACAGCCGGTGGTCGCAGACGGCGACAGGCCGGTCGGGGCGGTCATGGTGATCGGTGGAGGCATCGGCGGCGTTCAGGCGTCACTCGACCTGGTCGAGATGGGGTATCGCGTTTACCTGGTCGATTCCGGCCCATCAATCGGCGGTGTCATGGGCCAGCTCGACAAGACGTTCCCGACGAACGACTGCTCGATGTGTATCCTGTCGCCGAAGCTGGTCGAGGTAGGGTCCAACCCCAACATAGAGATCTTAACGCTGACAGATGTGATGGGGGTCGAGGGCGACCCAGGCAACTTCAAGGTGAGCCTCCGCATGCGGCCCCGCTACGTCGACGTCGAGAAGTGCACAGGCTGCGGCATCTGCACCGAGCACTGCAGGGTCAAGGTCAAAGACCCTTACAACGCAAATCTCTCCAAGACCCCGCTTATCAGAGTCCCGTTCCCGCAGGCCGTTCCCGGCGCTGCCTTCATAGACCCCAAGAAATGCCTGTACCTGCTCAAGGGCAAGTGCGGCAACTGCAAAGAAGAGTGCGCCGCGGGCGCCATCAACTACGAGGAGAAAGAGCGGACCGAGACGGTCGAGGTCGGCTCAATCATAGTGGCGTCCGGCTATCAACCTTTTGACGCGGCGGCCCGTGCCGAGTACGGCTACGGCGTCTACGACGACGTCGTCACGAGCGTCGAGTTCGAGAGGATACTCGCCGCGAACGGGCCGACCAGCGGCCACGTCGTGAGGCGCTCGAACGGCGAAGAGGTAAAGAAGCTGGCGTTCATCCAGTGTGTCGGTTCCCGCGACTCGACGGTGGGCAACTCATATTGCTCCTCCGTTTGCTGCATGTACGCGACCAAGCAGTCGGTGATCGCCAAAGAGCACGCTCACGCCATCGAGCCGACGATATTCTTCATCGACATGCGCACCTACGGCAAAGGCTTCGAGGAGTACTACCAGAAAGCCAAGAATGAGCAGGGGGTGCGCTACGTGCGCTGTCTCGCCTCGTACGCCAAGGAGATGCAGCCTTCAAAGAACATCCTCGTGGGATATGCCGACCCCGACGGCAACACGGTCGAAGAGGAGTTCGACATGGTCGTGCTCTGCGTCGGCATCACGCCCGATAACGATGGTCTCTCGAGGGCTCTGGGCGTCGAGCTCGACGAGCACGGGTTCATCGAGTCCGACGATTTCCTGACGGTTAAGGCCTCGCGCCCCGGTGTGTTCGTGTGCGGCGCGGCCGAGAGCCCCAAGGACATCCCCGACTCAGTCATACAGGCGAGCGCTTCGGCCGGCCTGGCTTCATCGAAGCTCGGGGCCTGCCGGTGTGAACTTATCGCGCACACCGAGTACCCTCCGGAGAGGGACGTCTCCGGCGAAGAGCCTAGGATAGGTGCGGTCATCTGCCGCTGCGGGACCAACATCGGCGGTGTCGTCGACGTACCGGCCGTGGTCGAGTACG
>DATCGY010000233.1:0-2263 GCA_036508635.1 Candidatus Anoxymicrobiaceae bacterium
AACCACCTCGATGGCGTCCATCGGGCAGCGGTCCTCGCACACCGCGCACCCGGAGCACAGGGCCTCGTCCACCTTCGCGATGAACCCCGAGGTCGCCAGGAATGCGGGCTTACGGATGGCCTTGGTCACGCGCAAGAATCCGCAGCAGCACGAGCAGCAGTTGCAGATGAACTGCAGCTTGTCTTGAGAGTTGTTTACGTTGTGGACGAGCCCTTTCGCGTCGAACTCTCGGAGGAGCTTCTTCATCTCGTCCTTCTCGATGTAGCGGGCAAATCCCCTGTCGACCAGGAACTTGCAGGTTTCATCGAAGAGCATGCACGCCTCTAGCGGGCCGTCGCAGTGCGCGAACGCGGTGCGGCAAGCGCAGTGGGCGAGCCCGACCACCTTCGCATCGTCTATCAGTTTGTCGACCATCTCGTAGGTGAGCACTCTTGGTTCGTTCTCGACCTCTTCCTGGATTGCCACCACCCGCATCATAGGCTTGCCGGTATCCGCAAGCTCACGCGCGTGGACCATAAGGTACGTCTCCCAGAGCTCGGCCAGGCGCGCCAGCTTTCCGTCCTTCGCACCCTTCATGTAGGGGAACTCGAAGACGCCGGGCATTATCGGTATAAGCGCGTACCCCCACTCGCCGTCCTTCTCCCGCGCGAACAGGAGGCCCTTGTCCGCCAAACTCTCCAGGCGCTCGCCGGCCTCTTCTACTGAGACCCCTGCCCGCTTCGCGATGAACTCGGCCGCCTTCGGGCGGAACGTCATGCCGCAGGCGACCCGCGCCTCCTCGGGCGTGAACAGTATGGAAAGTATCTCGTGAATCCCGGGGCCATCAGGCGCCCCGCTGGGGTGTTTATCCAGTTGCTGTCTCAGTTGTTCATAAACATCCATCAGACCCTCCATTGCAGGTTCCGTTCGGTCTCCCGTATGTCGCGCGCAGGCGTCCGGCGCGACAACGGGCTTTTTCTATTTCTTGATCCTGGCGGTGACTAACTGGACCGCGTCCGGCGGCGGGGCCGCCCCCTCGCGCAACACGAGACCGGCCGCCCCGGTGCTGCACGAAGGTACGCAGACACCGCATCCAATGCACGTCGCCCCGTCCACAATCGCCACCTTGTCTTCGCCGACCGCTGTAGCTCCCATCGGGCAGCGCTCCTCGCAGGTGCCGCAACCGGCACAGTCCTCAACCTCGATCGACGCGACGTAGTTGGAGCGCGCGATGTTGTCCCGTCCATAAGCCTTCTTGGTTTGCAGGAAAACGCAGCAGCAGGAGCAGCAGCTGCAGATGGTGCTGAGCCTTCCGTCGATGTTGTCGCACACGTGGACGAGACCCTCACGCGTGGCCTCCTCCAGTATCTTCAGCACTTCGTCCCTGTCGACCTGGCGCCCCATGCCCTGCTCGACCATGTAGCGCCCCATGTCCTCGAAGTGCAGGCAGGTCTCCAGGGAGTGTTCGCAGCCCTCGCCCACGTAACGTCTCATCTGCCGGCACGGGCAGTAAGCCACCGCCATGAATTTGATCCCCTCGAGCTTATCCTTGATCGCGTCGAAAGGCAGGATCTCAGATGCGTCCTTGAGCGATTCCGCGATGGGGATGACCCTGACCAGAGGCATGCCTCGCTCGAGCTCTCCGCCGAACTCCTCATTTACGTACTTGATCCAAAGAGGAGCGAGCGCCCTGGTGGTCTCGGTGTTGTTGCCCGCATAGAAAGGTGTTTCGCTGAAGCCGACGACGCTGGGCAGCAGCCGGTAGGTGCGATCCTTTCCGGGTCGTTGCTCGGTATATACGGTGCCGCGCTTCGCCATCCGGCCTAGTCTCTCGCGCACGGTTGCCTCGTCCTCACCGGTTTCCCTGGCAAGCTGGGCGGCGGTTTTGTTCTCGAACGACATTCTGAGCGCCATCTCCAACTCGTCGCCCGGGAAAAGGATCTTAAGTATCTCGATGAGTGTGGGCGAGAAGGGGACCCCGACGATGAACTGGTCGAGGTGCCGGGCGAGCTTCTCGTACTTCTGCTGGGTGTCAGTGGTTTCTTTGTCCACGGAACCGGACCCCTTTATGTATCTTGCGATCTATGCCGACGTGGCTAGGCCCTCAGGCCTCTATCTCGTCTATCATGTGGAAGAACTTCTCGAGCGCGGAACGTTCTGATTTAGTGAGCCCTTTCTCCAGGTTGTCGTTGAACTCGTTGGCGACCGGGAGGAGAGATTCGATAAGCTTGGTGCCTTTATCAGTGAGGTGTATGCGCAGCGCTCGCCGGTCACGCTCGTCCGC
>DATCGY010000234.1:0-7316 GCA_036508635.1 Candidatus Anoxymicrobiaceae bacterium
GTGCACATGGTCGAGACGATAAACAAGCTGGTCAGGGTGCAGCGCCAGTTGCTCCAGGACCTGGGCCGCGAGCCGCTCCCTGAGGAGATCGCGGCCGAGATGGAGCTTTCCCCCGAGAAAGTGCGCGAGATACTGAAAGTCAGCCAGGAGCCTGTTTCTCTCGAGACGCCCATCGGGGAGGAAGAGGACAGCCACCTCGGTGACTTCATCGAGGACTCCGGAGCCGTCGTACCAGTCGATGCTGCGGCTTTCAAGCTCCTGCAGGAGCAGCTCGAAGAGGTGCTCGACGACCTGAACACCCGCGAAAAGAGAGTGATACAGCTCCGGTTTGGTCTCCTTGACGGCCAGCCTCGAACGCTGGAGGAAGTGGGTCGCGTATTCGGAGTCACCAGAGAGCGCATACGCCAGATCGAGTCCAAGACCCTCTCCAAGTTGCGCCATCCTTCCCGAAGCGGCCGGCTTCGCGACTACATAGAAGACTAACCCCCGGTCTCGCGGGAGGAAATCCTCACACGGCGGTAAATCCTAGGAATGCAAGGTTATTTCGTCCACAGGGATGAGAGGAGGGTTTCATGTGCGCGGAAGCATATCACGAGCCGGTCGAGCTTATAGACGAGGAAGCGCGCAACTACCACCGCGCGATAGTATCCATGATCGAGGAGCTCCAGGCTGTCGATTGGTACCACCAGCGGGCCGTTGCGACCAAGGATGACGAGCTCCGGAGGATCCTCGAGCACAACCGTGACGAGGAGAAGGAGCACGCCTCGATGCTACTCGAGTGGCTGCGCAGAAGAGACGAAGCTTTTTCGGGGGAGCTCAAGGAGTACCTGTTCACTGAAGGAGACATGGTGCAGATGGAAGAGGAAGGTTGACACCTGGAATCAGTGAACGACGAGCGGGGCATACACGAGCTGCTCGAACGGCTCTATAGGAAGTATAATCGCCGTGAATATGTACACCCGGACCCGCTCGAGTTCGTTTACCACTACGCGTCCCTGGAGGATCGCGAGATAGTGGCCCTTCTTGCATCGGTCCTCGCCTACGGCAAGGTCAAGATGATACTGCGAAGCGTATCGACGGTACTCGACGCCATCGGCCCATCTCCTTGCGCATTCGTCGCGTGCTCCTCCGAGCGCGCCCTTGGCGGAGCACTCGCCGGATTCAAACACAGGTTCACGACGGGCGAGGAGTTGGGCGGGCTGCTCGTCGGAGTAAAACGGATGCTCGAGCAACACGGCTCGCTGAACGCCGGTTTCACGTCGGGGTTGTGCAGGAGCGATAGGACTGTAGTACCGGCTCTTTCGCGCTTTACCTCGGAGCTGACAGGCATGGCGCATCAGTCTTGTGATTTCCTGCTTCCCGACACTGCCAGGGGCAGCGCCTGTAAGCGGCTCAACCTGTTCCTCCGGTGGATGGTGCGACACGACCGTGTAGATCCGGGCGGCTGGACCGGCGTGCCACGCTCGAAGCTCGTCGTTCCGCTGGATACGCACATGTACAAGGTCGGGCTGAGCCTGGGGTTCACCTCGCGCAAGAGCGCAGACCTGCGCGCCGCTCTTGAGATAACCGAGGGCTTTCGTGGGATTGTGCCGCGCGACCCGGTGCGATACGATTTTTCACTGACTCGGTTGGGGATCCGTGACGAGGAATCAATAGAAGGTTTTCTGGCCGGTGTTGATGGAACGCAATGAACCGTTTGCTTGATTCGTGTTTATGTGTGATGGAAGAAAGGAGGAGATATGGCCGAGTTGAAAGGATCGAAAACGGAGGTCAATCTGCTTACCGCTTTTGCCGGTGAATCGCAGGCAAGGAATCGTTACACATACTTTGCAAGCAAGGCCCGCAAGGACTGCTTTATCCAAATAGCCGACATCTTCGAGGAGACCGCCAACCAGGAAAAAGAACATGCCAAACGCTTTTTCAAGTTCCTGAAGGGTGGCACCGCCGAGGTGAGCTGGTCGTTCCCGGCGGGGGTTATCGGCACCACTGCCGAGAACCTCGTTGCTGCTGCGGACGGTGAGCATTACGAGTGGACCGAGATGTACAAGAACTTCGCGGACGTAGCCCGTAAGGAGGGCTTCGAGGAAATCGCGATAGTCTGGGAAAAGATCTCAGTAGCCGAAAAGCAACACGAGAAACGCTACAGGGGGCTGCTCGCCAACGTTGAAGCCGGCACGGTTTTCAAGAAAGCTGAGCCTGTCGTCTGGCGATGTCGCAACTGTGGCTACCTGCACGAGGGCGCGGAAGTTCCAGCGACCTGCCCGGCGTGCGCTCATCCGCGCGATTACTACGAGCTCCTCGCCGAGAACTGGTAGTTCACCAGACTCGAGAAGTTCATTTCTTCCTCCCCTCGAGGGGGGAAGGGACATGGTGGGGGTGTATTTTACGGATGATGCTCGAGTTGTTGTGAACGCACTTGAGCTTTCAACCTTCGTCCACCCAAATAGGGAATTCACCGGCGTTGTCGAATTCGGAAGCGGCGGTTGCCGAAAGGCGCCGGGTAATCATGCGATGCCGGCTCGGCCGGCCAGGAAGGGGGAACTACGATGGCGGAGCGTTTGCAGGTTTACGAGTGTGAGGTTTGTGGAAACATCGTTGAGGTGTTCCGGGAGGGTGGCGGCACGCTTGTCTGCTGCGGCGAATCCATGAAGCTGCTCGTGGAGAACACCGTTGATGCCGCAAAGGAGAAGCACGTTCCCGTGATCGAGAAAGTCGACGGCGGCATCAAGGTCAAGGTTGGGAGCGTAGCTCATCCGATGATCGAGGAGCATCACATCGAGTGGATCGAAGCGATCGACGGCGAGGAGATACACGTGGCGTTCCTCAGCGTGGGCGATGAGCCCGAAGCTACGTTCCCGCTGGACAAGACCGACGTCGTTGCGAGAGAGCACTGCAACCTGCACGGATTGTGGAAGGCATAACAGCCACGCTTTCGGAGAGGATACCTAGGGGGTAACTGCGAGATGGGCGGACCATACAATGCCGTCAAGATAAGCGATCACGTATACTGGGTCGGGGCAATCGACTGGGACATCAGGGACTTTCACGGATACTCGACGCCGCGGGGCTCGACGTACAACGCATATCTTGTTGTAGGCGATGACATCACTTTGATAGACACCGTGAAGGCTCCGTTCAAGGACGAGTTGCTGTCCCGCATCGCCTCCGTCACCGACCCGAAGAACATCCGCTACCTCATCTCCGACCACTCCGAGATGGACCATACCGGAGCGCTTCCTGGCGTCATCGAGGCGATCAAGCCGGAAAAGGTCTTTGCGTCAACGCTCGGCGTCAAAGACCTGACGGCGCAGATGGACCCGGGCCATGAGATCACAGCGGTAAAGGATTCCGAGGGCCTGGAGCTCGGCGGTCTGCATTTCACGTGTTTCGAAACCAGGATGATCCACTGGCCGGACAGCATGATAACCTACCTGACCGAGGACAAGCTCCTCTTTTCACAGGACGGTTTCGGCATGCACCTTGCCTCGAGTGATAGGTTCGCCGACGAGATCGTCGACTGCCCGGTCTTCGAGGAAAGCGCCAAGTACTACGCGAACATACTACTGCCCTACAGCAACATCATCCTCAAACTGCTGGACAGGGTAGGGAAGCTCGGGGTCGAGATCGATCTCATATGCCCCGACCACGGGCCCATCTGGCGCGGGGACAACTGCGCAAGGATCATTGAACACTGGAATAAGTGGGCTACGCAGAAGCCGGAGCTGAATGCGGTAGTGGTCTTTGACACCATGTGGGGCAGCACCGAGAAGATGGGGAGAGCGATAGCCGAGGCGCTGGAGGACGAGGGCGTCCCTACGGAGGTTATGTCTCTCAAGTCGAACGACCGTGCCGCCGTCGTGACCAAGGTGCTCGAGGCGGGAGCTCTTCTCGTGGGCTCGCCCACGATCAACAACATGCTCTTTCCGTCAGTGGCTGATGTTCTAGCCTACCTGAAAGGCCTCAAACCCAAGAACCTGGTAGGTGCGGCTTTCGGCTCTTTCGGCTGGAGCGGAGAGGGGAACAAGCAGGTCAACGAGATCCTGACCGACATGAAGGTCGAGCTTGTAGCGGACCCGTTGAGCGTCAAGTTCGTACCGGACGACGAGGCTCTGGCGAGTTGCCGGGACCTCGGCTCCGCGGTAGCGAAGAGGCTGAAGGAAGTGGTCGACAGTGGAAGCTGAGATGGATCCGAAATCACTCTGGAGCATCAGTTACGGGATTTTCATAGTCACCACCGTCCTTGACGGCAAGGCAAACGGGCAGATATCTAACACCGTGATACAGGTGTCCGCCGATCCGCCCAGGGTCGCTTTCGCACTGAACAAGGACAACTACACTCACGACCTTCTCGACCAGAGCGGTGTGTTCGCCATCTCGGTGCTCGACGAGAACACACCAATGAAGTTCATTGGCACTTTCGGATTCAAGAGCGGACGCGATATCGACAAGTTCGCGGGCGTGGAGCATTTCGAGGGGACAACGGGTTGCCCCTGCGTAACAGAGAACGCGATTGCGGTCTTCGAGGGGCGCGTGTTCGACAAAATGGATGTAGGAACTCACACGCTGTTCGCGGGGGATGTTACAAGTGGCAAGGTGCTCACCGATGGCAAACCACTGACGTATGCACAGTACCATGCCAACAAGGGCGTAGCGCCCAAGGCCGCTCCCACCTACAGGGCACCAGAATCACAGAAGAAAGGGGATTGATTCGATGAAGAGATACGTATGCCAGGTCTGTGGCTATGTCTACGACCCCGAGAAAGGGGACCCTGACGGCGACGTGGCCCCCGGCACCGCATTCGAAGACCTTCCCGAGGATTGGGTCTGCCCCGTTTGCGGCGCGGAAAAATCCGAGTTCGAGCCGGAGTAAACAATAACTCCTTTCGGATGGGGAGCTTGCCTGGGCCTCGCACCTGGAGAGCCGCGGATACTGGCAAGCCGAAGGAATCCTGAAGAGCCTGACCTCAGGCTAAGACCGGCGCGTCGGGCATTGTGTCGCCTGGTGCGGTGTGCCAACCTGGTTGACGCGTATAGGGGTATCAATGGCGGTAAGAAATGTAGTGAAGATCGATGAGGAGAAATGTGACGGATGCGGGGAATGCGCCTCCGCGTGCGCCGAGGGAGCGATCGAAATAGTCGATGGCAAGGCTCGCCTTGTGAGCGACGTCTACTGTGACGGACTGGGTGCGTGCATCGGTGAATGCCCCCAGGATGCAATCACCGTCGAGCAGCGCGAGGCCGCGGATTTCAGCGAACGAGCCGTGAAGAAACGGCTCTCTTCGATGGAATCCGAGACGCCGGCACCGGCAGCCTGTCCCGGCTCGTCGCCCAGGACCATCGAGCGCTGCGAGCTGGTCGATTTGAAAGGCGAGCCGGGCGAGCCTTCAGCGGTTAGCTCACAGCTCGGCAACTGGCCGGTGCAGTTGAAGCTGATCCCCACCAAGGCACCTTACCTTCAGGGTGCCGATCTGCTCATAGCGGCAGACTGCGTTCCTTTCGCATTTGCCGACTTCCACCGGAAGTTCCTCTCGGACAGGGTACTGATGATCGGATGCCCAAAGCTCGATAGTGCCGACTTCTACAGGCAGAAACTTACCCAGATCTTCTCGCGCAACGACATAAGATCAATCGAGGTCGTCTACATGGAAGTGCCGTGCTGTTTCGGTCTCGTTCACCTTGTTCATGAGTCGCTCAAAGAGACGGGCAAAGATATCCCGCTCACGCTTACGAAAGTCGGCATCAAAGGCGACGTGCTCGAGACGGTCAAGGTCGAGAGCGGTGGTGATCAATAATGGCCGATCAGATCTGCCCGGGACAGAACACACTCTTTTGGAAGCCGGAGGACATCTTCGAGGCACCTTGCCCTATCTGTGAACACCCCGTCGAGTTTTTCAAGGACGACGCATCGCGTAAGTGCCCGCATTGCGGTTACCGTTTTCCGAACCCACGGCTGGACATGGGCTGTCTCGAGTGGTGCCCGTACGCCGACAAATGCGCCGCCGCCCTGGCCGAAGGCCGCCCCGCCGGCCTGGACTCCAGCGAACCGGAGCCCGAGCCCAAACCCGGACAATCCTGAGCCCACGGAACTAGACCCTGGTTATGTTTGAAAAACAGGTCTGACCCTGGTTGTGTTGAACTGGATCGCGTTGCTTCCCTTGTGTGTTAATCTAATCTACGCTGTTGTCCGCATTTTGCTCGACGATGTAAGGGTTTACTGGAGGCATTGATGATAGAGGTGCACAGTTACGAGAAAAAAGAAGTGGAGGATACCCCCCACGATGTAGACATCCGAAAGCTGCTCGAGACGGAACACGCTCTCGTTCTCGAGATAAAGCTCCTGCATGGCCAGGGCCAGAAAAAGCACATCGCTCCCGTTGACGTGTTCTTTTACGTGCTGGAGGGGAGCGGCACGGTTGAGATAAACGACGAGCAGGTCTACATTTCAGAGGACCAACTGGTCCAGTGCCCGGCCGGTTCCCCGCACCGGTTGTTCAGCGAGGGTGGAGAACCGTTCCGTTTTCTGGTCGTGAAAACACCCGGGCCCACTGAATCTTCCCGGATTCTCTAAAATCCATAGCTCCACCAGATGGGCAATATGACAACCATTCCGACGTTGCCCCATGCAGACACCTTCTCTATAATGAGATTTCGTTACTGCGGATTAGAGTTCTCTCCCCGGTAGCTCAATCGGTAGAGCAACTGGCTGTTAACCAGTGTGTTGCAGGTTCGAGTCCTGCCCGGGGAGCCAACACTCTTCAACACCATCACCATAACTCACCGGGCATGACTCGAACCTGCAGCTAAAGGCGCCGCGGAGCGGCTGCCTGGACTTGGGGTCACCGCCCGACGAAGGAGGGTGGGGCCGAGTCCTGCCCGGGGAGCCAACTTCCATTAACCATGCGGGTTTAATGGATTCAAGCAAAGTTTGACCGAATCCCTTCCGGTACAGGTTGCTTCTCTTGCTTCTTGGAGTGATCAGGGTATTCATGAATAGGGTTCTATTAGTACGGGTTTGAATTGCGGCGGTCTTGAAAACAGATGAGCCGCAAGGCTCCGGGGGTTCGAATCCCTCTCCCCGCCACGGCAACCCTAACGTCACATTCAAGCATTTCGATGAAGATCGGTGGGAGAGGGATTCGAACCAGGGGGGTCCTGTATCCTTCCGGGGGGAAGGTCCCCCCGGAATCTCATATGGGGTCCTGGCGTGAAAACCAAACAACGCGAAGGTCTAGGCGGGCTTTACCTCGATCTTCAGATGTCCCTCTTCCGACAGCTCCCATTCCACGAGTGAATTGACATCGAGAGCGGCATCGAAG
>DATCGY010000235.1:0-2985 GCA_036508635.1 Candidatus Anoxymicrobiaceae bacterium
AGGCCGAGCCCCGCGACCGTCTCCTCGATGTAGGGCTCGAGCTCCTCGACCACGTACACGTCGCTGAACTGCTCGCAGAACTCCGTGATGAGGCCCTTCGGCATCGGGTTGGTCATTGCCAGCTTGAGGATGCTCACCCCGGGGAACGCTTCCTTGACGTACTGGTAGGCGACGCCCGCGGTAACAACCACCGCGTCTCCCGCGCCGCGCTCGGCTCGCTGGAATGAGAACTCGTTGGAGAACTCTTCCATCTCCGCCAGGCGGTCGACCATGACCAGATGCCGCAGCCGCGCGTGCCCGGGAATCATCACCCGCTTGACCTCGTCCTTGCTGTATGTGATGCGGGCCGGTCTCTCGGGGGTGGATCGCTCCACCTGCCCGCGGGAGTGGCAAACGCGAGTGGTCAGCCGCAGCATGACCGGCGTGTCATAGCGCTCGCTCAGGCGGTATGCCTCGCGGGTGAGGTCGTACGCCTCCTGGCTGTCGGAGGGCTCCAGCATCGGAACCTTGGCGGCCTTGGCGTAGTAGCGGTTGTCCTGCTCGTTCTGTGAGGAGTGCATCCCGGGGTCGTCGGCGTTGGCTACCACCAGCCCTCCGGAGACGCCGATGTAGGGAAGGGTGAACCACGGGTCGGCGGCCACGTTCAGGCCGACGTGCTTCATCGCCGCCAGCGAACGGACGCCACCGAGGCTCGCGCCCACCGCGGCCTCCAGGGCGACCTTCTCGTTGGGCGCCCACTCGGCGTAGACACCCTCCTGCTTAGAGAAGACCTCCAGTATCTCGGTCGAGGGCGTCCCGGGATACGCCGAGGCGAAAAGCACCCCGGCGTCCAGTGCGGCCATCGCAACGGCCTCGTTGCCGGTCATCAATTTACGCTCTGCCATCTATCCTCCGAGAATCAAGCATGCAAAATGGGGGTCAAACCTCTTTTTTGCATTTTGCAAAAAGGCGTCGGGTCATTGTCGTTTGTGGCGGCGCGGCCGGGGCTCGACCCCGATTGCGCCCTGGCCCGAGGGACGAACAAATATTAGCCCAACGCTTTGAAGACAGGCAATGCCCGCGCGAATGTCGCGTTTGGTGGTAATGGTATAATTCCTGCCATGGTTGAACCTCAACAGAACGTGCGCAAGGGCGATGATGACGCACTCGTAGCCCGCGCGCAGGACGGCGACCTCGCCGCCCTCGAGCAACTGTTCAATACTTATCGAAACCAGGTGTTCTCGCTGGCGTACCGGATGACGAGCAACGTCTCCGACGCCGAGGACCTGTGCCAGGAGATATTCCTGCAGGTCATGCGAAAGGTCGGCCAGTTCCAGGGCAGGTCCTCCTTCTCCACCTGGCTCTACCGGGTGTCAATGAACCGTTCCAGGGACTACTTGCGTCGAAAGAAGAGAAGCCCGGAACTCTTGAGCCAGGAAGGCGACCCGCCCGAGCCACGCGAGCCGGGTGCGGTCAACGCGGGAGGCCTCGAGAACGTAGCCATCGCCTCGGAAGCCAAGCGCTTGGTCCAGACAGCCCTGATGGAACTGCCGCTGTCTTTGCGCGAGCCGCTGGTGCTCCACGAGCTGGAAGGCCTGCAGTATCACGAGGTCGCGAGCCTTCTTCGGCTTCCCGTCGGGACCGTCAAGTCCAGGATATTCAGAGCGAGGATAAAACTTGCTGAAGTTCTCGAGCCACATAAGGAACAATGGCGATGAGCGTTCCGTCTAACCGGGGGATGGAGGTAGGAAGATGAGTTGCCGCCGGTTCAGGAAATCGCTAATCGAATACGTCGATGGAGTACTGCCTGACGAGCGCGCGGACGCCGTCCGGAAGCACGTCGATGGCTGCGAGAACTGCAAGGCGACCGTCGAGAAGCTCGAATTCTCGGCAAGCGCGCTCTCGTCCCTCGAGGCGGTCAAGATGCCCGACGCCTCCGCGGAGAGGATCGCGGCCGTCCTCCGCACCTCCGCCGATTCGGCCGCGCCGGCCCTGCACTCGCTCAGTGCCAGGCTCAGTTTCTTCACATCGGCACGCGGGCTCGCGTCGGCGGGAGTCGCCGCCGCGGTAATCATCGGGCTGGTCATCGTAGTGATAGCGTTCGGCGGGGGCGGAAAGGTCGGCGAGACCAGTCTCGCGACGCGGAGCACCCCTGATAACGCCTCCACGCCCGCTTCCGAATTCAACACCAGCCCGGGTGAGCAGAAAGCAAACGGCATGGTCCCCAGCGGGATCGCGTCCATAATGCCCGCGGTCAAGGTCAGCAGCACGAACTACGACGAGAACGCGCTGCGCAGCACCTTCGACAACATGGAAGTGAAAAAGGAGATCGCCGACGCTTACACTATGAGCCACGCCATCAACTACTGCGACATGTACAAGAGGAAGATGGCTGACATGATGGTCGACGCCGGCGAGGACGGCGCGATGCTCGAGGCCATGATCACCTATATCGAGGCCAGCGAGCCCGTCCTGCTTCCTTACTACGCGGAGTGCGCCAACTACACCGGGATCCACGTGTTCATAATCGGGCTGGCGGGGCCGCGCCGCACGGCAAAGACCGAGAAGCTCACCCGGACGGAGGTCTGGGTGATGAACCCCGCTAAGTTCGGCGCCAACCCCGACTCCAGCATCGTCTACTTCCTGGAGCAGAAGTAACCGGCGCCTGGACGGCTAGCGCGATTTAACCTTCTTCGACAGCCACGAGGTCCACTCTTCCACGCCTTCGCCGGTCCTGCACGAGATCTTGAATATGACGATCTTCGAGTTCATCTTCAGGACCGTGTCCTCCAGCGCGTCCATGTCGAAGTCGGTGTGCGGGATAAGGTCTATCTTGTTCACTATGAGCACGTCGCTCTCCGAGAACATCAGGGGGTACTTGAGGGGCTTGTCGTGGCCCTCGGCCACCGACAGTATCATCACCTTCAGGTCCTCCCCCAGCTTGAACTCGGCGGGGCAGACCAGGTTGCCGACGTTCTCGACTATCACCAGGTCGACGCCGTCCAG
>DATCGY010000236.1:0-8743 GCA_036508635.1 Candidatus Anoxymicrobiaceae bacterium
ACGTGGCTCCCTCTGCCAGCCCCCAGCCGCTGTTTGGCTCCGTCGCCCCGATCGAATCGTGGCAATCGACTTTGCCGTCCGCGGTATGCATGTACATCGAGCGCTCCGCGACTATTCCCTGGCCCGACGTGAGCGAGCGCACCTCTGTCGAAACATCCTGGTTGGCCACGTAGTCGTTGACGTGGACCGTCTTCCGCGTCTGCGGGCCGAGAGTCAGCGTCGGACCATCGATCTGCCCTTTGGGCGTCTGGAAATAGAGCCTGGCCCGCACCGTCTTCATGCCGGGATTCAGGACCTGGACCCACTCGTCGTAACCGGGCCACGTCGCGCCCTCGGCCAGGTACCACTCCTGCGACGTCGATGACGCCCCGATCGAGTCGTGCGACCCCCACTTGCCGTCGGGCGCATTGAAGTACATCGCCCTTTCGGCGCATACGTTAGGCCCCGAGGTCACGGTTATCGCCGTGGAGACGTCCTGGTTTGTCACGTAGTCGTTCACGTGGACGGAGACGCGGGTGTACGCGCCGACCGCGAAGGAAGGCCCCGGCACCTGCCCGCCTCCCGTCATGAAGGTGAGCGTGACGTGCGACGTGCCGCCATTCGGGTTCTGTACCAGCACCCATTCATCGAAGCCGGGCCAGGTGGCTCCCTCGGCGAGAAGCCAGTTCGGGACTGGCGTTCCGTCGGTATTGTACTGTCTACCGTTCGAGCTCTCGCCGTCCCACGCATAGACGTCTACGTTTCCGTTTGTCGCTCCCTTGGGCACCCTGACCTTGACCTGGGAGTTGGTCCACGATACGACCGACGCGCTCGACGCGTCCTGGAAGCTTACGCGGGCCGATCGCCTGAGGGCGCCGAAGTTGTTTCCGGAGATGGTCACCAGCGTATTTGTGCCACCGGCGTTCGGGCCGAGGTTCGATACTACGGGGGTGCTGTCGAGGTCGTTGAAGTACCACGCCTCGAGGGCCCACTTCTGGACGAACTTGTAGCTGAGCCATACTTTGCCGTTTCCGTTCCAGCCCGGGCCCCAGGAGTTGAGCACCAGGAAACCCCCTTTGCCGGCGCCTCCCGCGTTGTCGTCGTAACCGGCGATGAACACGCCATGCAGGCCCTCCAACTGGCCGCTTGAATAGGAATCATTGGACAGATAGTAACTGGACTCGGCGTTTCCTCCGTAATCGGGAAAGTCCGAGAAGACCGGTAAGCCGAGGACGATAGGGTGACCGGCGCTCAACCAGGTCTTCAGCTGACTTACATCGTTCGAGAACGCGTACGGTGCGCCACTCCACGAGTTGACGAAGAAATAACCCCAGTCGCTGGAGATCTTGTACTGGGCGGCGGCCTGCCTGTCCGTCGAATCAGGCTGCTTGGTGTAATTCGTGTCGTAGGGGAACTCCGACCAGTCGCAATCCCCCGAATCGGCGAGGAGCTGGAACGCGTCGTACAGGCTGGCGCCGCCATCGGTGCCTCCGTTTATCTGGTTATAGACAAAGGAGGGGCTGAACTGGTGTTGCTGGCTGCTCGTGTCCCAGGACGGGTGCTCCACCTTCTCCATCCACGACTTGGCGTAGTAACCGGTCGAGAAGGCCGCGCAACTCGAAAGCGACCCCTGGTTTTTTATGGGTGGCGCATCAGCCGACAAATCGACTGAAGAGGCGATGGCCCTGCCACCCGACGAGCCCCGGGATTTGAAACGACGGTCCACAGGCGGCTTGCTGGGCTTCAAACCCAGTTTCCGGCCTGATACGCTGGCGCGTCGCGGGCTTGCCGCGGCCTGGCCCAACGGAGCAAGGGCGGCGACGAGCACAAGCGTAACCATTCCCGCTATCAACGCCGTCGCTCTTCTCGTCATAGCAGTACCCGTTCGTCTTTCCGGTTCCGGCGCCGCCGCGCCTTTCTCCCAGTACGTTTCTCGGCCGTCCAGGCAACCTACATGAGTTTCCCGCGCCAATTCCCGCTTCGATGATGTCAGACGCCGGCGGCGGCGAAGGAGTTCTTCAATGCGCGCCGTCGCACACCTTTGAGATCGAGCTTATTCGGTCAGTGAATGCCTGGTGCTGTAAGCCCAGCCGTCGAGGATAGCAACCCGCTCCCCGGAGGAGTTGCGCACTTCCATCTCGTAGTGGAGCGCGCGCCCCGCGCGACCCGCCGCTTTAACCTCAGCCTCGAGATACGTGGTGTCACCATGCGGACCGAGGAACTCGATGCTTATGTGGAATGCCATGCACTTGTTTCCGTGCGAGTTCGCGGCAGCCCCAAAAGCGACGTCCGCGAGCCCGAAGATCGCTCCACCATGAACCGTCCCGAGAAAGTTGAGGTGCCTGTAGTCCAGGTTCATCCTGGCTATCGAATGGCCTTCTTCCACCAGGACGAGCTCCACCCCCAGATGGGACGCGAAATTATCCGTCTCTATCAACTGCCTCAACTCTGCATCAAGCATATCCGTCTCCATGTGTTCCGTCCGGGTTTGCTATCAACGGGCATATGTCATTATACAATGCATCTCCCTTTTCCTATGACGAGAGTCAGGAGATGATCTGCGGGAAGAGGCGGGATACCATGTCGAGAGCCCGGCCGGGCCAGGTCCGTTCGAACACGAGCTGTGCGGCATAGACGTACACGGACGGGTCTATGAGGTGCGACGCGTTCATCGAATCGTACTCCCACTGGCACCGCTGTGTGCGATCGGGTTCAGCACCGGGCGCGGGTTCGGCGGCGCCACTTAGTGCAGGGGTCAGCCCTTTTGCTTTATAGTATCGGTTGAAATCTACCGGAGGTTGCACCTTCGGTCCTGATGACCATGAAAGGAGCTACCTCCGGATGAAGGCCGGCGAAGACCTCGACCAACTCTGTGTCAACACGATCCGATGTCTGACGGTGGATGCCGTCGAAGCGGCGAAGTCAGGCCATCCCGGCGCGCCCATGGGCCTGGCGCCGGTCGGCTATACATTATGGACGAGGTTTCTACGGCACAACCCGGCCAACCCCGGATGGCGAGGCAGGGACAGGTTCATCCTCTCCGCGGGCCACGCTTCGATGCTCCTTTACAGCCTTCTGTATCTGACGGGTTACGAGCTCCCACTTGACCAGATCAAACAGTTCCGCCAGCTCGGAAGCATCACGCCGGGACATCCCGAATTCGGCGCGACCCCCGGTGTCGAGGTCACCACGGGGCCGCTCGGTCAGGGCGTTGCGAATGCCGTCGGCATGGCACTCGCCAGGGAGCTCATCGGCGCCAGGTTCAATCAGCCCGGATACGAACTCACCGATTATTACGTTTACGCGATCTGCAGCGATGGCGACCTCATGGAGGGAGTCGCTTCCGAGGCATGCTCGCTTGCCGGGCACCTCGGGCTGGGCCGCCTGATACTGTTTTACGACGACAACCGCATCACGATAGAGGGCTGCACCGACCTCACTTTCAGCGAGGACGTACCCGGGCGGTTCCGTTCCTACGGCTGGAACGTTCTTTCGGTGCCGGATGCCAACGACATGGATTCAGTGGCGGACGCCATCGCCGAAGCGAGGCTGGACGAATCACGGCCGAGCCTGCTGGCCATCCGCTCCAATATAGCGTGCGGGAGCCCTAACCTCGAGGGCTCGGAAGCCTCGCATGGAGCGCCGCTCGGCCCCGAGGAAGCCGCTCTGACGAGGCAGAACCTCGGGTGGCCCGCTAGCGGCGATTTCTTTGTTCCCGAGGAGGCGCTCGAACACATGCGCAAAGCGGTCGAACTGGGCCGCCTCCAGGAACAGGAATGGAACGAGCGCTTCAAGGCGTACAGCAAAGACCACCCGGAGCTCGCCAGCGAGTGGACGCGTGCCATGGACCGGAGGCTCCCGGACGAGTGGTCGGACGCCCTTCCTGTGTTCGAAGCCGGCATAAGCGTCGCTACGCGCTCGGCGTCAGGCAAGGTCATAGAAGCTGTAGCGCCGGTGGTCTGGGAGCTCATAGGCGGCTCTGCTGACCTGGGCCCCAGCAACGTGACCACTCTAAAAGGTTACGAGAGCGTGCGGGGGGGCGATTTCTCCGGGCGCAACATACATTACGGGGTGCGGGAACACTGCATGGGCTCAGTCATGAACGGCATGGCGCGCCATGGCGGTATCATACCGTACGGTGGCACATTCCTGGTTTTCTCCGATTACATGCGCCCCGCCATCAGGCTCGCCGCCCTCATGAAGCTGAGAGTAGTCTACGTCTTTACTCACGACAGCCTCGGCGTCGGAGAGGACGGCCCGACCCATCAGCCCATCGAACAGCTCGCCTCGCTGAGGGCGATACCGGGGCTCACCGTCATAAGGCCGGCGGACGCGAACGAGACCGTCGAGGCATGGAGGGTCGCACTCGAACGCGAGGGACCCACCGCCCTCATACTCAGCCGGCAGGGCCTTCCCGTGCTGGACAGGAACGGCTTCGCCCCCGCCGAGAGGCTCGCGCGCGGGGCGTACGTCCTGGCAGAAGACAAGAAAGCCCGCATCACACTTGCGGCATCCGGCTCCGAGGTCGCGCTCGCTCTCGATGCGCGCGAAGCCCTTGCCCGCGATGGGATCACGGCCAGGGTGGTGGACATGCCGAGCTGGGAGCTCTTCGACGAGCAGGATGAGTCGTACCGCCTCGAGGTATTCCCACGAGGGATGAAGACCCTGGCGATTGAAGCCGGAGTGTCTCTAGGGTGGCACAGGTATGTTGGCCGGGATGGCGCGATCATCTCCGTGGACCGCTTCGGCGTCTCGGCGCCAGGTCCCTTGGCCCTTGCTCATCTGGGCTTTACGGTTGAAAACGTCGTCGCTTCGGCAGCGGCGCTACTCGACTGATCTGAGGTCCATGGAGGGCAGCCAGGTTCAAGCGTGGAATGATTCAATGAGAACATCACCGGGAGTTGCCATGCATCGAGCCTTCAAGATATCCGTGCTTGCGGCCTGCGTCCTCGCCTTGACGCTGTCGGCTCTTGCCATCTCGGGCTGCGGTAAAAAAACAGCTTCAACGAGCAGCGAGACCCATCCGGTCGCCACCCAGGGACAGACCAAGTCGCAGCCCACGTCGGGAAATGCAACCAACAACACCCAGCAGTCCTCGCCGAAAGTACAGCCGATCTCGCCGAGCAGCGACTCCAACGTAAACGGTGCGATAAACGCCGCGATGGCAAGCGCCAGGGCAAACAACCCCTCGATCGGAGAATTGAGCGTCCTCGCGGTCAAGGTGGTCGATGGCTGGGCCAGGGTGGACATGCAGCCCACAGACAGATCTACTGACGCTGCTACGTGGCTTCTGAAGAAGGAGAACGGAAGCTGGACGGTAGTTGATTTCGGGACCACGGTGGTGCCTTCCGACCATCCAGATGCCCCCGCCGAAGTATTCCAGTAAGGCAGGGCGCAAGAGGAGCACCTGCCGGCGGTATGCGGAGTAGATTTTTTCAGGTCACTCCGGGCTCGCGTACCCGTTCTCGAAGAAGTAAGCCGCGATCTTTTCCATCTCGGCTTCGAGTTCTTCGGACAGAGGAAGCGCCCCGTCAAGAGTTCCCTTGGCACTCAGCTTCTCTAGCTTCTTGGCCACTTCGATGGCCTGCGGCGCAGCCAGATTCGAAACCGCACCTTTGACTGAGTGAGCGGCAAGCCTGACTGACTGGGGGTTATCCAGTTCAAGTGCATCCTTGAGCAGCTTGATGCGGACAGAGTAATTCTTAACATAGAGTCGGGCCACCTCCTCCATCAGCGTCCTGTCTCCCCCCATCAGTTCGAAGAACGCAGCCTCGTCTATTGCAGGCCTGCCGTCATCTTCTTGCTCGCCGGCGCCGTCGGGCTGCTGCCCGCCTGACGCGGTCAGGGTGAATTCGTTGATGCATTCATTTAAGTCCATTTGCTTTACGGGCTTCGGCAGGTAACCGTCCATTCCCGCGGCCTGGAACCGCTCCTTATCCCCTTTCAGGGCGTGCGCGGTCATTGCCACGATCGGAAGATGTCGACCTGTCACCCTCTCCTCCTCACGTATTCTCGCTGTAGCCTCGAGACCGTCCATCTCAGGCATCTGAACGTCCATAAACACGATGTCGAAGCGCCCGCATCGCAGTGCTTCGAGCACCTCCGCTCCGGTAGTGACGCTGGTCACGTAGTGACCTTCTTTCTCCAACATGCGCTCGGCCACCAGCCTGTTGATCTCGTTATCCTCGGCTAGCAGCACGCGCAGCTTCCGTCGCGAGCCGGAATCTTCGAGAGTTTCCTCATCGCAGTCTCCGGCCATGATAGTCACCGTCGCGTATTTACCTATCACTTTTACGATCCCGTCCAGGAGCTCGGATGAAGTCACCGGCTTGGTCAGCGATATCGCAACTCCGGCTTTCTCCGCCCGCTCCCTGTCTCCCGGCATGGCGGCGGAAGTCAACATCAGGATTGCAGCCGAGCGGTGAACGGGATGCTGCTTGATCTTCTCCGCGACCTCAAAGCCGGCGATCTTCGGCATGCGCGCGTCGAGCAGGACCAGGTCGAAGCTCCTTCCGGAAGAGGCCGAAGCTTCGAGCGCTTCGAGCGCCTCGCGGCCACCCTCGGCAAGCGTGGGTTTCATGCCCCAGCTCTCAACCATCTTGCAGAGCACTCGCCTGTTGGTGGCGTTGTCGTCGACGATGAGCGTCTCCAGGCTTCCGAGGTCTATCTTCTCCACAACTGGACGCGGTTCGGAGAGCGCAGGTCGCGAACTGATCTCAAGAGGTACTGTGAAGTGGAACGTGCTACCCTTCCCCAGGTTGCTCTCGAGCCAGATGCTTCCTCCCATGAGCTTCGCCAGCTGGGAAGATATCGACAGCCCCAACCCGGTCCCTCCGAACTCGCGCGTCGGCGATGAATCCACCTGGGTGAATGCCTCGAAGATCGATTCCTGCTTCTCGCGAGCGATGCCGATGCCCGTGTCCGATACCGCGAAGAGGACGGATGCTCGATCATCGTTCATCGACACGAGCTCGACCTTGACGACCACCTCTCCCCTGTCTGTAAACTTTATGGCGTTCCCGACAAGGTTGATCAGTACCTGCCGCAGGCGCCCGACGTCTCCGATGACGTTCTCCGGCACCTCCGGATCGACGTCGAAGACCAGCTCCAGGCCTTTTTCATACGCGCGCGCGGCAAGACCTTTCATCGTGGATCCCAGGCTCTCGCGCAACGCGAATGGAGCTACTACCAGGTCCAGCCTCTGGGCTTCTATCTTTGAGAAGTCCAGGATGTCGCTGATCAGGGTAAGGAGAACGTCTCCGGAGTTGCGAACGGCTTCGGCGTAGTCCCTCTGCTCGGAGTTGAGGTCGGTGTCGAGCAGTAGCTCGATCATCCCTACGACGCCGTTCATCGGCGTCCGTATCTCGTGGCTCATGTTTGCCAGAAAATCGCTCTTGGCCCGGCTCGCGGCAAGCGCCGCCTCTTTTGCCCTCTCGACTGCTTCCTCCGCCTGCTTCCGCTCGGTTATATCCATGAAGCTCTCGACGAGGTAAGCGCGCCCGCCGATCGTTGCCTTGACGGCGGTCTTTATGATCGGCTTCCTTTCGTCACTGGCGGTCAGCAGTATGCGCTCGGCATTGTTCAGCGTTTCGCCGAGGTCTGTCACCGGGCAACTTCCCTCTTCGGTCGTGCAGACGTAGTTGTGGCAGACCGAGCCGATCAACTGCTCCTTTGTGTAGCCCAGCATGCGGATCGCGGCGGTGTTCGCATCGACTATCTCGTGGGTCTCCGCGTCGATCAGGAGTATTCCGGTCTGTATGGCGTATAGAATGGTCTTGAGCCTCGTTTCGCTCTCCACCAGCTCCTTGTCGGACTGCTTGCGTAGCGTTATGTCCTTCGCGACCCCCCTGTAACCCTTTAGCGCCCCGTCCGCGTCCAGTACCGGTACGCCGCTCACCTGGATGATCGCCTCGCTACCGTCTTTCCGCCGGGACCTGACCTCCAGGTCAACGATCGGCTCCTTCCTGAGAGCGATCATCCCTATCATCTTGCGCGCGCGCCGTCTTTCCTCTTCGGGCCACGGTGCCGTAAAATGCCTGCCGCGCACCTTTTCGGGGGGGTATCCGAGCAGATCTTCGACGCGCTCAGAACAGTAAGTGTAGTTGCCACGCGCATCCGTTTCCCACATGACATCGGCGCTGCTACTCGCGATGTCCCGGAACCTCGCTTCGCTGCCGAGCACGCGACCCTGCGCATCGTCGAGCCTGTCCAGCATCGAGTTGATACTATTGCCAAGGCTGGAGATCTCATCGTGGCCTGAGACCCACACCCTCTCGCTCTTGACGGGCGCGTTACCCCCACCCTCGCTGATATGACCTATCTGACTCCCCAACCCGGCTATACGGCTCAAGACGCCGCGCTCGAGGATGAGTTCTACCAGCAGGAACGCGCCGCCTCCGATAATCCCGAAAGTCAGGAAAAAATAGAACAGGCTTTTTACGCCCTGGTTGCTGATGTCCCTGTTCGCTGTGACTTTCAGTATGGCGACGGGCTTTCCCGAGACATTCTTGAGCATGCCGTAACCGGCAAAGGTCTTTTTGCTCAAAGCTTTGGTCACCAGGGCTTCTTTTGTGAGCACCTTCTTGTCCGCCGCCGAAACGTCACCCGGCATCTTGCCTGCCTGAAGCGGGAATATGTTGAGCTGCGTCATGGTCATGGCGGCAAGTGCCTTGACGTCGGTTTGGTCGAAATACCTTCCCATCACCAGCGTGCCTTCGGGCGGCCCCGACAGGTCCGTCTTTAGGATCGATCGTGATGCAATCGT
>DATCGY010000237.1:0-16889 GCA_036508635.1 Candidatus Anoxymicrobiaceae bacterium
CTCAAGATAACCATGCTGACAAACAATAAAAGACCTGACCCCCCCCTCAAGATAACCATGGTGACAAACAATAAAAGACCTGACCCCGATTTTATCTCCCGCGCATTGACAGGAGTCGGCGGAATCGGAGAACATGAAATCGCTTTAGAGCGAAAGGATCCTGCTTATGTCAGCGAGCCACGAGAGGGTGCGAGACGCACTCGAACTCCGAGAGCCCGACCGCGTACCTACCTTCGATATTATGCTCGAATTCTCAACTGACACCGAGATCCTCGGCAAGAAGCCGAGCCCGCTCGGGCCGATCATCGCCAAACCGCGCGTCTCCGATCTGCTTGATAAGGTCCTGCCTCACGTAAACACCGCTTTCGTTCTTGACAAGGTCCTCGAGCAGTTGACGGACCTTGGCGCGGAGGCTGCCGTCAAGATGGGTTATGACTCTGCCTGGCTACCTTACTTCCCGGCGTTGCGCCTTGACGATTCCAGGACTATCACGGATATATTCGGCCGCGTGAACGACTTTGCGATGGACGAAAAAGGCAACATGGGCAACCCTATCTACCGGACTGGCCTGATAACGAGCCCTGCCGCATGGGACGCCTGGGACAAGAAGCCGATCTTCCGCCTGCCGGAGAAGGTGAACAAGGTCTTCGGCCGTATCCAGAGTCAATATGGTGACCGGCTGTTCATCTTCGGTTTCTGCAACTACGGGCTCTTCGAGAGCATCTGGCAGCCCATGGGCTTCGAGCGCTTCGTCATCGCGATCCGCAAGGAGCGAAGCCTGGTAGACCGCATGGTGAGATTCTACACCGACCTCTTCTGCGTGCTACTCGAGGCTCAAGCCGATGCGGGTATACCGGGCGCTATCTACACGGACGACCTGTGTTATCGCTCCGGCCCGATGCTCAACCCCAGGATGATCGAGGAGCTGTTCGGCGATTCATACCGGCGGGTAACCGAGACGGCCCATGCCCTTGGGATGAAGATCGTCATCCACTCTTGCGGGAACACAGAGTCCCTGCTGGAGCGGTTTGCCGACTGGGGGTTCGATGCTGTCCACCCGCTTGAGCCGACCGCCGGCATGGAGCTTTCCAGGGCAAAGGAGCTCATCGGCGACCGGATGTGCCTGATAGGCAACATCGACGTCTCTCACGTACTTGTCGACGCTTCCAGGGAAGAGGTCTTCGAGGCAGTGCGCCACGCGATACACGACGCGGGGCCGGGGGGCGGTTACATTCTGGGCCCGGACCACAGCCACCCGGCGATATCGGTCGAGAGACTTCGATGGATGGTGGAAGCGGGCCGCGAGTACGGGCGCTACCCACTGAGCGTATAGTAGTCATTACCTGAATTGTTCTCCCCTTCGTGGGGGAAGTCATGGAGCTCGAGGGCGGTCTCTGGCAGCCGCCTGGAGCCGGGGGCCTGCGAGAACCGGCTCAAGAAGAGAGAGTGGCAGGGAGGGATCCATGGGGGAATACCTGGAAAAGGTCAAGAAGGCTGTCGCGGACCTCGATTTGGACGCGATCGCTCCGCTGGCGCGAGACGCGCTCGACTCCGGCGAGGACCCGAACGTGATACTCGAGAACATGTGCGCAGGCATGGTGAGCGTCGGGGAGCTCTTCGAAAGCGGAGAGTACTTCCTGGCTGACCTGGTGCTTGCCGGTGAAGGCATGAAGGAGGGGCTCGAGGTTTTGGAGCCTCATCTCAAGGCCGGCAGCATGGGCGCCAAGGGGACCGTTGTCTTATGCACGGTGAAAGGCGACATCCACGATATCGGGAAGAACCTCGTCGGCACGATGCTCTCCAGCGCCGGTTACAAAGTGATAGACCTCGGGACTGACGTTCCCGAGGATAAGATCGTGGAGGCCGTCCGCGCCAACAACGCGATCGCTGTGGGGCTCTCTGTCCTGCTCACGCCGATGGTAGAATCCATCAGGGCAGTGGTAAGTGCACTGGAGGCCGCGGGCCTTCGGGACAAGGTCAAGATTGCCATCGGGGGCGCCTGTACGACAGACGAACTGGCGAAAAAGATGGGTGTGGACGCGTTGGGCCGTGACGCGGTCGAGGCGGTCCGCATATTCGATGGGTTCACGGGCGCCTGAAGAGGCAACCGCACCACGAAGTCCGGAGGTTTGACATGTCAAAGATAACCGTGCTCGGGGGATGCGGCGGCATTGGGAGCGTCGCCGTCAAGACCCTTGACTCGTCGGACTTCTTCGACGAGATCGTGATAGGCGAGAAGCGTTATGACGCTGCCTGTGAAGCCGCTGAAAGCCTCAGCGACAAGGTGTCCGCCATCGAGGTCGACGCCGACGATCCGGCGAGTCTCAAGGCCGCGATAGAGGGCTCGAAGATAGTACTGAACACCGTCGGTCCTTTCTACACGTACGGACCTCCCATACTCATGGCCGCAATCGAAGCGGGCGTGGATTACGTCGATGTCTGTGACGACCTTGACGCGACCGAGCGCATGCTCGAGCTCGACGGCGAGGCAAAGGCTGCAGGGATCAGCGCCCTGATCGGCATGGGCAACTCGCCAGGCATGGCGAACGTTATCGCGCGCTGGTGCGCCGACACGATGCTCGACCAGGTCGAGGAGGTAAACATCTACCACGCGCACGGCGGCGAACCCTCCGAGGGCGGCGGTGTCATCAAGCACCGCATCCACGCCATGACAAGCGATATCCCGCTCTTCGTGGACGGTGAGTTCATCACGGTCAGGATGCTGGAGGAGAGCGGGCGGAAGTTCGTGACGGAGACGGAGTTCAAGGGCATCGGCACTTATCCGGTCTACCCGTATCCGCATCCCGAAACGATAACCATGCCGAAGAACATCGAGGGCATCAAACGCGTCACCAACATGGGGTTCGTGCTGCCCCTCGATTACTTCCAGCTCACCATGGACACCGTGGCCCTCGGCATATGCACCGAGGAGCCACTGGTCGTTCAGGGACGCGAGGTCGTCCCGATCGAGTTCGCGGTCCAGTATATAATCTCCAGGCGGCCAGGGTTCATAGAGGCAGCGGGGCTCACTGAGCCGACCGGGTGTCTCAAGGTCGAAGTCAAGGGCGTCAAGGACGGCGACCCTCATGCGTATGTCTTTTCGATGTTCTCGAAGGGCGCGGGTGCCGGCGAGGGCACGGGTATCCCGGCGGCTATCGGGGCGGTAATGATGAACCGCGGGCAGATCACCGAAAAAGGAGTCTTCCCACCCGAGGCCGGCGTAGTGCCCACCGATATGCTCGAGCTCGCCGGGCAGGTCCTGAGAGGCACGAGCATGGGCGAGGGCGGCGTCCCCATCTACATCGAACACATCGACAAAGACGGAAACTCACAGAGCATCGACTTCAACCTGTGATCGTGAGGGCGGATGGCCGATCTTCTCATCGGGCACGACGTGGGCACGGGCGGCAGCAAGTCCGTGCTCGCCGATACCGATGGCAACCTCATGGCGGGGACTTTCCAGCCTTACGAGGTCAGTTACCCAAGGCCCAACTGGGCCGAACAGGACCCTGAGGACTGGTGGCGCGCCGTCAGCGCCGGCACGCGCCAACTACTCGATGAAACAGGCGTCGACCCGTCCCGGATCAGGGGCATCGGCTTCGCGGGCCAGATGATAGGCATAGTGCCGGTGAACGCGGAGGGCGAACTGCTCAGCCACGCGATAGTCTGGCTCGACAGCCGCGCCGACGAACAGGCCGAGCGCCTCATCCGCCGGCTCGGAGGGAAGCGTATCTTCACGCTCATCGCGGGAGCTCTTCCGACCGGCAAGGACGTGGTGTGCAAGCTGGCCTGGCTCAAGGAAAAGGAGCCCGAGCTTTTCTCCGATACCCACGCATTTCTCGACGTGACGGGCTACATGGTCCTGCGGGCAACCGGTGAATTCTCGATGGACCACTCCGGAGCCGGAGGCACGGGCCTGCTGGACAACAAGACTCGCGAGTGGTCTTCGATGCTGGCGAGGCTTGTGAGCGTACCGCTTGAGAAGATGCCTCCCGTGCACAGGAGCATCGATATCGTCGGCGGCCTTACCGACGCCGCCGCCCGGGATATGGGCCTGGTTGAAGGGACGCCGGTCATCGCGGGAATGGCGGACATCCCCGCGGCCGCAACCGGCTCCGGCGCCCTCGAGAACGGCGACGCGCATATCTACCTCGGCACGTCGAGCTGGCTTTGCCTGTCGCTCTCGAAACCGAAGAACCTCCCGAAAAACGGGATTGTCTCGGTAGCTTCTCCCGACCCATCGATGTTCATCATGCTGGGGGAGTCGGAGACTGCCGGCCTTTGCCTCAAGTGGTTCGCCGACAACCTCGCGACAGCGGCGGAAAGAGAGAGGGCGGGTCCTGACGAGATGGCGATATTCGCCATCCTCGACGAGATAGTCGCCGGCGTGAAACCCGGGGCGGAAAACCTCGTCTTCACGCCATGGATGTTCGGTGAGCGCTCGCCGGTAGGCGACACGACGCTCAGGGCATCCTTCTTCAACCTCTCACTGGAGCACCGTCGCGAGCACCTCCTTCGCGCGGTGTACGAGGGAGTCGCCTACAATCTTCGGTGGATGGTCGAGGAGGTCGAACGCCACGGCATGCCCATCAAGTCCCTTCGCGCGATCGGTGGCGGGGCCAAGAGCGACATATGGATGCATATCATGGCCGACGTGACGGGCAAGCCCGTAGAAGCGCTCGCCTGCCCCCAGGAGGCCGGTGCGCTCGGGGTCGCCCTGGCGGTGGCGGTCGGTCTCGGGATATTCGGCGACTACAAGCACATAAAGAAGATCCTCAAGCTCCGCGAGACGTTCCAGCCGGACCCCGCCAACGCGTCACGTTACCAGGAGTTGTTTGCCGCCTTCCACGATGTCTACCCCGCTCTCTCCAAAGCCGGACGCGCGCTGAACGAAGGAGTCTGAACTCCTACTACAATATCCAAATAAGTAAGACCAATGCTCAAATGACTTTACATATTGCATAATGGTAGTACACATGCTAGAATCCTCCACCAAGAAGAAATATCAAGCAAGGAGCGAAGATGGACACCGCGACGGTAAGCTCCAAGTACCAGGTCGTCATACCAAAGAAGGCCCGTGACGCCCTCAAGATCAAGGAAGGCGACAAGATCGTTTTCGACTGCAGGGATGGCATGGTCGTCATGCTGCCCAGGCCCCGGAATCTCGTTGAGTTCGCGCGCGGATTGGGCGCCGAGGTCTGGTCCGGGTCCGAGTCGGGAGAGTACCTCGAGGGGGAGAGGGAGTCGTGGCAAAAGACAAGCGCGTAAAGAAAGAGCTTGCCGACCACAAGAAGGTTGCTCTCGACACATCGGTGTTCATCCACCACTTCGAGGGTGCGGAGAAGTCCGACCTGACCAGCCAGGTGCTCCAGCGGGTGCAGGACGGTCAGTGCACCGGGATAGTATCGACCATCACGCTTGCCGAGGTGCTCATCCGGCCCATGGAGCGCGGCCTGGACAGCCTCGTCGACCTCTACCGCATGTTCTTTCACGAGATGCCCAATCTCCAGATGGTGGCCGTCGACATGGAGGTTGCTTCACGCGCCGCCATATTGCGTGCCGAGCAAGGGTTGAAAATGGCGGATTGCATCATCCTTGCGACCGCGCTCGAAGCGGGAGCCACGGCTCTTGTAACCGTGAAACCCGGTCCCGGGACGGTGGAGGGGTTGCAGGTCATGACGCTCGACGAGTATCTTAATGAATAGTAGCGGCGGCAAGATTTACGGATCAAATCTCGAATTCCAGATTGGAGGGCTTGGCGTCCATTGCCAAGAAAGGACATGATAAAAAAAGTAGTCCTCATAGAACCGAAAGCCCCGGGCTTTCATGTTTTCAGCAAGTTCAAACTGCCGCGCCTGGGGCTCCCGCTGCTGGGGGCTGTGCTCCAGGAAGAACTGGGCGTCGAGGTAAAGATCTACTTCCAGGAGATGTCGCTGGACTGGAGCGAGGTAGACGAGGCCGACCTGGTGGGGATATCGACTATCACCCCCACCGCGCCCGTCGCCTACGATATCGTCGCGCGCGTCAAACGCATGAGCGACGCACCCGTAGTACTGGGCGGGGCGCACGTCTCGTTTCTGGCGGACGAGGGGCTCGAGAAAGGTGCCGACTACGTCGTGCGCGGCGAGGGAGAGCGGACGTTCATCGAGCTCATAAAGTACCTGTCGACAGGCGTTGGCGAGTTGTCCGATATCGAAGGCCTTTCCTACATCGAGGAGGGGGAGCACCGCCACAACCCCGACCGCGAGAGGATAGCGGACCTTTCGTCGCTTCCATGGCCCGACCTGACCCTTATCGAGGGATTCGAAAAGCTGAAGGTCATACCGATCATGACCTCCCGCGGCTGCCCCTACGACTGCAAGTTCTGCTCGGTCACCAGCATGTTCGGCCGCCGCTACAGGTTCCGCGAGGTTGACGACGTCATAGGCGAGCTGGAGGTGCTCTGCGCGCGCCAGCCCAAGCGCTCCGTATTCTTCTACGACGACAACTTCACTGCGTCCCCTTCTCATACGAAAGAGCTTCTTCGCAAGATGAAGGAGAAGGGCATCACACCCCACTGGCACGCCCAGGCTCGGGTGGACGTGGTCAAGGACGAGGAACTGATGCAGCTCATGCGTGAAACCAACTGCAAGAACCTCTTCCTGGGCGTCGAGTCGGTGAACCCGGCCACGCTTGAGGCGTTCCGAAAGTCCCAGACAGTCGAGGACATCGAGCGTGCCGTCGAGGTCATTCACAAGTACAAGATTACGGTCCACGGGATGTTCGTGCTCGGCTCCGACGACGACGACAAGGAGACAATCCGCGAGACGGTGCGGTTCGCCAGGAGGTGCGGCATCGATACGGTGCAGTTCCTGGTGCTGACCCCGATGCCGGGAACGGAAACGTACGACGAGCTGTGCCAGCAGGGGCGCATCTTCGTGGATGACTGGGGCAAGTTCAGCGGGCACCACGTGGTGTTCGAGCCGGCCAAGATGTCGCCGTTCCAGCTTCAGAAGGAGACGGGCCTGAAGGCGATGCGCAAGTTCTACTCCCTCTTCCAGTGCTGGAAGCTGGGGCTCACCTTCCGTTTCAGAAAAATGGCCGTGACCATCTACGCGCACCACACCATCAACCAGTGGAAATCCAACAACAAGTACTTCGTCTCCGAGCTCAAGCACCGCTACAAGGCCGAGAGGCACGCCCGAAAGGCCGAGAAGGCGCACCGCAAGCAGGAGCGCAAGGAGCGCGAGGAGCTCGATCAGGCCGGTGATGTCGGCGTCACGGAGCTCGAGGGCAACGATGACAAGAACCGCCGGCCCCCGGCGCCCGCCCGCCGGACCGCCTAGCGCGAACCGGGGCAGGAATCGCCGCCGCCCCGTTGAATCGAGTCGCGGGGGGGTGGTGATGAGAAGAATACCGGTCCGTCTTCTGATTCTTGTTTCGCTGGTGTTGGTCGTTGTGCTCGGCGCCGCGTCGTGCGGCAAGAGCGGCAAGACCTCTTCGACGGGCACGCAGCCCGCCTCCAGGCCGCCGGCATCGGGAGGGGGCAACACCACGGGCCTGCCGCTGACTCTTCCCGCCGGTTTCTCGATGTCCACGTTCGCGGACGGCCTGCGGACGCCTCGGGTACTGGCCTGGGACGGCGCCGGCAACCTGCTGGTCAGCGCCATGGACAGCGGGCAGGTCATAGCCCTTCCCGACCGCGACAACAACGGGGTGGCGGACGAAAAAGTGGTGGTGGCCGACGGCCTCAACACTCCTCACGGCATCGCCTTCCTTCCCTCCGACCCCACCAGGCTCTACATCGCGGAGAACGACCAGGTGTCGGTCTGGGATTACGACAAGGGCACGCTAAAGGCGAGCAACAAGCGGAAGATAATCGACCTGCCCTCAGGCGGTGTGCACGTCACGCGCACAATCATGTTCCTGCCGCCCCCCGACCAGGACAAGCTGCTCATCGCGGTGGGCTCGTCGGCCAACGTGACGAACGCCGATGACTCCACGCGCGCCGCCATATTCATCGCAAACTCCGACGGGAGCGGCTACCGACCCTACGCCATCGGCCTGAGGAACTCGGTTTTCATGGCGATTCACCCGATGACCAAACAGGTGTGGGCTACGGAGAACGGCCGCGATAATCTCGGTGATGATGTACCCCCCGACGAGATAAACATCATCAAGGACGGGAACAACTACGGCTGGCCCGATTTCTACGGAAAGAATATCCAGGACACGCAGTTCGATCCCACAACGTACCCGCCCGGGCAAAACCCCGTTACCGGGATGACCCCTTCATATATAGATCTGCAGGCGCATTCCGCCCCGCTGGGACTCGCTTTCATCACTTCTGCACGCTGGCCTGGCGCGTATGCCAACAACCTCCTCGTCGCGTTCCACGGCTCGTGGAACCGTTCGGTGCCGACCGGGGACAAGATCGTCCGCGTAAAGCTCGACCGGCAGGGCGGCTACCAGGGCATCGAGGACTTCATCACCGGGTGGCTCCGGCCCGACGGGACCAAGCTCGGCAGGCCTGTAGACATCCTTTTCGACCGGAACGGCACCGTGTTCATCACCGACGACCAGAAAGGAGTGGTGTACAGGCTGACCCCACCTTGACCTCGTTTCGCGCGGGAGGGTACGGCGCGTTATGATTGGAGAAGCAGGCAATCGAGTAGAGGAGGCGCAGGCACCGTGGCCAACAACAAAGAGCTCCTTGTCGAAAGGGTCGACCCCTTAGCGTGGCTTACGATCAACAGACCCCAGCAGGGTAACGCGCTCAACGCCGCCGTCCTCGACGCGATAGTCGAAAACCTCGAAGCGCTCGCGGGTGCGGGAGAGACAAGGTGCGTTATCCTGCGCGGCTCAGGCGACAGGTTCTCTGTCGGCATGGACCTTCGCATGATGGCCTCAATGACCCCGAAGGACAACCAGCGGCTCATCGGCGCCGGCGGTCCGCTGCGCTGGACGATATCCGCGATAGAGTCGTTCCCATACCCCGTGATCGCGAGCATCAGCGGGCACGCCGTCGGCGCCGCGTGCGAGCTGGCGATGTCCTGCGACCTTCGCGTCGGCTGTGGCGCGAGCTGCATGGGCATGCCCCCCGCCAAGCTCGGCATAGTCTACCCGCCCGAGGGTCTCGAGCGCTTCGTCAGGACGCTCGGTCTCCCCGTTACCCGCAAGCTTTTCCTGACCGCGAAATACTTCACCGGGCCGGAGCTCTACAACATGGGGATGCTCGACTTCCTGGTCGCCGACGCGGAGTTGGAAGGGTTCACAAAAGAGCTCGCGCACACCATCGCGCGAAACGCGCCGCAATCTCTCAAAGGTCACAAGAGGGCATTGCGGCTGCTTGCGGGCGCCGCCCCGCTGACCCCCGAGGCCAAAGCCGAGATCGACTCTCTCGTCTCGGGAGCCTTGCACAGCAGCGATGCCGTCGAGGGCATCGCGTCTTTTCTCGAAAAGCGACCACCTGCTTACACGGGTGAATAAAGGATGCCTGGTCGGCCCAGCGTTTGTCAGGACGACATAAGGGTGTCGCCGACGCGGCCCCCCGATGGCTCAATCCCAGTTATCTCTGGAAGCGGAGTGAAGACAACAGAATTGCTTAATCCCTGGGAGTTGCTGAGTACCACTTCACCAGGGACGCACATCGCGGGGACCACGACGCCGACACCCGTGTCCGTCCACTCTATTACTTCGGCTTGAACTGCGACGAACTTCACGGATTTCGCTGGCTGGTTGTCGAACCCGTTTGTCCGGCCTGGAGACGCCGGCTCAGTACTTGGGGTCGTCCTCGGGATGTTCCTCGCGCCAGCGTCGCACTATGGGACCGTCCTCGTGCCATGCCACACACGAGTCGATCAGCCCGAGCTCCTCGGCATTCTGCGCCATCGCCCTGTCCCTCGCCGCGTTGTCCGGCACGTGCTTGCGCAAGTAGGCTCCGCGGCCCTGGATGCACGTGTTGCCCATGTTCAGGATGAGCGCCGCCAGGTGGCTGCAGCCGCGGTTGGAGCCGATCGTCCGCCGGACGAGTTCCGAAAAGCCGGGCGCTATGCGTGCGCCGAGAAGCTCGTCGAGACTCTTGAGCCCCTGCTTACATTCCTCCATGGGCCAGGTCGGCATTGTGCCGGAGATCTCCTTGATCACGCCGTCCCACACCGAGACCTGCATCTGCACCTCCAGGCCGTGCAGCGGCTCGCCGAGGCGCTTGTCCGAGAGCCGCCCGACGACGCGCATGTTTTCGCCCTCGTCGAATGCATCGACCTGGACACTCCTGTTGAAAAGTATCTCTTCGATGATTGTCCCCCTGTCAGATTCCAGGCTGAATGATACCACGCGGGAGCCCTCTGCAACGACCGGATATTCCGGGTAGTGCTAAAATGCTACCGGGCGAAACCATCGATACAAGGTCGCCGAAAATAGGGACGACGGCCTGGACCTCGAGAGACCTTCAGATACGAGACAAAGGAAGTAGAGATGGAAGAGCAAGAGTTGCTTGTGGAACGAGACGGCGCAGTCGAGATAATCACACTGAACCGCCCGGAGATAATGAACTCACTGACTTACGGAATGGTCAGGGGCATCGGCGACCTCCTCGAGGAGGCGCAGACGGACGACAGCATCCGGGCCGTGGTCATCACCGGCGCGGGGCGGGCTTTCAGCACCGGGGCCGACCTGACCGGCAAGGGCAGCACCAGGCTCGACGCGCACACAGCGCTGGGAATGCGCCTGACAACTTTCAGCTACTCACGGATGATCACCGCGATGTGGTCCCTGGAGAAGCCTGTCATCGGTGCAGTCAACGGGACGGCGGCTGGGGCTTCCTGCAACTTCGTTCTGTCGTGCGACCTGCTGGTCATGGCGGACACGGCCAAATTCATTCAAGTGTTCGTGAGGCGCGGGCTGGTGCCGGACGCAGGTGGAACCTACTTCCTGCCCCGACTGGTGGGGCTCGCAAAGGCGAAAGAGCTCATGTTCCTCGGTGAGGACCTCACGGCCGAAAAGGCGCTTGAGATCGGCCTGGTGTACAAGGTCGTTCCCGCGGAGAAGCTCATGGAAGAGGCCCTGGCACTGGCCCACCGGCTGGCGGCCGGACCCACGAGGGCTATCGGCATGATGAAGACCATGCTCAATAAGTCGTTCGACTCCGACCTGCTTACGGCCCTGGACCGCGAGGCTTCCCTGCAGGGCATCGCGGTCAGCACCGGGGACGTGGTCGAGGGCATCACATCGTTCCTGCAGAAGCGGCCCCCCGAGTTCAAAGGTATGTAGCGGTCCGGCCACGGTAAGGTCTAAAACCACGAGCCCATGCCGACCGGAGCGGGATTGTTTGCGTCCGAGGATAGTCGCGACCGCGTTCAAGGTATGCGCCCCGCCTTTCGATATTCCTATTGCCTGAGCGAGTAGAGCGGTGAGGAATCGGAAACTCCGTGTAGAAGTAAATCCGCGTCGGTCCAGGTTGGAGCGTAGTGAGCAGAAACCAGTGAAGCTATGACAGAAGCCGAAGACGTAATCGTCGTCGATGACATAACGAGGACATACCATCTTGGTGAGGTTCGAGTAAAAGCCCTGAAGGGAATCTCCCTGACAATCAAGCAGGGCGACTTCCTCGTCATCACCGGCCGTAACGGGTCCGGCAAGTCCACCCTTCTCCACCAGCTTGGCCTTCTCGATAGGCCGACTTCCGGCACCGTCTGGCTAAATGGGCACGATGTCTCGACCATGCACGAGAAGGAGCGCAACCACATCCGTCTGCGCGAGCTCGGCTACATCTTCCAGGAGTTCGCCCTCATCCAGGAACTGACCGCCATAGAGAACGTCATGCTCCCGGGCATGATGATCGAGAAGACGAGCAAGTGCAAGGAAAGGGCGCGCCAACTGCTGGCGGCGGTCGAGCTCGAGGAACAGGTGGACCACCTCCCGAGGCAGCTATCGGGAGGTGAGCAGCAGAAGGTCGCAATCGCCAGGGCCCTGATGAACGACCCGTCGGTCGTCATCGCTGATGAGCCGACCGCCAACCTCGACCTGGTAGCCGCGCACGAGGTTCTTGACACCTTCTCGCTGCTCAACAAGGTGGCGAACCACACAATCGTGATGGTAACGCATGAGTTCGAGGAGACCGTCTACGGCAACCGGATAATGACTCTGTCGGACGGGGAGATCGCCCATGAAGAGTGACAGGCGTATTCCCTTCTTCCTCATAATCAGGCACCTGCGGCATACCAACAAGTGGACGCTGGCGCTAATCATCTTCCTGCTCGCGATCGCGTTCATCAACCTTATATTCATCAACTCGCTGTTCAACGGCGTCATCGAGAGCAACAACAACCAGATAATCGCCTTCAGGACCGGTAACATCACGATGACTCCGGCCACCGGCAAAGACTTCATAGACGGGAGCCGGAAGGCGGTGCAACAGATCGTGGCGGTCGACGGCGTAAAGTCTGCCGCTGCCGAGTTCGACGTCCCGGGGAGCCTCGAGTTCAAGGGAGCCAAGGGAGACTACTCCGTGACCGCGATAAACCCCGATGCGGAAAAGACGGTCACGGACGTCTCGAAGAAGATGGTGCAGGGTTCGTATTTGAAGCCGGGGGACACCACCGGGATAGTCGTGGGCGCTGACGTCGCGGCATCCGCAACGAAGAACGGCCGCGAGGTATCGTTCACCGGGGTGCGCGTAGGTGACACCCTGACACTTCTCCTGGGCGGTCAGAAGCATAACCTCATCGTGAGGGGCATCTTCAAGACAAAATCGAACCAGGCCGATGACCGGACGTTCATCACCGGGGCCGCCCTCGACAGGATAGCGCCCGAGACCGCAGACCGGGCGTCCGATATAGTCATCAGGACCGACAAGACCGGGGACGAGAAAGAGGTGATCGCTCGCCTGAAGCGGGCGGGCGTCAGCGGGACGTTCTTCACATGGGAGCAGGCGGCCCAGTCGCTCGCTACCGTCACCGATAGCTTCACCACCATCAACGCCCTGCTGACGGTCGTGGGGTTCTTCATCGCCGCGGTCACCATCTTCATAATCATCTACGTCGATATCACGCACAGGCGACAGGAGATCGGAATCCTGCGAGCGGTGGGGGTGAAGTCGGAACTGGTGATATCGACATACGTCCTGCAGGCGACGATCTACTCGTTCGCGGGCGTGGCGCTCGGCACGGCGCTCTACTTCGGGATAATCTACCCGTACTTCCGCGCCTATCCTTTCCGCATACCCATCGGCGACGTCTCCCTCTCGGTCAGCCCTGGCGACTTCGTGTTCCGTTCGCTGACCGTAGTCGCGGTGGCGATCATCTCGGGCCTGATACCGGCCATCATCAGCACGCGCTCCAGCATCCTGGACTCGATCCTGGGCCGATGACCCCGGCATAAACCCTTTTGCAAAAAATCTACTCCGGGTCACTGGACTTTCCGGCAGAGGAAGCTGATATAATCTCCGCGGAGGGGCGATTCTGGCGCGCTCGCGCCATCGGGTAAAGGAGGCACATCTTGGAGGGAACGCAACCACTCGAAACCCACGAGCGCATTTCGGTAGTCCAAGCCTGGAAAGATTCTTCCCATCCCCAGAGGGCGCTTGTCGGGGTGATGCTCCTCTTTATCGTGGCCACCGCCCTGGTCCACCTGACTACATGGGCCCGGCACGACATCCCGATGAAGGCATGGGCCGTCGGCTTTGCGATGCTAGCGATGCTGATCCTGTGCATCTGGCACTCCTGGATGGTCAAGGGGAGGAACCAGACAATCGCGTTCTTCCTTATCACGTGGGTGCTCAGCTGGTTTTTCGAGTTCATCGGTGACAACTACGCCTGGTGGTTCGGACACTACAAATACACGAGCACCCTCGGCCCGCGGCTCGGAGGAGTTCCCATCCTCATAATCATCACCTGGGCTGTCATCATCTACTCATCTTTTATGCTCATCGACTGGCTGGTGGGGATCAACGGCACGAGACGCGTGCGCTCCTGGTGGGGCAGGGGCCTGTGGGCGGTCCTGGTCGCGGCGGCCACCGCCACCGCCACCGTTGCCTGGGACATGATGGTCGATCCCATGGCCACCTCGAGGCTCTGGATCGAGGTGGCGCACAAGCAGCCGTGGTGGTACTGGAGCACCGGGGGCCCGTACATGAGGGAGCTCAGGGTCTGGCGTGGCCCTGGTGGTATCCCGATTGGCAACTTTGTCGGGTGGTGGCTTGGGCCGTTCATCATCGTGTTGATTTTCTACCTCTTCTTCCAGCGGAGGAACAAGGTCTCGGATAAGCTCGTCAATACAGTTCCCGCGCTGATCTATTTCTACATGTACCTTGCCGTGATCGTGTTCGTGCTCGAGATGAACTGGTTCGAGAACGGCATGAACCAGGTTGCCCTCATAGCGACGTTCACCATGGGTCCGCTCATCCTGGTCAGTTTCGTCAAGATGTTCTGGGATTATTCGTAACCCGAAAAGGCCTTTCCGCCGGCGAGGGCGCGCAATTCCGGGAGAGCGGCCGTTTGCGCCCCGGGTGTAGCCCACGCGGGTCAGTGACGCACGCTCTCCGAACCGTTACACTGGTAAAAGGTCTTGCCAGGACCCAGCGGTTCTCCTGGAGATGAAATGCCGGCAGGAAAAATCCAACCCGTGGTACTTACTATAGTTCTCGTGTTCGCGCTCATCTCAGGGGGCGCGTCTCCTGCGCTCGCAACGTGGAACGGCGGCCACGATACCATCGGAGCCACGAACGCTCGCACCACGTGGTATTTCGCGGAGGGAACGACCCGGGCGGGTTTCAGCGAGTACGTCTGCCTCCTCAACCCGGGCGCATCGCCCGCGATCGCCGAATTTACCTATATGCTGGGCAACGGCCAGAACATATCGTTGAAGTACGACCTCGCTCCGACGAGTCGCACGACGGTCAACGTGGGAACACAGGTGCCGTTCGACAACGATGTCTCGATAAAGGTCTCCTCGGACAAACCGCTCGTGGCGGAGCGCTCGATGTACTTCGATTATGCCGGCTCGTGGAGCGGTGGGCATGACGTGGTCGGCGCCGCCGGCCCACTGAAGGACTGGTACTTCGCGGAAGGGTGCACGCGCGATGGCTTCGATACGTATCTTTCCCTGCAGAACCCCGGCGACAGTCAGGCGAGCCTGGACCTCGATTACTACTGCGGAGACGGCAAGGTAGAAACCCGGAAAGGTGTCTTGGTCGGACCCAGGAGCAGGATCACGGTGCCGGTGCACGACCCCAACCTCGGCATCGGCAGATCCAACGATTTCCACGGTGACGTGAGCATAAAGGTTCATTCGGCCAACGGCGTGCCTGTGGTCGCCGAACGCCCGATGTATTTCAACTACCGGCCGTACCTGACCGGGGGCCACGATGTCGTCGGCGCCGCCGCGCCTGCGACTGCCTGGTACTTCGCGGAGGGTTGCGTGCGCAACGGGTTTGACACTTTCCTTTGTCTCGGGAACCCCGGAAACAAAGCAGCCGATATCAACGTCTACTATTACTGCGCCGACGGGAGAAACGAACAGAGAAAGGGTATCAAAGTACCTCCGCGGAGCCGCTTTACCATCCCTGTGTTCGAGGCGCCGAACGGCATCGGCAGATTCAATGATGCCCACGGTGATTTCAGCATCAGGGTAGAGTCCGCCAACGGCGTTCCCGTGGTGGCGGAACGACCGGCCTACTTCTCTTACAAGCCGTTCTGGACCGGCGGGTACGATGTGGTGGGCGCGACCGCGCCGGCTCGCAACTGGTACTTCGCCGAAGGCTGCACGCGGCCGGGGTTCGACACATACCTCAGCATTGAGAACCCACAGAACCGTGACGCCAGCGTAAATATCACATATTACTGCAGTGATGGCCTGGTCGTTCAGAAGAGCGGCATAAACATCGGGCGCGAGAGCAGGTTCACCGTCACGGTTCATGACCCGGCACTCGGCGTCGGCCGGTACGACGACAACCGGGGCGACATGAGCATAAAAGTCGAGTCCGCCAATGGGGTCAAGGTCGTCGCCGAGAGGACGATGTACTTTGCCGGCAGGTGGCGCACCATGGACAGGAACTTGCTGACGACATCCTGGCACAGGGGCGAGTTCTTTAGCGGCAACACAACGCGCAACTGCGTCGCACTGACGTTCGACATGGAAACGAATGGGGATGTCGCCGGGCAGATCCTCGATATCCTCAAGGCGAAAGGCGTCCAGGCCACGTGCTTCGTGACCGCCAACCTCCCCGCGCGGTGGGGGAGTGTCGTGGTGCGGATGGCCAACGAGGGTCACGAGATAGGCAACCACAGCGTGAGCCACCCGATGTTCACAAAGATATCATACGCCCAGGCCGACAATGAGCTCGGGCAGACGGAAGCTGCGGTCAACGCGGTGACCGGATTCACGACCAAGCCCTATTTCCGCTTCCCGTATGGAGACAGGAACGCCGGCCTCATAGCGCACATCAACGCGCTTGGCTACAGTTCGATCTACTGGGCGGTGGATCCGCAGGACTGGAGCAACAACTCCGTTGCGCAGGTACAGGCCAACGTGTTGGGCAAGGCACACCCTGGATCGATAATCCTGATGCACGACCGCGCCAAGACCGTCGCCGCCCTCCCCGGCATAATCGACGGCCTCAGAGCCCGCGGCTTCAACCTCGTAACCCTCTCCGACCTCCTCTATCCCGGCCCTTGAAAAATTGGGGTCATAAGAAGAGGGGTCAAATCTGGTTTTTCAATCCAGCCAAAAGGGGTCAGGTCTTTTATTGTTTACTGTTGTCCTCTTATCGAGATAACCCCGGCAGTAAACAATAAAAGACCTGACCCCTTTTCTTCCGCTAATGCATACTTTAGCAATACAAGGGGAGAGTTCTTTCCGTTTGATATGATTTATATGGGGTACTTCTTCTTTAGACCGGTATCTATCCGCCA
>DATCGY010000238.1:0-33439 GCA_036508635.1 Candidatus Anoxymicrobiaceae bacterium
CCGCTCCAACCGCCAGCGGCAACGCGTAATGAACCGCTTTCGGCCCGCCACCCCTGGTAAGCCCGTATATCCCCAGGGCAATCCCGGCACCTCCAACGACATACGTAAACATCATAAGGTAATCCGACACCCTGGGATCAGCCCACCAGGCGTCTTTCGAGCTTCCGCTGGAGTCAGGCTTCGCGTTGCTCATTGGCATCTCCCGATGTCGAACTCAACGGTTGTCTTAATATAGAATAAGCTTCCATGAACGCGGCTGCCAACTTCGATATTCTATCAGCGTCTGAGATGAGAGTTAATGACCTTCAACACGCGGCGTTGTAAACAATGACCCGGCGAGGATGGGAGGCGGCAACTATGAAGAACAGGGTCCTGTTCATAACGCTGGTCGGCGTCACGTTGAGCGCGGTTATAGTCTCGGGCCTCGTCGGTTGCGGCGGAAGCACCACCGCGGTCAAATACGATACCGCACCAGGCAAACCGGTGGTGGTACTGACTGGCTACAAGGCCATAGCACCGGAATACAACCCCGGGGCGCCGGAGACGATCGTTTACGGTAACGGTCTCATCGTGCAGAAGAAAGACCCGTATAGTTACGTTGCGGGGATGGCCGCCGGAACGCAGGTGGCGAGCATTATGAAGAAGCTTCAGGACCAGGGATACTTTGACCTGAATAGCAACTACCCGAGCAAAGAGGCTATCGAAGGCGGAACGACGACTGCGCTCACCGTCTACGCGACGGGCAAGACCCACGAGGTCAAAGTGGAAGCGGGTGCACGACCCACGGGCTGGGGCGCCATCGTCAAGACGGTCCAGGGCGCCAGGGCTCCGAACATGCATGAGTACAATCCATCGAAAATCCGGTTGTACGCGACAGAGGTCACCAGTGTCCCCGGGTCGGCAAAGGTGGATGAGTGGCCCGCCCTTCGCGACGACCTCCAGAATGCCGCGGCGGCAGGCTCGAAGGGCTATATATTGGAGATGGAAGAAGCTATAAGCGACTGGACGGCCATAGGGAACGCGTTCGAGAAAGGGAGTCTTCAGGAAGCATACTGGAAGACCAACGATGGCAAGGTATATTCATCTGTCTATGCTTACCCGATATTTCCCGGGTTGCCCGGATGACTGAATTCGAGCATCACGCCCCCGTCTTCCACGGTTCAGGTAGGCGAAGCCGATGGTCATCCCCATCTGCTTGAGGGTCCCCCGGTGCAGCACCTCGAGGCCCGCTTCGCGGAAGGCCCGCAGTCCAATCTGGTGAAGCGGTGCGATTACATCCACGCGATGCCGATGTCAGCGTCCCTCGAACCCTTCGGTAAAACTCTCGTCGTACATGATCTGGAATAGATCCTTCGCCTCTATACGTCTTTCCTCCGGGACATCCACTTTCTCTTCGAGGATCCTGGCATAACTCCCCATGGCCCTCTCCGCGTCGCGGGTGTCGAAGACGCGCAGGCTCTCGATGAGCTCGACGGTGAGGGCTCGGGAGAGGAAGGTGTCCATCCCGCAATGCACTGCGCGCTTTATTGCTGAGACGGCCACCGGAGGCCGCCTGGCCATCGAGTCGCAGAACTCCTGCACCCTCTCCGTGAACTCGGCCTTGGGGAAGACGTCGGTGACGACCCCTATCTCCCTGGCCTCCTGTGCTTCCAATTGCGTCCCCTTGAGCATCCACTCCAGGGCCTTAGCCTTGCCGATGAGCCGCGGCCATCTCTGGGATCCGCCCCCGCCGGGGATGATACCCACCAGCACCTCGGGCTGGCCGATAGTGAACCTCTGGTCGCTCACCATGAAGCGGAAATCGAAGCAGGCGGAGAACTCGGAGCCCCCGCCGTTGCAGTTGCCGTTGATGGCGGCCACGGTCACCTTGCCCAGGCGCTCCACTGCGCGGTAGAGGCGCTGCATCTGCAGCCAGAGGAGGAGGGTAAACATTCGTTCCCTGAGGGCCCTTGCCACCTTGAGGTTCATGTTCTCCAGGGCGGGCAAGCGGTCCATGAGAAGGTTGTTGGAGGTAATGACGCCGTCCAGGAGGGCCCTTCCCAGGGGGAACCGGGCGAGCCTGGCGATGGGCGATGTCTTGTTCTCCTCCGAGATACGCGCGAGCTCCGGGATGGAGAAGTGCATGATGTAGGTATCCTCGATCCCCCCCGTGAGCACCAGCACCCTCACCGAGTCGTCATCACTTATGGCCTTGACTACATCCCACAGCTCTTCCAGGATATCCACGGTGAGGAAATTGACGTGGGGATTATGTATCTCCACCCAGAGGGTGTAGCCGACCTGACGGGTTTTCAAATGCTTATAGGACATTTCGAAGTACCTCCTGCCCGTTCGGTCACCGGACTAAGTTGGGTTCTTTGTCCCACAACCTTATCGATTCTACCTCGATCACAATACCAGGCCCCTGCGCCCCAGCCACATATAGAGGGGTCTTGCCAGACTCTTCTTGACCAGGAGCGAATTCATTTAGTGGTATCAACATTCCAGGACTATCCCTCGAAGCGCGTCATGTCGATAACGGTCGCCGAGCGGTTGTCACCCGCCTTGTCCAGGGCTACCATGAGCTCCCCCGCTCCGGTGGCAGTAGCGCCGCGAAGCCCGAACCCCTCGGCCACCCTGCTCCAGTCAAATGGCTCGCCAACCACGCACACGATCACGTTTATGCCTTCGCGCCGGGCTGTATCAAGCTCCTGGACATGGTGGAGGAGAGACTCGGTGTCACACAGGGCGAAGACCCGCTCCCTCGGGCGCGCCAGCTTGACCCCCAAAGCCATGGGCAGGCCGTATCCCATCCCTTTGAGCCCGCGGGAGAGATAGCGCGTATCATTCATGTCGGCCGGGCAGAGCAACGATCCCCAGTAGAAGGACTCACGCCCGTCCAGCACCATCAAGTCCTGCTTGCGCATTGTCTCACCCAGTGCGTTCACCGCGGCACCCGGACCATCTCGGGCGTCCATCCTCACGCTCTCGAGGGTGCTCTCGAAGGAGTCCCGGCATGCCCGCGACCACTGCGCCTTCTCGCTGGACTCTCCGGTCATACCCTTCTCCAATACGCCGCATATCGACGCGGAGTCACCAGCCAGGACGGCGTCCACCGGACCAAGCGATCCCAGGAGTTCCGGTTCGGGGGAGGTCTGGATGATCTTGATCCGGGAGTGGTCCACCATGTCCATGACCTCCTCCTGCTCGCCCATGGTGGTCCCGACCATCAACAGGAGGTCGGCCTGCCCCAACGCCTCGGGGAGGTTGGCCAGGGCGGAATGGCCCAGGACCCCTATGTACTCGGGGCTGTCCGCGCCAAGCGCCGACAGGGCGCCGCCCGTGAGGGCGACGGGAGCTGGCAGTCTGTCCGCAAGGGAGGAAAGCGAGCTCCAGGCCCCCTCCCTCAGCACGCTGAGCCCCGCGAGCAGCACGGGCTTTTTCGCCGCCCCCAGCATGTCCAGCGCTTCGCCGGCGGCGTCGCTGTCGGGGAAGTAGCTGCCCGAGAAGCGGCTCGAGCCGGGCGGAGGCATGAGCTTATGAAGTTTCTTCTTCGTCACCGCGTGGTACTCGAAGAATATGTCCACGGGGATGTCCATATGCACCGGGCCCTTTTCACCGGAAAAGGACTCGCGCAGCGCCCTTTGTACCAGGCTCGGGATACGCTTCCAGTTGTAGGCGATACAGTTCCAGCGGGTTACCCCGGCGAGCATATCCGCCTGGTAGCATCCCTGCAGAGATTCCTGCGCCGGATACATCTTCCAGCTCTGGACCTGGGGAGAGATAGAGAAGACTGGGACGTGATCGCCCCAGGCGTTGGCCGTGCCCGCCACTGAATAGACGGCCCCCGCCCCCACGGTCGATATTACAACCGCAGGCTTTCCGCATGCGCGGGTGTAGCCATCGGCTATCATGGCCCCCGCCGCCTCGTTGCGCGGAACCACCAGCTTCAGGCCCGGTTCCCTTCCGATGGCGTCGAAGAGAGGCGAGATCTGTCCTCCCAATATCCCGATGAAATACTCCACTCCCTCCTGAGCCAGGGTCTTTGCCACCAGGTCTCCGCCTGTAAGAAACTGCATTTCCACCACCCCCCTAACTCAGGTCCTTATCCAGGACGACGTTGATCGCGTACTTTGCCCGGTTCAACAATCGCCGGTCTATCTTTATCTTGGGAATCCCCACAGCCCTGAGGGGATTGAAGTGGACGCCCCCGAACTCCCCCAGCGCGAAGCTCGCCAGGGGCTCGGGGAATGTATCCGGATCTACTATGACGTCCAGGATGGCGAGCAGGCCGGAGGCCTGGGCCTCCCGAAAGGCCGGCTCTATGTCGGACGCCTTTTCAACCCGCCTTCCGTAGCAGCCGAAGCCACGGGCTATCGCGGCATAATCGACGTCACCCAGGAAAGCTCCCACGTAGCGGGCGCCGAAGAACATGTCCTGGCAACCTTTGATCATATTCCAGCAGCCGTCGTTGAATATCACAACCACGAAGTCCATTCCAAGGCGGCGGGCCGTCGCCAGCTCCTGGACGTTGTAGAGGAATGATCCATCCCCCTGGATAAGTACCAGCGGCCTTTCCGGATCCGCGGCCTTGATCCCCATAGCTGTGGGTATGCCGCAGCCCAGGGTGCCCATGCCCGCCGGAAAGACAGCGCTCAAGGGCCGGTGGGGCATGCAGAACATTCCCGCCCAGAGGGCGGTGTTGCCCCCGTCGATGGCAAAGAAGGTGTCCGGGTCGGCCGCTTCGCTTATCACTTTGGCCAGGTACCCCTGGTGGATGATCGGCCAGGAATCGTTGGCCTCGCCCTCCACCCGCGCCCTCCAGCGGCGCTTCACCTCCTGCAGGTGGTCAAGCCACTGCCGGTGGGCCGGATTTGGTTTTACCGCTCCCGACTCTACCATCTCCAGCATACGGCCGAGCACAGCCTTGGCATCTCCCAGGATGGAGATCTCCACGGGTGTGTTGAGACATATGTTGATGGGGTCTATATCGACCTGGATGAAGCGGGCATCAGCGTTCCAGAACGGGGGCTGCCCGAACCCCTCCAGGCCTCCCATGGCGGTGCCCACCGCCAGCACGCAGTCGGCCCTCTTGATGGCGCGATGAAAGGCCTCGCCACCAATGTAGCTGGGACCGCCGATGAAGAAGGGATTGTCTGCCAGTACGGTTCCCTCTCCCATCATGGAGGTTGAGGCGGGCACCTCGAGGGCTCTGACTAGGGCATCCATTTCCTCCCAGGCCCGGGCATGGACCACGCCGCCTCCGGTGAAAATCAGGGGCCGCTCCGAAGCGATGAGTGTCCTCAGGGCTTTCTCTATCAGCTCGGGGTCTCCTTCGATGGCGGGCGCGGGTCGAGCGCTTACCTCCCGGGAGATCATCTCCTCGAGTTCCGCCTCGGGCACCTCGCGCTCTTCGGCAAGCAAGCCTTCGGGGATGTCTATGTGGACAGGACCCGGGCACCCGCTCAGGGCCTCGCGGTAGGCCTGCCCTACCACCTTGGGGATATCCTCTACGCGCACCGCCGAGGTACTGCACTTGCTGAAGGCGGAGAAGAACTCGCCCTGGGTGCGCCCCGGCAGACTGCCGGCGACCCTGCTGTCCGGACAGGCGGAGATGGTCATGACCGGGATCTTGTCCGCCCAGGCCGTACCCACGCCGGTCAGCGCGTTCACGGCTTCCGCCGGGGTGGAAGCCAGTATCACTGCCGGGAAATGGTTGTAGTAGGTATTGCCGTAAGCCATGAAGGCTCCGGCGATGTCCCCAAGAGGCGTTATCGCCGTAACCCCGCTTTGCCCCTGAAGAGCCTTGAAGACCGGCCCCAGCGCACCTTCGTCCTTTCCCGTGACGAAGGAGACGCCCATCTGCTTCAAAGAACGAGCGAGCAAATCGCAACCCGACACTTTCAAAGTCTTCACCCCTTTTCCAGGTCCGCCGCCGCCAGCCTGGCCCCCGCCTGGCGAAGGCTAATCGAACGCCACCGACTCGGGCTTGAACACGTAGGCCATGTTTCTCGTTTTCTTTCTCAACGCCAAAGATTGCAGCATTCTCCCAGTCTCTCCACCCGAGGTTATCCGTTACTGTTACTGGTGTACGGGTTAGCGGACAACCGCGCGATTTCCTCGCGCAGGGCGCGCGTTCGTTCCAGCATGTACGACCTGTACCGGGCCTCGACCTCGTGATGCTCGACGGCGCCAACGATGACCTGCCCGCTGAACTCCCGTTGCCACGTGATGTGCGCGCGCAGGTCGATCGTCTCGAAAAACATCTGCACTATCCTCTTGCGGAGGCCGCGCGTGGAATTCCACAACAACCTCAACGTCGTGCTCCCGACAATCGTCAAGAGAGCGTCTTGGAAGGCGACTTCTATCTCGGCGATATCGTTGATACTCGAGCCGGCATCGAGCATCTCGAGCTGCCGGGCGAAAAACGTGTCTACCAGTGCAAGGTCGGAAGGAGTCATACGCTTCCTGGCCCGGGCGATGACCTCGGGCATCAAGTCGATCCAGAGGTCGAGAAGCTCGAGATAGAATGCGCTCCCGAGCTCGAGCCCCTCGATCGCAAAAACGGCGGACAGAAAATCGAGGCCGGCGTGCTCCCTGTAGTCGAGGACCTCGATGCCCGAGCCGCGGACCGGCCTGACCACGTTCATGCTGGCGAGCTGGTTGATGGCGGCACGAAGGGAGGTCCTGTCGACTCCGAGCTCTTCGGCCAGGGCTCTCTCCGGGAGCAGCCTGTCACCGGGTTTGAGCTCACCGATAAAGATGCGGGTTATGAGAATATCCGCAATCCGACGCGGCAGGGTCTTATCGTGAGGGAGCCTGGTGAGTTCTTCGGATTGAGCTTTCAATTACACAACCCCATATGATAAATTGGTTAAACCAAAACCTATATTATTATCTCCTCCGGCGTCAACCCTTTATTGGCAGAGGCGCGCTTTGAGACCGACAGATAATAACTTTCCGAGCCATAACACCGGTGCGACGGCCTGCGGCTCATGGTGGTTGAGCGCGCAATGTACTGGAACTCGAGGGGCGCGGGCACGGATACTATCGGGGCATATTCGGACTGAATTCTGCGCTGGCGCGGCATCGAGGATAACGGTCACCAGACAGGAGAATCCTTGGCGATGCGTGCCACGGACGGTAGCTGTCTACGCGCCCATTTCAGAGAAGCCACACTCTCTTTCCTGTTGCTCCTTTTCTTCCTTCTCGTCAAGAGCTCTATGCGTCGGATCGATCTTCTCGATCGGATAGGGAAGGTTCGCGCCGTCCGGTATGTTATGAATGTATTTCCTTCTGAACTCGGGGTCCTGGATGCGGCAGGTCATCGTGTTCCTGTCGTATTCAGGGTGCCTTTTCATTCTCTCGAGGATATCCCTCAACGGTTCGTTGCGGACATTGCCCCAGTGTATAGGCATGAAGTCGCAAGGGGTGACGTAACCGTTGTGCGTAATGTGTATCTGCCACCTGACGCCAAAGCAACCCATCACGTGCGGATCGTTGACGTTGCTCATCGCGGAGACGCGCGGTCCTTTCCTGTCCAGCCACTGGTGTTCGTGTATCTTGCGGCCTTTTTCGCGGTCTCCCGTCTTGATCAGTATCTCGTCGTGTTTGATCAGCTTGCCGGTCGGCACGAGGTCGAACGCGGTGATCTCTCCGATGCCCAGCTCTTTGCTCATCTTGACGTACTTGCGGTGGTAATCCTTATCGATCTGCTCCGTTCCGAGATAAGTGGAAAGACCAACCGACATGTCCATTTCGACGGCACGCTTGATTCCGTCGATCGCCTTCTGCCAGGTGCCGTCTTTGCCTCTCAGCACGTCGTGCTCTTCCGCGTGAGGGCTGTCGATGCTGACGAACAGGGTGTCGCAACCGGCGTCTTTGACTTTCTGGAGATTCTCATCGGTCAGCATTGTCCCGTTCGTAAAGATGTCGGGGATGCATCCGTTCTTCACGATCCGCCGTACCAGGATATCCAGGTCCTTTCTCAGGAATGGTTCCCCGCCGGTTATGATGAGGTCGGTCATTCCCATCTCGGCGCACTGGTCGATGACGCTGCACCACTCTTCGGTGGTCAGCGAGTCCGTCGTTTCGCGGCGGAAAGCGGAGCAATGGATGCACTTGAGGTTGCAATCGGACGTCACCGCCATCGTTATCGCATGCGGCGCGGCGTTGCGCCCGAGACCGCGGTTTACGATGTTGTCGTAAAAACGCTGGTAGGCTTCGGAATACACCGGCGGCATGTGGTAGGAAAACCGGTCGTCCCGCGCGTATTTCAGGAAAGGAACATATGGACCTATGGTTCGAAGGATCGAGGCTCCTATTACCATGAAGAAAGGAAAGGTCGGGGGCCCCAGGTATTCAAGCACTTTTCTCCAGCCGCGTCTTATTATATTAGCGTCCACTTAGCGTCTCCTCCATATGGTCAATGTACAAACATCGATATTACACTATGCCGTCATAATCAACACACCTGCTTGGGGGATTTGCCGGCCGTTATTAACATCGGGTGCGTGGGTTCTTGTGAGGAGCCATCAATACTCACTATACTGTTACCGGCTGATATGCTGAGCACTGCCGCAATTGACAGTTATCCCGAAATCGCGAGGAATAATCGATATGTCGAAAAAGAAAGAATTGAAGGAAGCCGTAAGAGAAACATCTGACTTGAGCGAGCTGAAAGGGAAGGCCAAAGGCTTCCTTGCCGCCATAGGATTACTTCTTGCGTCCGCGGTTTCAGGAGTCTTATACGGCTGGTTCGACTACATGGCCCACCCCGAGATTTTCCGCTCGGGGCATAAGCCGACTCCGCCGGACCGTCCGGCCCCGGGCACCGCCGAGGTTTCCTCGGAAGAGTTGAACGCCGGTATGGGACCACAAGTTGTTACCCTCAGTTTTGTGGCCGGCTCGGGGGGCATATCTGAAGATGGAGGGCTCAAAGTCGGGTTGTGCAGGTTTGTTGAAGAAGATGGGGCGCGGGTTCCCGAACCTTTTCTGTTCAATGGTTGGGGCATTCTTCAGAATAGAAGGCCGCGGCTTCCAAACTACTTCACGTGCGAGGTGTTCTCGTCCAACCCGGTACGGCTGGAAGTGGAGAAGAAGAGTGTAGTTCCATTGCGTTTCTTCTTAAGGTGCTGCGCCCGCGAATACATGCGGCACCGGGGGATAAAACTCGAGTCGATCGATTATCGCCACCTCTATCTCGAGTACTCCAAGATCAAGGTCCGGGCAAGAGACGGCCGGATTGAAGAAGGCGACAGGATAATCATCGAGCTCGGCGACCGCGGAAAAGGCGGCCCCGGATGGAAGCTCCCCGCCATTCCAACGAAGACCGAGTTCCTCGTTGAAGTCGACGAAAGGGCTCTTGGTATCTACAGGTCCATCGATGATGTTCCGACCATCGAGATCGGTGAAAAGATTAAGAAGCTGCGACGGGAATTCAGGTGAAACACCGGTGCTGAACAACATCGGTGTCCCGCGCCTATGACCCGCGCTGGAGGGAGGGAATGCGAACCATGAAGATAACCGCGTTCAACTGCAGCCCCAGGATGGGCAGCAGCAATACGGACAAGATAATCGGGCCCCTCCTCGAAGGTGCCCGAGAAGCCGGCGCGGAGGTCGAGACCCTGTACGTAAGGAAACTGAAGATCGCGCCCTGCACAGGTTGCATGACCTGCTGGATGAAAACGCCCGGCGTCTGCCTGCAGAAAGACGACGCGGACATGGCGCGCCAGAAGATGATGGATGCGGACATCGTCGTGCTGGCGACGCCCATCTACTTCTTCAATATGACCTCGTATATGAAGAACCTGATGGAGCGCACGATACTGCCCACGGCCCTTCCGTTCCTGAGGGAGGTCAACGGCAGGTTCGGCCACCCGTCTAGATTTCCCGACAGGACTCTCGACGTTTTGCTCGTCGCCAACGCGGGCTTCTGGGGAGAGGACGTTTTCGCCCCGCTGCTTCACACCCTCGAGAGGTGCCGCGAAGCGGGCGTCGAGGAGGACGGGCGCGAGCATATGCATTTTGCGGGAAATATACTCGTTGGTTTCGGGGAGATACTGCAGACCGAGCCTTTCGGGCATTTCTTCGAGCCGTTCTTCGAGGAGCTTCGCGCGGCGGGCGGGGAACTCGTTGAGGCGGGCGAGGTATCAAGAGCCACATGCGAAAAGCTCGCCGTACCTCTTTTCACCTACATGAACATGGACGCAGACCAGGCGGTCCAGATGGCAAACACCTACTTCGAGAACGTGATAAAGCACGCCGAAGAAACATTGGCTTGAGCCGGGTCTGGACTTCTTGAGCCGGGCCTCTCCAGCCCCGGCATCGCCGATCATCGGCATTGACTTCACCCCCACCCTGACCCTCCCCCCTCGAGGGGGAGGGGAGAAGAAAAACACCTACACTTCAGTCCTCCCCCTTCGGAGGAAAAACAATTGCAGGAAATCGGGAGGATGGGTCAAATTTTATGGGCAATGCAGGTAGTCGGACCGCGCGAAGCTCTTCGCAACGGTTTTGACGGACGTCAAAGCCTGAACGTGTATTGTGATACACAATTGTAGAAAAGTTGCGTCTCGAGGGGGGAGCAGTCAGATGAAGAAGCGGAATGCCTCAGTTCTCGTATCCATTGCACTGGTGGTGACTTTCCTGTTCGCTGCCGCGCCGGCCTACGCAGGGCCCCCGGCAACAAGCAGCACCCCGACGCAGAGTGCAACAATCAATACGCCGGCCCAGGCTCAGAGCCAGAACCAGGCCCAGGCCCAGGGCAATTCGAAGCGGGTGACTGACGCGGACAGACAGGCCGCGGCTGCCAGTGCGGCGGCGGCAGGTCTAGAGCTCGAAAGCAGTAAGACCGGGCTTACGCCCACGCCGGGCGGGACGCCGGACTACTTCGGTCAGTACCCGAACTACGCCAACAGCCCGTTACCCAAGGCGATCGCAGCCTTTCCTTATCCGACGTTCTACTTCGCGGAAGGTACGACCCGACCCAATTTCGAGACCTACTTCACGATCCAGAATCCTGGAAGCAAGAGCGCCAACGTGAAACTGACGTACATGAGGGGCAATGGCACTACGGCGTCAGTAACGCTCACTATCCCTAAGAACACCCGCTCTACCGTCAATCCATCGACAACCCTCGGAATCGGAAACGATTCCGCCCACGATTTCAGCACGATGATCCAGTGCCTGAATAAAGTGCAGGTCGTGGCCGAGCGCCCGATGTATTTCAACTACAACGGGGTATGGACGGGAGGGTCGGACGCGGTCGGAGCAATTTCAACCGCGCCGACTTTCTACTTTGCCGAGGGTACGGCCCGCCCTAACTTCGAGACTTATTTCACCATCCAGAACCCGGGGACAAAGACGGCAAACGTCAAGTTGACATACATGACTGGAGCCGGCACCACAAAGACGCAGGGCATAGTCATGGCCGCACACACGCGTAGCACCGTGCGTCCGGCGGACGTGCTCGGTGTCGCCGCTGACGCCGCCCACGATTTCAGCACGAAAGTGCAGTGCACCAACAGCCAGCGGATCGTCGCCGAGCGGCCGATGTACTTCAACTACAACGGCGTCTGGACCGGAGGGCACGACGCCATGGGGGCGACATCTACGGCGAGCGCCTTCTATTTCGCGGAGGGCACTTCACGCCCCAACTTCACCCCGTATTTCACGGTGCAGAATCCTAACGGCAGTGACGCCAGCGTAAAGATCACGTATTATCTGGCGGACGGCACGAGGAAGGTGCGGACCATGACGCTTCCCGCACATTCCCGGGGTACCGCGCTTCCCTCGGACACACTTGGCTCGACCGATATCGCACATGACTTCAGCGCCAAGGTGGAGTGCACCAACAGCCTCAAGATCGTGGCCGAGCGACCGATGTACTTCAACTACAACGGCGTCTGGACGGGTGGCTCGGACGTGGTCGGCACGACAGCTTCGGCGGCCAACTACTACTTTGCCGAGGGCACCAGCCGTCCGAACTTCGACACCTATCTCTGCCTGCTGAACCCGGGTAACTCCGCGGCGAACGTAACGATAACGTACATGAAGGGCAACTCGACGACCGCGACCGAGAACACGGTAGTGCCTGCGCATTCTCGTGGGACAGTATCCTGCCGACAGGTGATGGGAACGGGCAACAGTTCAGCGTTCGATTTCAGCACCAGGGTCGAGTGCACCAACGGGCAGCGGGTCATCGCCGAGCGGCCGGAGTACTTCAACTACAACGGTGTCTGGACCGGCGGACACGATGCCATAGGTCTTGCTTATGACGCGGCCGGCGTTACCTCCGGCACCGGCATTAGGAAGTTCGTGGACTCGCTACCGGGTCTCGGGGCAGCGCAGGCGAACGACCTCGGCCAGTACATCCCCGTTGCGATTCCGGATACGACGACATACCATGGCTCCGACTACTACGAGATTGAGCTCGGCCAGTATACAGAGCGGTTGCATAAAGACCTGCCACCGACTACCCTTCGCGGCTACAGGCAGACGAACACGTCGAACTCAAGCGTGCGCAAGTTCAGCTACCTGGGGCCACTGATCGTCGCCCGGAAAGGCCGGCCGGTGCGCGTGAAGTTCACGAACAAACTGCCGACCGGAACCGGGGGCAATCTGTTCCTCCCGGTTGACACTACGATCATGGGCGCGGGCATGGGCCCATTGCAGATGGGAACAACCCCGGGCTATCCCATGGACTACACCCAGAACCGTGCAACGTTGCACCTGCATGGAGGGAACACCCCGTGGATCAGCGACGGCACGATGCATCAATGGACGACCCCAGCGGGTGAGCTGACGGACTATCCACAAGGCGTCAGTGTGAAGAACGTCCCCGACATGGACAGCGGCACTGAGCCCCAGGGGACTCTGACCTTCTACTACACCAACCAGCAGAGCGCCCGGCTGATGTTCTACCACGACCACTCCTACGGGATCACCCGCCTCAACGTATACGCCGGTGAGGCTGCCGGTTACATCGTGCAGGACTCCGCGGAAAACGCGCTCATAAACAACAAGGTGATCCCGGCCAACACCGCCCAGATCCCGTTGATCATCCAGGACAAGACGTTCGTTCCGGACGCTCGACAACTGAAGGCCGAGGACCCGACCTGGGATACCGCCAAGTATGGCGGCAAGGGTAGCCTCTGGTTCCCGCATGTGTACATGCCCAACCAGAACCCCGGAAGCGCCGATGGCTCGAACGCGATGGGAAGGTGGGACTACGGCCCTTGGTTCTGGCCTCCGTTCACCGGCATTACCAACGGGCCTGTCGCCAACCCGTACTACGACCTGGTCAACGCGCCCTGGGAACCGCAGACGATACCCGGGACGCCCAATCCATCGATAGTGCCGGAAGCGTTCATGGACACGCCGCTCGTTAACGGCACCGCCTATCCGTATGTGCAGGTAGGACCGAAGGCGTACCGGTTCAGGATCCTCAACGCAAGCAACGACCGAACGCTGAACCTGCAGCTCTACTTCGCAAAATCAGACGGAACCATGTGGAACTCCAATGGCACCCTGGCCGACGGCGACGCCGGTGAGGTGAACATGGTCCAGGCGGCGTCCGGCTCCGGATTGCCGGCTACGTGGCCAACTGACGGCAGGGCCGGCGGTGTGCCGGACCCCACGTCCGTGGGTCCGACCATGTACCAGATTGGCACGGAGGGCGGGTTCCTGCCCCAGGTCGCCGAGCTGCCGAATACTCCCGTCGGATACATCTACAACCGGAGGGACATCACGGTCCTGAACGTCTCCAACAAGACGCTCTTCCTCGGCCCGGCCGAGAGGGCGGACGTCATCATCGACTTCTCGAAGGTACCCGACGGCTCGAAGCTGATAATGTACAACGACGCGCCGGCACCGGTGCCCGCGTTCGACCCGCGATACGACTTCTACACGGGCGATCCGGACCAGACGGCAACCGGCGGCGCGCCCTCGACGCTACTGGGATACGGTCCAAATACGAGGACGATAATGCAGTTCCAGGTCTCCTCGAGCACCAAGGGCGGGATGTCCGGGTTCAGCATCAGCAAGCTGAAGGCGGCCTTGCCGAGCGCATACGCCAAGTACCAGGCAAAGCCGATCGTGCCGAATGCGGCGTACAACGCGGCGTTCAACGCTCACTATCCGAAGGATTCCTACACGAGGATACAGGACACCACCAAGAGCTTCTTCAACGGGCCATTGACCGCAATCACCGTGACCGCCGGTGGGACCGGGTACACATCGCCGCCTGGAGTTAACATCACGGGTGGTGGTGGCAGTGGCGCGACTGCAAATGCGACGGTCAGCGGCGGTGCCGTCACCGTAATTGATCTGGTCAACCACGGCACGGGCTACACCTCCGCGCCCACTGTCAGCATCTCGGGTGTCGGTAACGGGGCCACTGCGTCGGCTGTGGGGGTCGTCATGGGCCTACAGCCGAAGGCGATCCAGGAGTTATTCGACCCGGACTACGGACGGATGAACGCGCAGTTGGGAGTCGAACTACCGAATACGACCGGTCTGAACCAGACGACGATCCCGTACTACAACATCGACCCGACAACCGAGATCATCAAGAACTCGGACGCCGCGGCGCCGATAGGAACCACGGCGGACGGGACCCAGATCTGGAAGATAACACACAACGGAGTCGATACCCACGCCATTCACTGGCACATGTTCAACGTGCAGGTGATCAACAGGGTCGGCTGGGACGGGATGATAAAGCCGCCCGATGCAAACGAGCTGGGCTGGAAAGAGACGGTCCGGATGAACCCGTTGGAGGACGTCATAGTGGCGCTGCGGCCGATCAAGCCCAACGTCCCGTGGGACCTTCCCAACAGCATTCGAGCTCTGAACCCGACCATGCCGCTTGGCAGCCCCACAGGGTTTACCAACGTGGACCCGACGGGCCAGCCGGCCGTCGTGCTCAACCACGAGATCAACTTCGGATGGGAGTACGTATGGCATTGCCACCTGCTGGGCCACGAAGAGAACGACATGATGCGCCCGATGTCCTTCGGGACGGCGCCGGTCGCGGCGTCCAACCTGGCGGGCATAGCGGGGACCACTTCGGTAGACCTGTCATGGAGGGATGATTCCGTCAACGAGACCAACTGGACGATACAGAGGGCCACGAACTCCAGCGGCCCCTGGACCAACGTTGCCACCATTGCTTCTACCACGGGGCCGTCGACCGGTTCGACGGTGACTTATACAGATTCGCCCCTGGCCGGTGGCACTACTTACTACTACCAGATAATCGCCAACAACATCATTGGCGACACGACACCGTATATTCTACCGGCGGCGGGCTATCCCAGCATGTCCGTCGACGCGGTGCCGTCGAACATGGCAACAGTACCACTACCCTGATGGAGCCACGAAAAGCGTAGGACGAAGGGCGCCCGCTCGCAAGAGCGGGCGTTCCACTTTCAGTCAAAGGAAAGGGAATCGATGTTGAGGATGATGTCGATCGTATCTACCATTCCTTCGATCTTGAACGGCTTACTGAGAAAGCACTCAATACCCAACTCTCGCGCCTCTTCGACGGTATCCGGATTGCCATAAGCGGATACGATGATCACCGGGACATCCGAGACCTGTCGTAGCTCTTTCAACATCTCCAACCCGTTCATGACCGGCATCATCAAGTCCAGGAGGATCAGGTCGGGATCGTTCTTCAGGGCTGAAATGAGCCCCTCCTTACCGTCACCGGCGGTAAGAACGCTGTAATCCCGGGCTTCGAGGTTGATAGAGATCAGCTTTACTATGAAAGGGTCGTCATCTACTACCAGAACAGTTTTCAATATCAGCAGCCAGCCTATCGTTTTTCCTATTACTCGACACTGGAAACGCAATACTGAAACTATTTCTCACTATTTAGGACAAACCTGTAGGCCGGCAGTAAGACTGACGGTTCTGATGGAAGGTTCCCTCGTCTATGGCAACTCGCCGGGCGACCGCGGTCGCCGCTCAATTCCAGGTCGTATCCATAACCTTCCGGGGCGCTTCGCGGTAATACCGGCGCGTCGGGTAGCCCAGCGTCAGCACGCCGGCGACGGTACGGCCTCTGGGGATGCCCATGATCCTTCTGAGTACCGGGTCCATGTTCGCGGCCATGTTGACGTAGCCGTTGTAGCATGTGCCGACCCCGATCGTCTCGGCGAAGAGAACCGCGGTCTGGGCTGCCAACCAGCCGTCGCCGACCGCCATCGGGTTGAAGCGAGGCGCGGTGAATACGAGCAGCGTTCTAGCGTCGTACAGGAGCGTATCACCCCGTTCGGCTTCGGGCAGTATCATTATTTCGAGCCCATACGCGAGCAGGAGCCGCTCTTTGGGGTCGAGCCCTATCGCATTCCAGAAAGCTTTGAACGCGCGCGCCTTGAACACCTTGAGGACGGGTTTGAAAAAGCGCAGAGTGTGCCTGTTGATCTTTTCTATCACTTCCGGATCGTCATAGACCAAGGCGATGACGGGCCGGCTGTTATGCGCCGAGGGAGCGAGCGAGGCGGCTTCTATTATCTTTTCGACATCCTCCCGCGATACGGGGACAGGCTTGTACTTGCGGCAGGTGCGCCTCGCGCGAAGCATCGACATCATTTGCTCCTCCGAGACCGGGTTCGTCTCGGCAAGCGGTTCGGCCCTGAGACCCTCGAACCCGGCGAGGGTTATCGCGTCCTCCGGACAGGCCGCCACGCAATGCCCACACTCTATGCAGATATCCGCGGAGTTGTTCGGTAGCGATGGCCCCTTTTCGACCGCTCCACCAACGCACACCTTGTAACAAAGGTTGCAGTTCGTGCAGCTCTCGGTATCGATACTTATCAATGCGACTCCTCCGGCACTCTTCGTTTTCTCTCCGGATGGTTGTTGGTATCCCGAAGTGATGATATTTCTCAAAGGCGCCTCTCTGCTTCCTGACAGGGTTGCCAGCATAATATCAAGCCGACCCTGAAATCAACTTCGCGCAACGACATCCGGCAGCATCTCCGGGATACCGCCACGTTTCCTGCGGGAGATTGATTCACCGACGTCAGCCAGGCGAACCGTGTCGACACGAAGCTTGGGGCGTCCAGATGTACAAAGGTGTGAAACCTGCCGCCTGAGTTGTTCAGTCGAGCTTGAGCCGTGGAAGCCGCGTACCGGCGACTTTCCGCTTTCGGGGACTGACTTCCACCACCAGGTTGCCGTCTTGCGATAGCTCCCATTCCACGTCGGAGTCTACGTCGAGGGCCGTCTCGAAAAGCCCCTGTGCCAGGCCTATCGTCATGAGGTGCCCACAGGCGTTGTCGATACTCATGCGCAAGCCGTTGACGCCCATCGTCAGCTCTCGGACGTTGCCGAGCCCTCTCAGTGCGAGCTGGATTCGGAACTCCTCGACGTTGCCGACCTCCTCGATGGAGTAGAAGCCGGTCTTTGCAAAGCGCCGTTGGGCCTCGACGATGATCTCGGGTATCGTATCGCCAAGCTCCCACTTGAGGGCGTCGAACACGGCGTCCAGGAGCTCCTGGCCGAGCACCGCCATCCGCCTTCCCGACTGGGCGTTGATGATGACGCCTTTCTCTAGGTACCAGTAGTACTCGGAGAAAGCGGACGGCGTTTGACAGGTCTTACATCGCTCGAACTCGACGTCTCCGTCGCGGTGACAGTAATCCGGGATGCGCATCTTTTCACTGAAGACCTTGTCGTACTTGGTCCGGTATGACTTCATCTCGAAGTGTCCGGGAGATATCTCTTCAAAGTCGATTGCGTGCTCACCTCCCGCGACAGCCGAAAGGGCACCAGCAAAAGAGCCGGCGGCTTCCGGTACGGAGAAGGGGTGGAGCATCCGCATATGCGCGAAGTCGTCGTCGTCGCTCTCGAAACGGTAGTCGAGGAAGTCGTATTGACCGTACCCGATGACCTGGCAGAACGTCGTGATGGCGTCGATGAACGGTTCGAGGTTGAGTGTTCTGTCCTGGACCATCTGGCTGACCTCTGCCGGGATCAGGCGCCTCAGATAGATCTCGCTGCCCCTGGCGACGAGATTGACGATTATCCCGTCAATAGAAGTACCGACGATCTTGGAGATGTTATTGAATAGTGGGTCGAGCGGCTCGCATTCGATAAAGGAGATTCGAGCATGTGGGTTCTGGTCTTGGACGATATCGCCGTTGTCTAACCAGCGTTGCGCAAGGTAGAAGGGCTCGGGAACTCCGCATTCAGGACAAAGAGCGATCTGCTGCATCTCGGCGACCAAACTTTCCAGCCAAAGCTGATCGAATTGCCTGATTTTTGATAATCGGAACCTTGTTGCACGCACTTGAGTTGACCGGAAGAATTGTAGCACGTTGCGCTAGGTAGTGACACCCGGGCATCCTGCTATCTATAATGGTCCGGTCGGTGGTCGAACGCAGAGGCGTGCCGACCTTGTTCAGATGTGAGGGGAGTGGTGATGAAAAACTCAAGCATGGTCAAGAACACCCTGGTCGTAACTGTGGTTCTGCACACTCTCGAGGCGATGGTGGCTTACCGTGCGGCCGCGAAGAGGGGAAAGAACCCGAAGGTTTACTACGCGCTGACCCAGGTATTCGGAGTGTTCGTTCTGATTCCGCTTCTGCGCAAGCCCAAGACCGCCTAGCCGGACAACTGCCACTCCGGCATCTGGTTCGGAATACCGGGCTCGACGAGCACCAGCTCTACCGTGAGTCAATGCGGCTCAACATTTCGATCAGCGTCTGTAGGGCTGCCGTCAGCGAGCTCGGCTTTATGTGGTCGATGGTGTCGTATCGCGTGTGGTAATGCGGCACGAGCCTGCTGGCGTCCCACAGACACATGCTCACGGAAGGGATGCCCGCGATAGCGAAAGCGCTGGCGTCCGTTGCGCCCAGGGGCAGAAGAGCTTTCTTGATGTCGTAGCCGCTATCGTTCGCGGAGCCGACCGCGAGCTCCACCAGGCCTGGGTCCATCTTCCCGCCCGGCCAGACCTCTTTGGTGAACACCGTGAAGAACTGCTCGTCGTAGATGCCGTCCAGGAAGATGCCGCATGAGGTCAAGGTATCGCCGCCCGGGGCATGGTTCGCCGCGTAGCGTTTTGCCCCCCTGAGCCCGGCCTCCTCGCACGCCAGCCCGAGCAGCACAACCTCGGTATTCTTCGGATAGAACTCGCCCAAATCCCTGGCGTCCTCGAAGTATTTACCGAGCCCCGCAAGCACGGCGATGCCCGCCATGTCATCCATCGCACCCGGCACGACATCGCTCGTATGGAAAAAGAAGAAGATGCTTACAAGTGGGGAGAGGGCGGCAAGGATGATACCAAAGACCCAGAAGACGGTCGCCCCTGGTGTGCCGACCGGCTCGGCGATGGCCCTCGCCAGCGAGAACGCGAACAGGAGGATGACCGATAGAAAACCCACCGCCATGAGAACGGTGGAAAAGCCCTTGAACCAGTACCATATCTTGAACTCATATGCGGAGTCGAAGTGCGCGGATACGTATACGCGCCGTTTGGCCTCGCCATCCGGCTTGACGAAACCCGCGACGTTTTCGCCTTGTTTCTTCGGATAGAGCGGGTCGATGAACTCCCTGTAGCGGACAACCTCTTCGAAGAGCGGGATGAACCCGATAATGCCCAGTGCCGCCGCGACAGGCGGCAGGAAGAAGTAGAGCACGACCCCGGCGAAGTACATCAGCACCAGGAACGGGAAGAACCCGACAAAGGCGGTCGGGCTGCACGTAAAGCTCTCGGCCTCGACCTTTTCGCAGGCAGGGCCAATCTCCTCTCCGAAAAGCCTTCCGAGCGCCTTCTCCTCTTCGCTGCACGACTCCCGAGGCCCGATCTCTTTCATGACCCGGTCGATAAGGCCGTACATGTAATCGGTGTATCGCTCCGCTGCCTTGGCCATGTCCTTGCCCCCCCGGTTGACGTCCCGCACGCGATCACCAATCAATCTATCACGATGTCAGGGGTTGGGACAGGCTACGACGAACCGGCGGGTGTAGCGCATGGCTGACGGTCAGTTGCCACAGGAGGTTATCTGGATGGTGAGGTTGTCCTCGTCGGACATCTCCCACTCGACGTTCGAGTCCTGGCCGGTTCTCAGCTCGAAGATCCCCTGGGCGGTCCCGACTGTCATGAGGTGATCGGCGGCGTTGTCGATCCGCATGAAAGTGCCGTTTGAGTTGCGTTTCAACTCTCGAAGGTTGCCGAGTCCCCGGATCGCCAGTTGTGCCCTCACATCGTCTTCGTTACTAAACTCCTCGCCCGAATAAGACCCGGATTTTGCAAACCGGCGCTGGGCTTCGACTACGGCCTCCGGAATCGATTCCCCGAGCTCTCTCTCGAGCTCTGTGAAGACCGGGTCTTGCACCTCCGGGCCGATCATTGCCATGCGCCTGCCTGACCACGAGTTGACTATGGTGCCACGTCCGTACTCCCATGCGAACGAGGACAGGGCTTTCGGTCCCCCACAGTGCTGACACCTCTCGAGCTTGATGTCACCCTGGCGGTCCTCGTACACCTTCAGCTCCAGTCTCTCCATGAGCTCCTCGGGGTGTTCGGCGATAAAAGCCCTCACTTCGTAATAATTGGGTGATATCTCACGGAAGGTTACTTCGTTCGCCCTCTCGGTGATGGCCTCGCAGCTGCCCGCGAGTATGCCTGCCGATAAAAGGATGGAGAACGGGTCTGCTACTCGCATGATCAGAAAGTCGTCGTCGTCTCCCTCGAACCGCACTTCGACGAACTCGTGTTTGCCGAAGCCGTTAACGGTTGCGGTCAACAGAAGGGCTTCTACGATCACGTCAAGGGGGAGTTCGCCCGATTTGGCCATCTTCCTGATCTCGGGCGAGGTGACATTCTGGATGTAGCTGACGGTGCCACTCTGGGTTATGTTTATGACCAGCCTGTCGATAGGCATCCCGATGAGGTCGCCGATACCGTCGCTCACGGGCTTGAGGCTCTCACACTCGATAAAGCTGAGCCGCCTGGATGGATTTGCGGTCTGTACCATGGCACCGCTGGCCAACCACGTGTTACCGGTGGTTACCTGCTCCGGAACCCCGCACTCGGGACAGCGCATAACCTCCATCAGCGACCCTCCAGATATCCGGAGAAGCTATCCCCGGTTCCACTCTTCGCACGACCATGCGGTTCTTTATTCGGCAAAACCTGCCCGCTACCTTAAGAACCTAATGGCAATGATTACCAGGAACGCATGGTGTAGAATTGTCGTGGTTTCATGTAGCCGCTAACATGGAACGGTAATGTCGTATTGCTTCGGCTTGTCAACGGAAAGGGGTAACTCATGGGCAGATCCGTGCTGAGAACCAGGCTCTGTGACATATTGGACATCGAGTACCCGATCTTGAGCGCAGGCATGGGTCCCAACCTCCTCGGTGAAGAGACAGGCGCACCCGTGGATCTTGTCGTCGCCGTGTCCGAGGCTGGAGGTCTGGGGGTGCTTGGCGCTAGCGGCTACTCCGTCAGGGAACTCAGGCAGGCCATCCATGATGTCAGAGCGCGGACGGACAAGCCGTTCGGCGTCGACCTGCTCCTGCCGAAGAACCTCGCCGGGGTGGACCAATTCACTGGCGAGGGCCAGGATATGCTCCTCGAGGATGTTATCAAGAACCTGCCGGCGGAGTACCAGGAATGGGTCGCGAAGATGAGGAAAGACCTCAACATCCCCGAGGTGGAAATAGTGGTTAATACCGACACGACCACGATGCGCCCCAAGGAAGCGGTACAGGCCTGTATCGAGGAGAAGATACCACTTTTCTGCGCAGGTCTCGGCAACCCGGGATGGATGGTCGAGGAGGCGCACGCAAACGGCATCAAGGTGTTGGCCATCACCGGCAACACGAAGAACGCCAAGCGCATGGTCGACTCCGGCATCGACCTGCTGGTGGCGCAGGGACACGAAGCCGGCGGTCATACTGGAAGGGTAGGGACCATGGCGCTGGTCCCGCCCTGTATAGACGCGGCGTATCCGGTGCCGGTGCTCGCGGCGGGGGGGATAGCCGACGGGCGGGGCCTGGCCGCTTCGCTCGCGATGGGATGCGTGGGCGTGTGGATCGGCACGCGCTTCCTGGCGACGACCGAGGGCGGCGCGCCTGAGGTGATCAAGCGTCATATCGTCGAGGCTACGGACGAGGACACGCTTGTCAGCACGATGTTCACGGGCAAGACCCTGCGCTCCATACACTCGAAATTCCACGACGCGTGGGCGGCTTCAGGCCTCACCGCCCTCCCGTTCCCGATACAGATAATGATCTCTTCGGCCCTTCTCTCGGGCTTCATCCAGGCGAACGTCGACGACTATATCGGAGGATTTGCCGGCCAGGCTTCAGGCATGATCAAAGAGATCAAGCCCGCGGGAGAAGTCCTTCAGGACATGGTTGACCAGGCGGTAGACATTCTCACCACCAAACTCCCCGCCGAGGTCGCCACCAAGTAGACACGCAAATAAAGATGGGGTCAGGTCTTGAAGATGGGGTCAGAAGATGGGGTCAGGTCTTTTATTGTTTACGAGCTAGACTCAAGCTGATCAGGCAAACAGCAACCGTAAACAATACATAAACAATAAAAGACCTGACCCCATCATCCATTCACGACAACTTCACAAATTCAAGATTCAAGACCTGGCCCCATCATGCATTATTCTATTATGGTCTTATCGAAGACGGAAACGGTGATGGTTTGATGAAAGATGATGAGACACGGGAAATCGTCATAGCCTCTTACGACCCGCGTTGGCCGCAGCTCTACATCGGTGAAGCGCTGCGCCTCTCGAGCGTCCTGGGCGAGCAGGTCGCTTCCATACACCATGTCGGAGGCACCTCCGTGCACGGTATGTGTGCGCGGCCCGTGATCGACATCCTCGTCGAGGTGCGTGATTTCGAGGGCATCGAGAGGTACCACCCCCCGATGAGGGCTTACGGCTACATGCCCCTCGCCGAGGCTTCGACTAAGACCGTTCACGTCTTCTTCAGGGAAAACGAAGAAGGGATCCGTACGCACAAGATCCTCCTGGTCCGCGAAGGTGACGACGATGTAAGGCGCCTGGTGCTCCTGCGGAATTTCCTGGCGGAGAATCCGGAAGAGGCAAAAGAGTACTGCGCCTTGAAAGAGGAGCTCGCCCGGCGGTACGGTGACGACCCCGAGAAGTACGAACAGGGCAAAGCGGATTACATCGTGCGAATACAGGAGAAGCTGGATGAGTGAAAAGTCCGCCTCCGTCCGAGGCCAGGGACTGATATCGAGGGCTTTTCCCACACGCGTCGCAGCTCGCCGGAAGGCCGGCGAAGGCGACACGAAGAAAGGTTCTTCGAAGCCTGACAGGGAGGGCGGGTCCTTGAAAGCGGCAACGCTCGCAGGGCGCGAGTACACGTTAAGGCAACTACATGCCGGCGATGTGAGGCTGGCGGACAAGTTCGCCTCGTTCATCAATAGCTTTGCCGAAGAGCCCGAAGCCATGACCTCGATCAAGTACAGGATGACGATCGAGGGCGAGCGTCAGTACCTCAAAGACACCCTCTTTCTGATGGAGGCAGCCAGGAGGACGTTCGCGGTCGCAGAGTGCGCGGGTTCCATAGTAGGCCTGGCCCACGTCGAGCTCATGCAGGGGCGAAAGGAGCACGTTGGTGAGTTTGGCATCCTGGTGGCACGAGGTCACCGCGGCGTGGGCCTGGGGGACGCAATAACAGCCAAGGTCCTGGCCGATTCGACGCTCCTCGTGCCAAGGCCAACGATACTGCGCCTGAGCGTGTTCGCCAACAACGAAATTGCCACCTCCCTGTACAGGAAACACGGCTTCAGAGAGGTCGCCCGCATTCCGGAACAGTTCGAGTTCGGCGAAAGCCTGGTTGACGAGCTGATAATGATGAAGTCTCCCGCTTGAGGCTTCACCGGCCGCTGTCGGTGCCGTCGTGCTCCTGCAGCAGAAAGATGAAGTTGGCAAGCTCCGGATGTTCCAGCCAGCCCCTGTTTTCGTAGAAGTGAGCTCCGTAACTCTGCCTGCCTCGCCCGGTGAGAAGCGTGAGCCGCGAGCAACCACGCGCCCTTACCTCACGTACCACTTCACGCAGCAGCCCATGAGCGCCACGACACCGTCGATCACGATCGGTGAGAACACGCCGTCTCTCTCGTAGATTTCGCGGTCTCCGAGCAAGCACCCTGCGGATTTGGAGCGGCTTTGTTCGAGTGCCGGCGGCCGTTATAGGATAATAGGGTTGGATTTGATCGGGAGTATTCCGGTGAGTGAAAGCAATTGCATTGCGGTTGCTTTCGCATGTCGCTGCCGGGGGGAGTGTCCGACATGCATAAAGTGCTCGTACTCGATGCGGATTACGATAACGTCTATAGCGCTCTCGATCGCATCCTGGATGAATTCCCGGTGGATGTCGCGGGCAAGCGCGTGCTGCTCAAACCCAACATGCTCGGCGCATTCGCGCCCGAGACCCATGTCTGCACTTCTCCGCGTGTGATCGAGCCACTGGTCGAGCGTTTGCGCGCCTCCGGAGGCGAAGTCACGGTGGCCGACAATCCGGGGGCGAGGGGGTACGGTTTCGTTGAGAAGAGCGGGAAGGTCTCGGGCATTCTCGAGGCAGCAGGCGGCACATTCGCAAACATATCGTCAGACGTCGAAGCCGTTAGGCTTCCCGGCTTAGGGATAACCGTCAACGTCTCCAAGGCAATACTCGAGGCTGACGTGTTGATATCGGTTCCCAAGTTCAAGACCCACGTGTTGACCCGGATATCAGGCGCGGTGAAGAACAGCTTCGGGTTCATGGTGGGTGGGGATAAGGCCAGGATGCACAGAGAGCTCACCGGCCAGGATTTTTCGCGCATGCTGGTCGAGGTGTACCGCCTCAAGGTTCCCGACCTTGTGATCATGGACGGTATCGTAGGCATGGAGGGCAACGGTCCATCGGCAAAGACGCTGTATCCCGTCGGTAAGATACTCGCCTCTGACAACGGCGTGGCGCTAGACGCCGTCATGACGCGCATGATGCGCATGCGCCCGGAGAAGATGGCCATGCTCAGATACGCGCGAGAGCTTGGCCTTGGAGAGATCGACAGTTCGAAGATACGGGTGATCGGCGACGGCGGGCCGCTCTCCAGGTTCCGCAAGCCCGTACCTAACCTCCAGCAGGTTATACCTGTCGCGTTGATGGATATGCTCTACCCCGACCTCGACCGGCCTCGCTTCGAGGTCAACTCTGACGCGTGCAACTCCTGCAAAGGATGCGCCGACATATGCCCCGGCTGCGCCATCGAGATGGTGGACGGTCGCCCGACCTACGATTACGAAAAATGCATTGCCTGCTACTGCTGCATGGAGCTCTGCTCCCAGCAGGCAATTGACCTCGTCGACAGCTTCCGCATCAAGGTATACCGCAAACTCGGCCTCATGTAACTGCCGCAACCTCTCTCTCGGCTCCCCCTGGAAGGGTATTGACATACCGCTATTAATGACTCATAGTAACTAGAGACCATATGTCACTACTGACAAAGGAGAGGCAAATGCATCAATACATGGGATACAGGAACAGGTGCATGGGTCACGAGACTGAAGGCGAGACACGCCATCGCCATCACGCGGGCCCTGCCGGAGCGTGCATGGGATCGGCGGGAGGACAGTGGGGTTCGATGTTCGAGGGCAGCCAGGGAATAACGAGGCGTTTCCTGCGGCCCGTAGTGCTCTTGCTGCTGGCAGAGAGCCCCATCCACGGCTACGAGCTCATGGGCAACCTCAAGGAGTTCGGTTTCGACCGGGCGGGTATGGATCCGTCAATTCTGTACCGCCTGCTCAGGCACATAGAGCGCGAAGGCCTCACCGAGAGCGCGCTCGACGATAGTGGGTCGGGCCCGGCACGCAAGGTCTACACTCTCACACCGGAAGGCCAGGAGATCCTCGACCTCTGGGCAGCCAGCATAGACGACACGATCAACTTCCTCGGGCAGTTCAAGGACCGGTACGAGAAGCTGGCCGAGCGATAGACCCCGTTCTAACTTTCCGGAGGCGTTTCCCCGCTTGATGCCGGGGCCTCCGGAGGCTGCGGTCCGGCGCCTGTTTGCGCTGGAGGTTGCTGGACCGCGGCCGGCTTTGATGCAACGATCCCCGCAATGGCAGCACACGCTCCCATGACCCCCGCCGCGATGCAGAGCCAGAGCCCTACGCCTACTGACACGCCCTCCCCGAGCGAGGCCGCGTCATAGATGCCGATCCCCGCGACAATGAGCGACATGACAAGAGCGGAAGCGAAAGCCGGCTTCGAGCGCAACGCTATGGTCATTATGAAAAGAACGAGACCGATTATCGAAACAGCGAGCGTTATCTTGCCGTCGCCTTTCAAACCACCGACGCTGACGGTGAACAAAGCGGTGGAGGCCGAAGCCCACGCGAGGCAGGAGCCGATAGCACCCAGGATCATGGAAACGGAACCGACGATCCCCGCCGACAGTGAACCTGCACTCGCAGCTGCTTTGCCCATGACTAACCCGGAAGGTGGTCCGGGGGGATGGTGCATGTGATGCCCGGCAGGAGGTGGAGGGACGATCCCGGGAGCCAGAGGCGGTGGCCCCGGTGCCTGGCTTTGATCCCCTGATTCCATCATCGGAGGCGGCGGCGGTGGCGCCGCGCCCGTACTTGCGGTTGCGGGTGGGGAAGCCTCCGCGGCTCCGGACACGGTTTCAACGGGGGTGCCGCAAGCGGAGCAATACTTTTCGCTTTTACCCAGTTCTTTGCCGCAGTTCTTGCAGTCTGCCAACTCCATCACCCCACATATATAGCCGCGAGTATTATTCCGTTAAAGAGATTCTAGCACTGGTTCCCTCGGCGTGCGGAAATCACTGTACCTGGCAAGTCAGGGGAGGCGATGGAATGGGAGGGGGATAAAGGCGGCTGCGAGAGTGACCGACAATATAACCATCGCCGAGAGAAAGGACTAAGAAATGTGCCCCGACCTCGAAATGAGTGATGAGCAAAGACGTAACACGGAGCGTGAGAACGCGGAGACCCTTCAGCGGGTAGGGCTCAAGCCCAGAGTGGTCGAACTCTGGGAAGACGGCTATCGAACGGCTTCGCAGCCGGACGCTTTCGAGTGGTGGTACTTCGACTCGGAGTTTGAGGACGGCTCCACCGCGGTGGTCGTGTTCAGCACCAAGCCCATGACAAAGCCGCATGACCCGCTGACCCCCGCGCTCCAGATAATCATGAAGACCCCCGAGGGCAAGCGTGACTTCATAAGCATCGAGCACACCCCGAACGAGTTCAACGGCTCTGTGGACTCATGTGACGTCAGTATGGGGAAGAGCCGTATAAAAGGAGACCTCGACGGCTACGAGGTCCACGCGCAAGCCGGCAACTCTAAAGTAGACTTGGTCTTCACTCGAGGAGCGCCGTCGTGGCGCCCGGGTCCGGGTATTACATACATGGACCGAAAGAAGACGAAGTACTTCGCCTGGGTTGTGGCCGTGCCGTACGGGAAGGTGGAGGGAGAGCTGACTTATGAAGGAAAGACATGGAACGTGACGGGCACCGGGTACCACGACCACAACTGGGGCAATATCGGCCCCGGGATGGCTCTTGACCACTGGTACTGGGGACGGGCTCACGTCGGCGACTTCAGCGTGATATTCGCCCAGATGATAACCGCCAAAGTGCCGGGGATGGGAAACCTGAAGCTGCCTGTTTTCTACCTCGCCAGGGGCCAGGAGATACTCACCGACGACGGCCTTCCACTGAGCATGGTGACCCGGGATTTCGTTGAAGGTCCTGGAGGGCGCACCTATCCAACGAGCGTCGACCTCTACTGGGAGACCGTGGAAGGCAAGGTGAGCTTGGCCCTGAGGAATCCAAAGCTCATCGAGTCTATCGATATCCTGGAGAGCCTCCCGAGGTGGGAGCGCCCGATCGTCCACCTGTTCGCAAAGCCTTACTACTACGATTTCAACGCCGACCTCGAGATGAAGGTCGACCTTCGGGGGGTCAAAGCGGACGAGAAGGGTACCGCGCTCTACGAGTTGATGATGCTGAGGTAGAGACAGTTCGCAATTAGCGAAGGAACTGGCCCATGCTGCGCAGAGCTTTGTCGCCGCGGCAGTCTGAGAAGAACCAGCCTGAAAGATAGAGCACCTGGTTGGCGTCCTGGTATCGGGATTCGGAAGTAGTGACGCCGTTCTCCCGGCGGAACTGTTCGAGGAGCCTGGGTAGAGCCTCGTTGAAATACCTCTCCTGGCCGATCCTGCGGACGAGTCCCTCTATCTCTTTTTGCAGCCAACCGTACTGGATGCTGTCGTACACGCCTTCCGCACCTTCCAGGCCTGCTCGTGTGGCCTTCATGATCTCGCGATTTGAACCCGCCATATGGTGAGTCGCACCGTGAAATTCGATCGATACTTCTTTACACAGATATTTTAGACATCATCCACGATTTCCTTTTGAGCCAGGTAATAGAATGGTTGAAAAAAGGAACGAAAGGTCTTGTGCACTCGAGTCACCAGGGAGAGAAAGGCGCGAATAGCAAGTCTGGCGCGTTCACTGCGCGACGTCGAGAGCTGGAACGCTTGACTATGCGATCTCCGACACTCTGTAGGAGTGAAACCGTGTTTGGTACTCGCGCGAATCAACGGCGGAGCCGAAGCCGAAGGCCGGCGAGTGCAGGTTTGCCCAGGACATCTTACGCCCGCTGAACCAGGACATGTTGTGAGAGTTCGAAAACATGTGTTTCGATCTCCTGAGCTTGGCTTGCTACTTCTTTGCAGCGATGCAGCGATATTGTACGCGCGCGCGACATCCAAACCAGCAGCCAAATTGGTGAGAGAACGTAGTTTTTTGACCGAATGTCAGGTCGAGGGGGGGTCGCCGGCCTGGGGGAGCGCGGCGGCCTGGATCTGCTTGGTCAGGTGCATGAGCCTGAGTTCACCCTTGAACGGCTCGATCTCGGATATTTTGTATCCTAGCTTCTGGTAAAGGATTATGTTGCGCTTGCTCTTGTGTCCTGTGAAAACCTGGAACTGATGCGCGTCAGGGAAGCTTCCCTCGATCTCCTTCATGAGCTTGGACCCTATTCCCTGGCTCTGGTACTCGGGGTCGACTATGAGCCTGCCGACTTCGCACGCGTCACCCCGCATCCTGCCGCGCACCGCGCCGATCATCCTGTCATGGACGACGGCCTTGAGGTAGAGGTATTCCTCAAAATCACGCTCGAGTTCCTCTAGTGCCTGGGTGAGAGGCGCGATCGAGTAGTCGTTGTAGATCTCGGCCTCACTCTGGTAGGCGAGGCGCTGCAAGACCAGTATCTCAGGTGCGTCTTCCGTAGTGGCGCGAACGATGATCAAGGTACTCCCCCCAGCTTCTCATCAAAGTCACCGATAGAAAACTCAAGACATGCGCCGTTATCATTGTATGCTCTGATTTCGCCGCCGTAAATCTTGACTATCTTTTCGACCGTCGCAAGCCCCACCCCGGTCTCGCCGGTCTTTCCCTTGAAGAACGGCACGAAGACGTTCTCGAGGTCTTCCGGTGGGATACCCGGGCCGTTATCGCTGACCAGGTAACGATGCCTGCCGTCGCCGTCGAGCCCGAGGCTCGATACCCGCACCACCGGAGCCGGGCTGGTATTGTGCTTTATAGCGTTCCCGATGACGTTGGAGAAGAGCTGGTATACGTGTGTCTCGTTGGCGGTGACCGTGCCCAGGTCGTCGCTCACTTCGACGTTTATGTCCTCAGCCTGTATCTTGACCACCCGTTCACTCAGCACCCTCGAGACGATGGATCCAACATCGACAACGGAAATGCTCCTGGGCTTCTGACCGGCTTCGGCGAATGCGAGCAGCTCGTCGATCAGCGTGAAGCATTTGCCGATGTTAGCCTGGAGCTCCACCATCAGTCTCTTTATCTCCCCGGAAAAGCCGGGCTGGTCGGCATACTCCGTCACAAGCGATGTTACTACCACCGCGGCGGCCAGGGGCCCCTTGAGATCGTGCGAAACCGTATGCGCGTACCCCTCGAGCTCTCTGTTTGTCGCGGCAAGCTTGGCCGTTCGTTCCTCGACCTGCTTCTCCAGGCCGGCCCTGGCTTCGAGAAGCTCGTCCGTCATGAGGTTGAAAGCGAGCCCCAGCTGGCCGACCTCATCGTGGGCCGAGACCCGGGCGCGCCTGTTCAGGTTTCCCTTGCTGATCTCGAGAGCGGCATCGGTAAGCTCGGTGACAGGTTGCGTCACGCTTCGGGCCATCAAAAGCGCGAAAGCGACAGCTATAAGCGCGACCCCCAGCGTTACGACTATAAGGGCGACGCCGAGGTTGTTCACCAGCGCGAGCGCTTCGGACTTGTCCATCTTCGTGACCAGCCCCCACCCGGGTCCCGCAATATATTTCGTGGCGGCCAGCACGGGCACCCCGCGGTAATCGGTCTCGTTCTGGATGAGGATCTCCCGTCCCGCGAGTGCTTCTTCCATCGGCAGGTTCCCGGTGTTTCCGGGCAGCACCGTGCCGAGGGGTATGCTCTTTCCGAACCTGTTCGGGGTGATGTATTGGATGTCGCCACCCGGTGTCTTTTGCGCTATTACGGTCTCGCCGGTTTCACCGAGACCTGAGTAGTCGCGTGTGAGCGCGAGCATATTGTCCGCGTCTCCCACGACGACTATTACACCAAGAAGTCTGCCGTTGTAGGTTATCGGGCCGGCGAGATATCTCATCAGCTTGCCATGCGAATCAGTGAAGAAGATTTCCGAGATGTTGCTCCCTTTGCCGTCCTTGAAATAGGCTTCCTCTGCCTTGCTTGTTCCGAGGATCAAGGGGTCGGTGGAGGCAATGACGGTGCCACCTGGATTCAGAATGAAGATGTTCTGGAAGCTCTGGACGGCGGACCTTGCGTCAATGAGGTTGGGATACAGGAGCGTCTGCACATCTGTGCCCGGCTGGCTGGCGTAAGTCTCCAGGGCGCTTTTCAAAGCCGTCCGGCTCTCAAGCAGAGCGAGCCGTTCGTCATTCTGACGCAGCATGCTCTCGACACGGCTCTTCTGAATCGAGGCGACCGACTCGAGCTGGTTGAGGATCTGGCGGGTCACTGTGCGCCGGCCGATGACATAGCCGGTGATGCTCACGCCTGCAAGAGGCACCAGTGCCACCAGCAATAGCACGATTGTCAGTTTTGTTCTAATCCTCATATGATCAAAAAAGCCGCCACGGTTGCCAATGTCACTCTAACACGCCGTTCCTGAACAGCGACAGAACGACGATAGAGCCGCACCTCACGCCCTGTCTTCGCGTCCTATTCAACAGGATAAACGGGCATCTGTGTATAAGATAGGTCAATACGTGGTTTTGGCTCGGTTGTCACGGAGATATAGCGGAATCGGTGGATGAGACGAGAACAAGCCGAAGAAAATACCAATGATGCAGCGGGCTCCGAAAGCGGGGCGCGGCGCAAGACGCTTTTCCACGGGGGAGTGCTGTCCGCCTTTGGGCAACGCGACTACAAGATACTGTGGTCGGGCGCTTTCATCTCGAACATCGGCACATGGGTACAGAGCGCGGCTCTGCTGTGGCTCGTTCACGACGTTTTCAAGTCGAACAGCCTCGTCGGCGCCGTGAACATGGCCAACTTCCTGCCCGTGTTGTTCATAGTGCCATTCGTCGGTTTCTTCGCGGACAGGTACAACCGCAGGACCATCATCCTCATTGGCCAGATAGTCATGATGCTGGGCGCGCTCGCCCTGGGCATCGCGGCATCGTTCCATACCGATTCAAAAGCCGTGATACTCATGACCGTTTCCATTATCGGCATCGCTTTCGCTTTCAACTTCCCCGCCTGGCAGGCGATATTGCCCGACCTGGTGCACAGAAGCGACCTGATGAACGCGATAGCTCTAAGCTCGGCGCAGTGGAACCTCGCGCGGTTTGTTGGCCCTGCTATCGCCGCCGTCATCCTCGCGGTATGGTCCGCGACCGTCGCGTTTTACGTAAACGCTGTCAGCTTCCTGTTCGTGATCGCGGCCGTGCTGATGGTCCGCCCGAAGTACTCCGCGGTGCCGCCGCCGACACAGAGCATCGGACGCGACGTCCTGGAGGGCTGGAAGTACGTCTGGCAAAGGAAATGGATGGTAAACCTGCTTATCGCCCTGGCGTTCGTGTCGTTCTTCGGGTTTTCTTTTCCGGTCCTCATCCCTTCGATGTCAAAAGACGTGCTGCATCGCGGTGCCACGACTTACGCAATCATACTCAGCCTGATCGGCCTCGGGGCGGCGGTCGGCGCGCCACTCGTGACTTACCTCGGCAGACGCTACAAGGAGCGCGAGATAATCAAGATCTGTATGCTCGCATTCGGCTTACTGCTAGTCGCCTTCGGCCTCGTCAAGGTTCTATGGATATCGTGCGTCCTGTCGATCGGTTTGGGACTTGCGTTTCTCATGGTCGGGACTACCTCCAACTCGGTTCTACAGGGATGCTCGGATCGGGCAATGAGAGGAAGGGTCGTGAGCTTCTACATAGTGACGTTCATTGGCTTCTCGGCGCTTGGCGGGCAGTTCATGGGGTATCTCGCCGATGCACGCTCGACCCAGTTCGCGCTCACGGCCGGCGGAATCGCCTGTACTCTTCCGGCCGTGGTCCTGATACTGTTCCCCGGCCTGATACGTCTTGCCGTCACTCCTAAAGAACCCCGGGAGCTCGAGCCGGACGTACGGCCTACCGATGAGCCTGACCAGGACTTCTGCGAGTTCTAGACCACGCAACTTACTTCCACGTGGGCGTAGCGGGTGAAATCAACTCTTGCTAAACTCGTATACAGAGAGATGTTCGAATCCCACTCCCTTTTCCAGGCAGGAGCGAAGACGTGTCAATGAAACAAGCAACTTCGATAGATGACTATCTCGAGGAGGTCCCGGAAGAGGCGCGGGCCGCTCTCGAGAAGCTACGAAAGGTAATAAGGACCGCCGCACCAAAGGCCGTCGAGACCATCAGTTACCGGATTCCCACATACAAATATCACGGCATGCTCGTAGGCTTTGCAGCCTTCAAGAATCACCTTAGTTTCTTTGTCATGAGCCCGTCTCTCATGGAAGCTCACAGGGACGAGCTCAAGGCTTACGAAACCGCAAAGGCAACCATCCACTTCACGGCCGACAAGCCGCTCCCCGCCGCACTCGTGAAGAAGCTCGTCAAGGCGCGGATCGAAGAGAACGAGGCACGCGTGACCCACTGACACGCTTGCTGGGATGTGGCGGCTTCAGGTAGCTCCTGCTAAACTCGTTCACGGAGAGATGGCCGAGTGGACTAAGGCGCACGCCTGGAAAGCGTGTGGGCGGGTAGACCTCGTCCCGTGGGTTCAAATCCCACTCTCTCCGCCACTCAACAAATACTCTTTGTGGGATTCGAACCCACGGAGCCTAGTGAAGATGCGAAGAATCTGAATCATCCACGTTTGGGGTCACCGCGTTCCCAAAGGGAACGTGGGGCGGGTTCAAATCCCGTGCC
>DATCGY010000239.1:0-12631 GCA_036508635.1 Candidatus Anoxymicrobiaceae bacterium
AGTGGTATCCGATGCCGTTCGTACCACCCTCGTTCGGGTATGGGCCTGGATTCGCTCCGCCCGGGGTGTATCTGGACGCCCGCCCGCCCGCACCTGTCGAGCAGACCGGGCAGATACCGGTTCCCCCACTGGTTGTCCCCATGATGCCCGGTGCGCCGGCGGCTTCCGGCGGAGTCCCGGTTCCTCCAATGGGCTTCCCGCAGGGACCGCAGCCGCCTGGTTACCCCGGAACTCCGTACCCGCAGCCATATGCGCCGCCGCAGTTGGATGCGCTCGAAGACGAGGAGTTCGGGCTGCTGACCGAGTCGGCCCCATCTCATTGGCGAGGAGACCTCAAGTGGATCTTCGGAATACTGACCGCGCTCTTCCTCTTTGCCTCGCTTGCATTCGCCGGCATGTACAGGACCACGGGTTCAGGCGCGTCGAAGGCGCTCCTTGTCCCGCTCGTGTCTGACGCGACACAGGTCAAGCAAGTCGTGAAAAATAATTACAGGGACCTCAGGTCGAAAGCACGCAGGCTCAAGAACGCCACGATACTGATTCCGGACCTCGGAGTCGACGTCTCTCTCAGCGCGTCGGATATCAATTCGTTAAGCTCGGCTGACCTCGCCGACAAGGTAGTCTCAGAAGTCGTGCAGCAGATATTCAGGCAGGGATATCTGGGGAACCTGCCCATGAAGGCGGCCAGGGGTACCGGGGAGGAAAGAGCAAAAGCCGTCGATGCGACGTTGCTGAGCGAGCTAAATAGAAATACCCACAGCGCGCTGATCTGGCCCCTCGTCGGATGCGGAGTCCTGTTTCTCGCCTTCGGCGCCCTTTTCCTGGTGTTCTGCAGAGGTTGGGGCAAGGCGATAGGCGCCGGGCTGGTGCTCATCGCCGCGACAATCCCGGCTTCGCTGTGGATCCGCGTGATGAGCGAATTCTTCTGGAAGTCCGGTTCCGGAGTGGTGTACAAAGCGGCTATGTACGATGCGTTCCGAAACATCGGTTCGCAGACCACCCTCTTTTTCGACATCGCACTGGGCGTGGGAGCGCTCGTGTTGCTCGTGGGCGTTATCGGCAACACCATGTCGAAGCGGTCGCGCTCCAGGGTGCCACCGTTCGTCGACCTCCAGCGTCCCGCGGAGCAGGTAGTCGGTGGTCCACCGGTTGAGCCGGGCCTTGAAGCGGTCGCGCCGGAGACCGCGGACGAAAGCGTACCGATCGAGGCTTTCAGGGACATCGCGCCGCCGCCCGGAGAAGCAATAAAAAACCCGTGACGCTGGCGTCACGGGTTTGAGATATCCGGAAATTGACGGACGGCGGTCAAGCTTTCTTTGCCGCGGGCTTCTTCTTTGCCGCGGGCTTCTTCCCCGCCTGAGCTTTCTTTGCCGCGGGCTTCTTCCCTGCGGGCTTCTTCTTTGCCGCGGGCTTTTTCGCCGGTTCGGCGGAGATCTTCTTTTCGAGGTCGTCCAGCCTCTTCTCAACGTTCTTGATGTCGGCCTTGGTAACGATCCCCAGTGTGTTGAGCGTATCCCTGACAGCTTTCCCAACAGCATCCACGAGCTCGGCGCTGTCTTCTTTGCCCTTCTTCACGAGCTCCCGTACGGTGGTGTCCAACTTCTTGTCCTGCACGGTTGCCTTTGCCTTGGACTTGGTGCCATCAGCCAGTCCCTTTCCCTTCGCGATCATGTCGTCAACCGACGCGACCGACTCATCCTTGACGGATGCAAGCGCTCCCAACAGTAGGAAAGGCATGTCATTCAAATCCATATCGACACCTCGCTTCGTAGTGATTCCCAAACGTTTCGGTCCGCTATTTGACCTTCTTCTCGATGTTGGCGAGCTTTTTTTCGAGCGCTCTTATATCGTTCTTTGTGACGGCGCCCATGTTATCAAGGACCCTGGTGACTTCTTTTCCGATAGCGTTGAGGAGGTCTTCCCGCTCTTTTCGACCTTTGTCGACGAGATCTCTGACCGCCTTATCGGTTTGGGTGAGCCCTTTTGCGCCTTTGCCCGAGCCGCTCTTCCCTTTTTCAACCAGGTCGTAGACGGTCTTCTTCATCTCCTCCCTGATAGTACTCATCGCACCAAGGAGAAAATAAGGGACATCCTTCGGCTCCACGGTTACACACCCCTTCCACTTGCCATCCGAATCGTTGCCGTCAATACCATCAATGGCCAGTGTGCACTCAGAGTGTGAATAAATGCAAATTGTATATCGGCAATACAAACAGGCAAGCTAAGTAAAAACGTGCCGTCAGGCAGGAAAACAGTTTCGAACAGGGAAGCAACCAACTGGAATTGTTGAAAACATGGTGACATAATAGTGCGAGCGGGTAATTGAAAACTGGCCTGCAGGTTTGCCGGTTCCGCTTAGTTAGCCTTGGGGGGCGATTGCTGTGGCGAAGGCGAAGATGACCAGAGCCGAGGCCGGCCGTAAGGGTGGACAGACCACCAAGAAGAAGTACGGCTCCGATTTTTACAGCAAGATCGGAAGCATTGGAGGCAAGAAGGGCGGCCAGACCACCAAGAAGAGGTATGGAACGGAGTTCTATCAGAAGATCGGCCGTAAAGGCGGCATGAAGTAGATACTCCTCGGGCCATATCGTCGTCAACAACCCAGACCCCTTTCCCGGTGAATTGAGACTTGCGCAAACAACCATGTATTCAAGCCTGAACGTTCATAATCGTTTGCAGGAACTTGACGTTCCACACGAGATATTCAAGCTCGCGGGCCCCGCCGGAAGCCTCGAACAGGCAGCCGCTGCACTGGGGCTCGACCTGGCGCAGATGGCAAGGGTCGAGCTCTACCGTCTCGACGGTGAACCAGTGATGGTCGTCCGTCCCGCCGACCGTCGCGTCGACGAAGAAAAGTTGATCGCGGTATCCAGCGCCAGCGAGATAAAACGGATTCCCGGAGAGGATGTTCCATCGCTGTCAGGGTACATAGCGGGTGCCCTGCCGCCGGTCGCACACAAGATAGAGATGGTGGCGTATATCGACTATTACACCCTCAGAGAAGATGTAGTATATACTGGCAGCGGTGAGCTTTCCGCGATCCTGAAGATAAGGTCGTACGATCTGGTCAGGGCGACCGGCGGAGAGACGGTTGACATCGTATGCTCCACGTAAAGCAGGCTATGGAACGATATAATCGTATACGATATATATGGCATCCTGCGGGGTGCATAAGCAGTATCAGGTGTGTCGGTTGCTGGCTCTTGACCGGGACACCGTAAATTGAAGATGCGCTGTCCGGCGGGCGAGTGGTGGAATTGGTAGACACGCAGGGTTCAGGGTCCTGTGCTCGCAAGGGCATGAGGGTTCGAGTCCCTCCTCGCCCACCAAACAAGTGTGTTTCATCGGATGCATGGACGCGAAAGACAAAACAGCTTTGAAGCTGACATAATCGGCGAACTTGATGTGCCTTATCGAGGCACTATTTATTTTTGGCCAAAGGGTGGGCACTCCGGTGGACACCCGAGCTTGAACAAGCTATAAGAACCTTCGAGAAAAGAGATGGCGAGATTCTCGCAGTTAAGAAAACCCCGTTACTCGACGGGGCGGAGCACGCGCAGCACCGTCCGCAGGCGCACCGGTCCAGTTGGGCCGACCCCGGCGAGACGAAAGGGCCCCGCTCCCATACTGATAATCACAGCGGTGATAGTTGCGCTGGTATTCTGCTGGATATTCGGACGAGGGTGCGGCAGCAACAAGGAAGCAAGCCAAAACGGGAAGCTCAGAGATTACACGTCCGCTGTCAACAAGTTGATCGTGCGCTCCGCGGCAATCGGCACCCAGTTCGAAAACCTGAGGGCTACCGCCCAGGATCTCTCTCGCGATGACGTCAACCGCAAGTTAACGCAGATGGTAGAGGCGAGCAAGGAAATCGCAGCTGACTCCACCAAGGTAGTCGTCCCCAAGAACGCTGACGGCCTGCAACCCCTCGTCCAGATGGTTTTCGACATGCGCGTCGACGGGATGGATAAATTCAGGGGAGCCCTCGTGGACGTACTTGATAAGAAAGATACCAACCAGGCAGCCGCGACGATGTCCCAGGGGCTTCTTAATCTCGTACTGAGCGATGTGGCCTTGCAGCGGTTCAGGGGCAGCCTTGGCGTGAAGCTGGCCAACGCCAAGCTGAGCAACGGGGAGATCGCCGATTCCGTGTACATGCCAAAGACCGACGATGCGCTCGAGGCTTCGGTTCGCGAGTACATAGGGGGACTGTCCGGTGAAGGCGTGGGAAATGCGCTTCACGGAGTTGCCGTCGTGGGTGTCTCAACGTCACCGGCGCGTGCCGACACGACGGAGTCCGGCGTATCTATACTCCCCAACTCCAAGACTTTTACCGTAAAGGTCAGCATTCAGAACCAGGGCAACCAGACCGAGAGCGATGTGCCCGTGGTTGTGACCCTTGCCGCTAATAACGGTTCCACGCCGCAGAAGAAGACACAGAAGATCACGCAGTTGAAAGCAGGAGAGACCGCATCCCTCGTCTTCGAGGGCCTTACCCCGATCACCGGTTCCAGCGTTCTCAATACCCTCTCCGTAAAAGCCGGCCCAGTCCCAAACGAGAAAAAAGTCGACAACAACGAAACCCAACAACAATTCATCATGCGCGCCGAAACCGGCTAGCCTATTCGAGCTGTTCCTGGGCGAGGGATTGGGCTTTGCGGAAGACTTCTTTGACGGGGACGCGTTGTTCGCCGGCGATGCGGGCGCAGTCGGAGAATTCGGGTGAGACGCTTGTGATGTGATTACTCTCTCGCCCGACCTTGACGCGGACTTTCCCCCAGGGGGTCTCGACTTCGATAACCTCGCGCTCGATAGCTTTCTTCATGACCATCGAGGTGCGAAGCCCGAAAGTACTCGTCTCTTCTATGAGGATACGCTTTATAGTGGTTGCATCTTTTGGTGCGCAGAGTGCGTTCACAACCGTACCCGGCCTGGTCTTCTTCATTTGTATAGGGGTCAGCCAGACGTCGTGGGCTCCCGCCCCGAAGAGGCGCTCCATCACGTAATCGTAGAACTCCGGGTTCATGTCGTCGATGTTCGTCGAGACGATGATCGCCAGCTCCTCGGCTTCGCTCGGATAATCGAGCGCTTCTCCTGTGATCACACGGAGCAGGTTGGCCACACCAAGGTCCTTGGTGCCCGCGCCGTACCCGGTCTTTTCCAGGCGCATCAGTGGGGCGTTACCGAAAGCGCCTGCAAGGGTTTTGATGATGGCTGCGCCGGTAGGGGTCACTATCTCCGTCGGTATGCCGCGGCCATAGGTCGGCGTGTCCTCCAGTATCTCGAGCACGGCCGGGGCGGGTACGGGAAGCGAGCCGTGGGCGGTCTTTATCATACCGTGGCCGAGCGGCAGTGGAGATGAGAACACCTCTGTGATTCCGAGCGCGTGGATGCCGAAGGCGGACCCGACGATATCTACAATGGAATCGACCGCGCCGACCTCGTGAAAATGCACCTGGTCCACAGGCTTGCCGTGCACCACGGACTCGGCAAGGGCGAGCCTCATGAATATCTCCAGGCTCATCGCTTTGACCGTTTCGGGAAGACCACTTGAGACTATGAGGTCCCTGATGTTCGCAAATGTCCGCACGAGAACGCTCTCGGGAACGATCACGTCGACTTTGGTCGCTCGCAGGCTGTAGCTCTGCACCTCGCGAGCCTCGATCCCGAACTCCTCCAGGTCGAGTGTGGACAGAGCCTCGTTCAGCTCATCCAACCGGAGCCCGAGGTCGATCAGGGCTCCGAGCACCATGTCTCCGCTGATGCCGCTGAAACAATCAAAATAAGCTATCGTCACATGGCCTCCAACAACTACTTATTCGCCAACTTGTTGATGAGTCCGGCGAGGTAGCCGGCGCCGAAGCCGTTATCGATGTTGACGACCGAGACTCCGGCGGCACACGAGTTCATCATGGCCAGCAACGCGGCGAGCCCTCCGAAGCTTGCCCCGTAGCCGACGCTCGTAGGGACCGCGATGACCGGGCAATACGCGATGCCGCCCACAAGGCTCGCGAGCGCACCCTCCATTCCCGCGACAACCACGATGGCGTTAGACTTCTCGATCACTTCCCTGTGGGCGAAAAGCCTGTGTGCCCCGGCCACGCCTACGTCGTAAGTGGGCACGACATTGCTTCCCATGATAGACGCCGTGACACGCGCCTCTTCAGCGACCGGAATGTCCGCCGTGCCCGCAGTGAAGATGGAGACCAGGCCGTACGGCTCCACATGCTCCCTCTCTATCGTTATGAGGCGAGAACGCGGGTGGTATTCGGCCCGGCTGTCTATCTCGCGAACGAGCTCGAAGACCTCGGGTCCGGCGCGTGTAAGAAGCAGATTGCCGCTATTCTTATCAAGAAGCGCGCGCGTTATTTCGCGCACCTGCTCCGGCGTCTTTTTCTCACAGAAGACGACCTCGGAGAACCCCTGCCGGAGCTCACGGTGATGGTCAACCTTCGCAAATCCGAGGTCTGAGAATGGGAGAGTCCGGAGCGTCTCGAAGGCGTTTTCAGGCGACTCATCGCCTGATTGCACCCGCAGCAGCAACTCCTTGAGTTCATCTTCGTATGTCATGCAAGCTCCAATCGGAGGGTTGCCGTCAAGCCCCCGGGAGCACCTCGTTCAGGGCTCCGGTTCGGTATCCGGCGAGATCCACCGTGACGTAGAGGAATCCGAGTTCCTTCATCCGCGACAGGATACGCTCCCTGGTCCCGTCCGCGGTCAGCTCCTGTATCGATGAGGAGTTGACCTCGATCCGCGCGGTCCTGTCTTCGACGAAGCGCAAGCGCACCTGGTTGAGCCCCAGATCCATGAGAGATCTCTCACCCTGGTCAATAACCGAAAGTTTCTCGCGCGTGATTTTTTCCCCGTACGGGATGCGGGTCGCGAGACATGGACTAGCGCGCATGTTCCAGGTCGAGAGGCCCAGCTCGCGTGACAAGGCCCTCACTTCGTACTTGTAGAAGCCAACGTCCATCAGCGGGCTGCTCACCGAGAGCTCGCGTGCTGCTTCAGCGCCGGGTCTGAAGTCCGAGGAATCGTCCAACTGGCTTCCCTCGATGAGTTCTGTGATGCCCTCGCGCGCCGCAATGTCCAGCATCTCGCTGAATCGAAGATGCTTGCACATGTAACAGCGCTCGGGCGGGTTGGAGACGAAGTCGTCGCTCTGGAGCTCGTCCGCCTCGACGATGATGTGATTGACCCTGAGCCGGGCGGCCATCCGGGCGGCACTTTCCACGAGGTTTTTCGGGTGAAGTGGCGAGCTGACCGTTACGCAGAGGATATCATCGCCCAGGGCCTCTTTGCCCACCGCGAGGAGCAGGGTGCTGTCGACCCCTCCGGAATAGGCGACAAGGACGCTGCCCATGCCCTCAAGATGCTTCCTCAGCTTATAGTATTTGTCATCAAGGTTGGCATCCATCGCCTATTATCTTACCCCTATTGACTTTCGCACGGAATCCGACACCTGGCTTAGTGCTGACCCCACCCCTTCTTGAGCCGGGTCTCTCAGGCCCGGCTCCGGGTGGCCTGGAGAGACCGCCCTCAGGTATTTCGTCTCTGGAGGCCCGGGTCTGTCCCTTCACCGCTAGAGAGGATCATTGGGGTTCAAGCGCTGGAGGATACCAGCCAGGAAGGAAAAGGCATGGCTGGAGGAACGGAGGATTCAATAATGGGGGCGCGCTGACGCAAAATGGTATAATCGGTAACCGCGTGCTGGTTGGGTGCGCAGAGAAAAGCCAAAGATCAAGAGGGCTCCAATCCATGATTCAAAGCAATATAACGCCGATTGTGATAGTGCTCGGAGCGGTCCTTGTGGTGGCCGTAGCGCTAATCGTCTATCTTTTCTGGCGTACTCGAAGGCTCGAGGCCGACTGTGAACTGTTGGTGCGTGACACGCAGGGCCAGAACTTTGTAGAGATAGTCGGAGACAATATCTCGCAGGTCGAGCATCTGCTCTATGAGGTCGAGAAGCTCTCCGAGCAGTACGCACAGGTGCTGAGGCGCATGGCAGGCGCGGTCCAGCATATCGGGGTCGTACGATTCGATGCGTTTCGCGATCTCGGTGGGCTGCTGAGCTTCGCCGTGGCGTTGCTCGACGACAGGGGTAACGGGCTCGTTCTCAGCTCGATCTACGGGCGCAACGAGTCCAGGACCTATTCGAAACCCGTGGTCGAACGCGGTTCGTCATACGAGCTTTCTCCCGAAGAGAAAGAGGCCATTCGCCTTGCGATGCAAAGCAAGGAGCTGGGCGCCCTGCCGGTGGAGGCACGCGACCGCGAGCACGAAGAGCGCATGGCAAACCTCAGATTGTTCCACGACCGAGAGTATGCGCAGCGTACGGGTGGACCTCAGGGGCGAACAGAGAATGCCCACGCCCAGTCCGGCTCCGAGCGCGCGCAGAGCGCGAGGAGAGCGCAGCCCCGTGAAGACGAGTACGCGGAAGAACGATACGAAGAGCGTGCCACCGAAGAAACCCCGGAACCACAGCCGCGCCCGCGACCCGCGCCGCGCGAGACCCATCAGCGCCGCGGACCCGGCAGGGTAAAGCACGTCGGTCCGCCGCCGGACGGGCGCCAGGAGCGGAGGCGCGAGCCGGAGCCCGAACAGGAGCCCCCGGAGCGCACCGGTCCACCGATTGACCTGGTGTCCGAACTGATGGACGAGACACCTCCCGACCGCCGAGCGGACAAGACACCCGAGAAGCAGGTGCCGCGACGCCCGGCGGCTCCACGACCGCGCGGGTTGGATACCCCGGTTGAGCGGCTTCGCAACAGGGAGCCGAGGGGCGAATAGGAGTGCCGAAGATAGGGTACCTCGGCCCGAGAGGGACGTTCGCCCAGGAGGCCCTCGAGGCTTACCTTCACGAGCAGTTCGACGAGGAAATCCCTTACGCCACGATACCCGAGGTGCTTCAAGCCGCCCAGTCGGGTGAAGTAGACAGTGGCATGGTTCCCATCGAGAATTCCATCGAAGGCTCGGTCAACGTAACACTCGACACGCTCGCGTTTGAGACGGACCTGGTCATAGAGCGCGAGATAACGTACGAGGTCAGCCAGCACCTCATGGCCCGACCCGGAGTCGCGCGCGAGGACGTCACCGCCGTTGTATCTCATCCGCAGGCGACTGCCCAGTGCCGTAACTTCCTCTCTCGCTGGTTCCCGAACGTTCCGGTCCGGGCGGCCAATAGCACTGCCGAAGCCGCGCTTGCGGTATCCCAGTCGAGCGAGCCGCTGGCAGCGATTGCCACCGAGCTGGCCGCGAAGATATACGGGCTGGAGGTCCTGGCGAGCGATATCGCCGACTACCCGATAAACCAGACAAGGTTCGTGGTGGTCGGAAAGAAAAAAGCAGCCCGAACCGGAAGCGACAAGACGTCGATAGTCTGCTTCATCCGCGCAAACCATCCCGGCAGCCTTCTCGAAATGCTCCAGGAGTTCGCGTCGCGCGACGTCAACCTCACAAAAATCGAAAGCCGCCCGACAAAAAAGGTTCTGGGCGAGTATTATTTCTTCATAGACATTATGGGACACGTCGATGATCCCGAGGTGGCTGAAGCGATAGGTTCGCTCGTGGGAAAACTCCGCGAGCTCAAACTCCTTGGCTCCTACCCCACAACTTGAAAACCTGGGGTCAGATCTGTTTTTTCAAGCGCGTCGGTCGCAAAACGGGTAGGGGTTTTGCAGGCTCTGGGACTCGAAAAGCCAATTGGTTACGGTAGCGTGACTCTCGATCAGAGGGGAACATGTAGATGCTCGATATGAAGGTCATACGTGAAGAGCCCGAACGGGTCAAGCAGTCGATACTCGACCGCGATATGAGCGCGGAAGTCGCCGACATCGACGGCGCTCTCGAGATGGACGCGCGCCGGCGTGCTCTCCTCGTAGAGGTAGAAGACCTCAAGCACCAGCGTAACAAGGCTTCCGACGAGATAGTCAGGCTCAAGAAAGAGGGCGGCGACACGTCGGCGATAGTCGAGAAGATGAGGGCCATCTCCGAGCGAATCAAGGAGCTTGACGGAGAGGTGCGCGACGTCGAGGCTGAAATCGGCAAGCTCATGCTCGACGTACCCAACATCCCGCACGAGTCGGTCCCTGTCGGTCCGGACGAGGAATCCAACGTCGAGATCCGTCGCTGGGGAGAAAAGCCGAGCTTCACGTTCAAGCCTAAGCCCCACTGGGAAGTCGGAGAGGCCCTGGGCATACTCGATTTCGAGCGTGGCGCCAAGATCGCGGCGTCCCGCTTTACCCTGCTCCGCGATTCCGGCGCACTGCTCGAAAGGGCATTGATCAACTTTATGCTCGATCTGCACACCCGCGAACACGGTTACACCGAAGTCTTCCCTCCAATCCTTGGGAACCGCGAGACTTTCACTGCGACAGGGCAGCTTCCGAAGTTCGAGGAGGACATGTACGTCTGCAACGACGACCTGCTGCTGGCGCCCACCGCGGAAGTCCCGGTGACGAACATCCACCGCGACGAGATACTTCCCGAGGAAGACCTGACCATCAAGTACGTCGCCTATACGCCATGCTTCAGACGCGAGGCCGGATCTTACGGCAAAGACGTGCGCGGTCTCATCCGGCAGCACCAGTTCAACAAGGTGGAGATGGTCAAGTTCGCTCACCCCGACAAGGGTTTCGACGAGCTCGAGGCCATGATCCTCAACGCCGAGGAGGTGCTCCGCCGGCTCGGGATCCATCATAGGGTGATGCTGCTATCCACCGGCGACCTCGGGTTCTCTGCCGCCAAGTGCTACGACCTCGAAGTCTGGCTACCGGCCGCGGGAGAGTTCCGCGAGATATCGTCGTGCTCGTGCTGCACGGATTTCCAGGCACGCCGCGCAAATATCCGCTTCAAGCCCAGCGGGGGCGGGAAGCCGAGGTTCGTACATACTCTCAACGGTTCGGGCCTTGCGGTAGGCCGAACGGTAGCGGCGATACTCGAGAACTTTCAACTGGACGACGGACGCGTCGTGGTGCCGCCGGTGTTGCAACCGTACATGGGAGGCAAGACCGTCATCGAGTGACCCGCGAAAGCGCACATCGACCAGGGAACAATCGCCTCTATCACGCCGCAGGCGATCACCGGAACCGGCGGTCGAGAGAAGGAGGTCAGGGAGATGCTGGGAGAGCAGCCACCAATACCCCCGGAGCAGTTGCCCGGAGCGGCACAGCCGGAGACACAGGCGCCCCCGGTAGCCGGCGCCGACCAGGCAACGCCCACTGCGGGAGCACCGATGCCGCCTCCCCCACCCGGAGCCACCAACCCGATCCTACCGCCCCCGCCGTTGCAGCCACCGCCTCCGCCTCCACGAGCGGGGAGAAAACCTCCACCACCGATGCCTGGAGCAGCCGCACCTCCAGACACCGCGCCCGGCGGACCACAGGCTCCGATCAGGCCAAAGACCAGCGGATGGGCGATTGCTTCACTCGTCATGGGCATACTGGGCTTCACCTGTCTATTCTTCGTGGGTGCGATTCTTGCGATCATATTCGGCTTTATCGGCCGTCACGACGTCTACAGGAGCGAAGGCCGGCTCACAGGCAAAGGCCTTGCGACGGCAGGCATAGTCCTGGGTATCGTGATGCTGGCCCTCACGGTCGCCCTCGCGGCCGTGGTCATCCCGCTTTCCTACGTCGTGATTGGTCCGAGCTCTACGATAAACAGGACGGTGAGCCCTGGCAGCGCCTCGACTATCGATGCAACTGTCGCGATAAACAACGGCGACCTGCGTATCAGCGGAGGCGCAAGCGCGTTGATGGAAGGTACTTTCACTTACAATGTCTCGAGCTGGCGTCCGTCCGTAAGGTATTCTGTCGACCCCTCGGGCACCGGGGACCTGGGCGTCCGGCAGCCTACGTCGGTGTGGTGGCACTGGTGGCAGTGGCTGTACGGAACGAACGACTGGAACTTGCATCTCGGTACGGGGCTTCCTGTAAACCTGCGGACAACGCAAAGCTTCGGAGAGGGCAGGTTGGACCTGGCAGGGATCAACCTCTCCAGTCTGGATGCCTCCTCGAGCGCCGGCAACCTGACCGTCAGCCTGCCCGGCAACATGCCCTCACTCAAAGAGATCAAGGTAGATGTGAGCGCGGGAAAGCTGACATTTACTATGAACGGGCGATATCCAGCGCTAGAGGCGCTCGATATTGAGAACAGCGCCGGTAAGCTTGACGCGGACCTCACCGGCACACTGACGCGTAGCTTAACAGGTACGATCAGGAATAGCGCCGGGAAGATCAACGTGCGACTGCCCGCGGATATCGGAGTGTACATTGTGGCGCGGACGAGCGCAGGCGACGTATCGACGAACGGGCTTACCTCACGTGGTAACGACGTCTATGTGAACAACGCCTATGGCAAAGCGCAAGTAACTCTCAAGCTCCGGATCAACAACTTCGCGGGCAACATCGATCTCACGGTGGAGTAAGGGGGGCTTCGAGTGGGGTCAGGTCTTTTATTGTTTGCTACAACGGTTATCTTGAGTAGAGGACGATAGCAAACAATAAAAGACCTGACCCCAACTTCACCAACTTTCAACTTCCACTATTACCAACTTCTTGAACCGGGACTCTCAGTCCCGGCTTCGGGCGGTCTGGAGAGACCGCCCTCAAGTGTCTGGTCTGTAAACGTA
>DATCGY010000240.1:0-6044 GCA_036508635.1 Candidatus Anoxymicrobiaceae bacterium
CCGCTCATTCCTGCCGCGCCCGCCGAGGCCGTCTTGCGGCTTTATGGCCGCCGTCTCGGAACCTTGCTCCACTTCGCCCGGCCCCGCGTGGGATGGGACGACCGTCGCCGACTCCTTGATGCTTACGACGACCACGGAAATGTTGTCGTTCCCTCCCGCCGCAAGCGCGAGGTCGACCAGCGCGCGAGCCGCCGCGACGGGTTCGGAGTTCTCGACCAGGACGCCCGCTATGCCGGCGTCATCTACCATTCCTGTAAGCCCGTCGGATGCGAGCAGGAACTCGTCGCCAGGTTCGATCTTGACCGAGACCACGTCAACATCAATCTGAGGCTCGAGCCCGAGCGCCCTGATGATGATGTTCCTCTGGGGGTGGTTGCGCGCCTGCTCCTCTGTTATCTCCCCCTCGTCGATGAGCGCCTGGACGAGCGAGTGGTCTCGCGTCAACCTGCGAAGGGAGCCCGCGCGCAGGAGGTAGGTACGCGAGTCGCCGACGTTTCCGATGTATGCGGTGTCTCCCTCGCGATAGAGCAGTGTGACCGTCGTGCCCATCGAGTGATATTTCGCGCTGGATCGCGCTTTCTGATGTACAGAGGCGTTTGCTGACGACACCGCTTTTTCGACCAGCTTCTCTCCGCCGACGAGGCCGAGGTTGTCCTCCACGTACTGACCGATCAAGCTGAGCGCGAGGTCGCTTGCAACCTCGCCCGCCTGGTGACCGCCCATTCCGTCCGCCACCGCGAACAGGTTCCCCGCTTCGAGGACTGAGTCCTCGTTTATCTCGCGGACCTTGCCTGTATCTGTTAGAGATGCGGAAGCGATATCATACATGAGCACCACCGACTCACGGGCGGTATTCGAACACTGTTTTTCCTATCTTTATCCTGTCACCCTGCCGGAGTTCGAGTGGATAGGAGATCTTGCGACCATTGACGTAAGTGCCGTTAGTGGAGCCAAGGTCCTCCACAAAATAGGAGCCGTCGCTCTCGTAGACCCGAGCGTGCTGCTGGGACGCATATGTGTCATCGATCGCGACCTGGCAATCTCCCGCCCTGCCTATCCGGACCTCGTCCACGAGATAGCACTTGGCGCCCAGATTGCGGTCGGCGGCGATGATGACCAGGTGCGGCAGATCATTTTTCTTTTTGCGTGGCGCCCTGGACGCCGCTTCTTCGGGCGCGTTCACGTCTCTGTAGATGGCTCTTACCGCCACGATGAGAAAGATGAACAGGAGGCCGAGGAAAACGTACCTCAGACTGATGAAAACTATATTGGGGATCACTCCGGTGACCTCCGGAAGATCAGCCGCGTGCTGCCGAGCCTGATCGCGTCGTTGTCCGCGAGCGCCGCCTCGGAGACCCTTTTTTCGTTGACCCAGGTGCCGTTTGTTGAGTCGAGGTCCGTGATGATGAACGAGTCATTGCTGCGCCAGACCCTGGCGTGCACACGGCTCACGTTTGGATCGGGAAGGACGATGTCGTTGTCACCGACGCGTCCGATCTGAATGGCTTGCTCGTCGATGCCGAAGACCGTTGAGACCTCGCCTGAGTCGAGCAGCTCGAGCACGGCGGGCCCGGCCGGGTGCGCTCGCCGGAGAATTCCCTCGCTTATCTGTGGGGCTTCGCGCTCTGTGGGCATTTCGCCCTCCATCGCGGACTTTATCCAGAACTCACCTTCTCGGAGCTTCTCTACCTCGACCAGCTTTATGCGGGGACGGTCGAAAACCGCATATCCCTTGTCTTTGATGTACGAGATGAGCAGGTTTTCCAGCTCGGTCGCCATCACCGCCTGGTAGGATTCGAAGCGAGAATAATCTTTGGGGGATAACCCGACCTCATAACGGTTAGGAACGTAGACCCGCGAAGCGACGCCGATGGTCTTGTTGCCCTCCAGCTCGCGGACCAGCTTTTTTCCGAGCTCTATCGGCTGGACGCCCGACCTGAACGCGCGCAGGAAGACGCCCTCGAATAAGCCCTCCAGTTTTTTCTCGAAATCCTTGAAGATGTTCATCTCGGTTATTATACAATGACACCCCCACCTAAACCCTTCCTCAACCCGTCGTTCCATTAGCTCCCTCTCCCGAACCACACTCACCTTTCTATACTGGAGCGCGCACTCTCCAAGCCGCCCGGAGCCCAAACACTTGAGGGCGGGCTCTCAGGCCGCCCGGACCCGGGCCTGGAGAGTCCCGCGTCAAGTAGTGAAGACGCACAAGTGTGTTTGACCTTTGTTTGCGCGATAGAAGTCTTCTTGTTGTCCTTAACCGCAGGGCGAGGGGTACTTTTTTCCGTCGAACTCCGCAGTGGACTTAAGTCTGAAACATATCGCTCTTTCCACTAGGACCTCGAGGAAAAAGCGTACCCCGAGCCCCTCTTACCACTCGGTGATGCGGTTCATGATGACGCCGGAGCTGGGTTTCGGGTGGAAATACGTGGATTTCTGAGGCATCTTCTCGCCGTTGTCGGCGATGTGACGGACCTGTTCGACCTTTGCGGCATTGACGAAGAACGCCATCGACGCCTGGCCTGAATCGACAAACCTCACTGCCTCGATAGCATCGCGGGTGAACTTCAGGTTCTGCTCCACCGACTCCCTGTCCGGGGGTATCCCCAGGACTTTCTCGATGACTATCTTCTGAAGCACCGTCACGTCAAGGTTCTTGTACTCGGAGGAACCCTCACCCTCGACCTCACGCTCGACGTCGAGCTCCGTCTTCCACGAGAGTATGAAGAACCTCCCGTCTTTCAAGAACAGACCGAAGACATGTCCCGCCTCCCCAGCCGCTTCCAGGTCGTTAAGCAGGTGGAAAACCTGTCCGCTGCGAGGCCCTTTTGGCACTTCGATCTCGGCGACGGCGAACCAGTGCCCAAGCCCTTGCAACATCTTCAGAGCGTCTAAATCGGGCGTTGTCACGACCCGGTGGACGGGCAGCACGGACAGGCCTGGGTTTTCCATCTCAACGATCATCATCATGAGGAAGTTCCGCGGGTCGTCGTCATCCGTTATCTCACCGATCTCCCGGAGCTTACGACTGTATTCGAGAGCCGTCGTATACCTGTGGTGGCCGTCGGCTATGTAAAGCTGCTTTCCCTCGAAGAAACGGACGATGCTCTTGATGAACTTCTCATCCGTTATTCCCCAGATGTCTTGAGCGATACCGTCCGCCGACTGAAACTGAGACAGCGGAAAGCGCTCCATCTCCGTAAGGATAGGGTCCTTCAGGCGCTCGGAGGGATCGGAATACAGCGCGTAAACCGAACTGAAGTTCGTTTTTGCATGCTCCAGCAGTTTCGTGCGGTCTTCAACCGGCTTGGGCAGGATGTTCTCGTGCGGGAGCACGACCCCCTCGGAGAAATCCACCAGCCTGACGCGCGCAATAATGCCGGTGCACTCTTTATACTCGCTTTCCAGCAGGTATCTCTGCCGGTACAGGTACATTGCCGGTACCGGATCCTGGATGAGCACCCTCTGTGCGAGCCATCTGTCGAAGAACTCGGCCGCCCGTATGTAAGGCTGCTCGGGGCTCGGGTCGCTCTTCTTTGCGCGGTTCAAGATCAGCCTTATAACATTGTACGGATGCTTGTTGTAGTATGCGTCCCGAGCGTCGTCATCGATGACGTCGTATATCGGGGCAATCACCAGTGACACGTCCCCGATCGCTTCCTGGTTGTACCTTACTCCTCTGAAAGGCCTGACATCAGCCACTTCTCCTCCAGTCTCGAAAACAGCGGTGGCCCGCTTCTCTTTCAAGCATGATATCAGAATCCAGAGGCGCGCCACTTTGAACTCACATGGCTGGTATCGGAAATGCCCATTTCGGCGCGTGGACGTCAGGTCAGCAATGCCTGTATCTACAGGCCTTTGACGGAATGTCTGTATAGTTCTTGCGGCAGGAAAACCTGGTTCGGGCTCCTGAGTGCCGGGAGAATCCCCGCTGGACGCGCGAGAACTCGCCGGCACTCAGAACCTCCTGCTGCCTTCTACTGCCCGAGCGGGACTATCCCATTGCGCCGGAAGCCTTGATGGCCTCCACTTCTTCCGGGCTCTTGTTCAGAAGCTCCGCGAGCGCCCAGTCATTGTGCTCTCCAAGTAGTGGAGCATGCTGGTAAGACTTTACGAGATGGTTTCGCGTCTTGATCGGAATCGGGTAGATGGTGAGCTTTTCGGTCTCGCCGGTCTCAGGGCTCCACTGCTCCACGTCAACGAACATCCCGCGGGCCGCGGTATGTGGATGCGAAAGCGCCTGGGAGACTTCTTTGATGGGAGAGGCCGGTGCGCCGTTCGCCATGCACTGATCCACGACTTCCTCGCAGGTGTGCCGCCTGGTCCAGGCTTCGATGATCTCCTTGAGCTCATGCTGGTTGGCCAGGCGGGTCATCATGTTGTTGAAGCGTTCGTCCTGGACGAGCTCCGGCCGGCCCATGGTCTTGCACAGACCGGTAAAGGTGCTTTCGTTTGCCGCGCATATGAGCACGTCGGTGTCCTTCGTTTCAAAGGAATCGAATGGAGCCAGATGCGGATAGCGGTTGCCGGTCCGATCCGTATCCTTTCCCAGGAGCGAGTACTCAAGGAACTTGGCCTCCAGGAAAGTGAGCAGGGTGTCGTACATTGCAAGGTCGATATACTCCCCCATGCCCGTGTTCGACCGCGCGAACAACGATCCCAGGATGGCGACAGCACCGGCCATGGCCGTTCCGATATCCCCTACCAAAACGCCGATACGGAGAGGATGGCCCCCCTCGGGACCGGTGGTCCCCATGATACCGCTCATCGCCTGGATGATGCCGTCGTAGGCGGGATACTGTGACAACGGCCCGGTCTGGCCGTAACCGGACATCTCGCACATTACCAGGCGCGGGTTGACCTCCTTCAACGTATCGTAGCCGATACCGAGGCCGTCCATCGTACCGCCCGAAAAGTTCGAGATGAGCACGTCGGAGACGCCCACCAGTTCCTTGAAAACCTCCAGACCCCTTGGGTTCTTCAGGTCCAGAGTAACGCCTTTCTTGCCGTGGTTCATCTGGACGAACGTTCCCGAGATCCCCTTGAAGTAAGGTGGATAAAAACGCGCCATATCTCCCATTCCGGGCCTCTCCAGATGGATGACCTCCGCTCCCATCTCTGAAAGGTAGAAGCCGCAGAACGGTCCGGCTACGGTAGTTGTAAAGTCAATGACCCTGATTCCTTCGAGCATCTTTGGCTGCACTTGAATTTCCTTTCTCAGTTTCCCAATACCAGTGATCAAAAGCTGCGTTCCGTGTGAATGATCACCCCGACTCCTCCTCGCCTCCCCTCGGCACCAATACGCAATCTCCGCCGGATCTCATCAGCCCGCCAGCAATCACATCTGTGATACCTTGCGGGATCTTTCGCGTGAAAAACCGGTGCGTGCGTCTTGCCCGTATCAGGGGTTAACGCCTGTAGCCAGTACAACTCTCAGCGAGATCCTGGCGTGTTGCTTCTTTCCCGGACAAATCTTACCCAACGAACGCGGTTTTTCGTCGTACTACAAGACTGGACCAGCGTTGAGTTTTTAGTGGCTCAGAATAAATGTCCAGCCGGAGATACGCAAGAGGGGAGATCGAATACCGGCTCAAAATAAGCAGAGGGCCAGAAATCATCCTGGCCCTCTGACTAAATAATAATCGGCGGCGACCTACTCTCCCACCAGGCTGCCCCGGCAGTACCATCGGCGCTGGAGGGCTTAACTTCCGTGTTCGGAATGGTTACGGGTGATCCCCTCCGCCATAGCCACCGTTATTCTACGGCGCCTCTACGGCGCAAATTCTGTGGCGCCTTTCTCGCGCCCTCAAAGCTACACAGTGTTCTTAAGATCGGATCAAGCCCTCGGCCTATTAGTACCGGTCGGCTGAACGTGTTACCACGCTTACACCTCCGGCCTATCTACCTTGTAGTCTGCAAGGGGCCTTACTCTGTTAACCAGATGGGAGATCTAATCTTGGGGTTGGCTTCGCACTTAGATGCTTTCAGCGCTTATCCAAACCAGACGTAGCTAACCAGCAGTGCCATTGGCATGACAACTGGCA
>DATCGY010000241.1:0-3378 GCA_036508635.1 Candidatus Anoxymicrobiaceae bacterium
TAACGACCCGAATGGTCCTTGGCAGTCCGTATTGCTTAGGACTTACTCAAACGAGACTCTTGAACGGCTTCGTGCCGAAGGAGCACTCATTGAGGGGGGTAAATCCCTACGCTACAAGTTCTATTTGAGAGATGCGCCATAAATATAGGCAAGTGACTTCCTTGCCGCTTCCAGCAGTCAGCGTGCGATAAATGACGTTATCGACTCCAACTGAGCATGAACGCGAGAAATATTTGGCGCGACTATTATATTTTTAGCCAATTCGTGCCTATATAAGTAGAGGGCGGTATTCTGACCACCTGATCCGACGGGCTCGATCGTGCTTGAGAATCCTTCTGGCTTCCGCTCTTCGGCGGAGAGATTTCAGAAAATATCTCATTCCCATAAATAGAATCTGGCCTCGATTAATTAATTAGACAAGAAAGAGTGTTTTACTTGCCTGCCGGAGCCGGCAGGCCAGCCCCTCGGGGACATCCCGTGGGGCTTTTTCGTGCCCTGAGGTCGACCTCAACGGGACTCGCCCTTCGGCACAATACGTCCGTGGCACACCGCGCGGTTTCCCGTGGAACGAGAACGCCCTTTGCCCAGGCGTGGTGGCCACCAGAGAAAGGAGCATGACTATGCCAATCAAAGACCCAGAAAGATCCCGCGAATATCAGCGGGAGTATCAACGGACAAGAAGGGCTGGTTCACCAGGTACTTCAGCCCTTGATCTCCCTACGAATGTGAGAATCAAGACCGCCGAGGATGTCCGTGCCCTGCTTGAGACGACCATCAACGAGGTCCGGGAAGCGGATGTAGATGTTCTGGCGAAAGCCAGGTGCCTCGGCTACTTGGCCGGTATAACGATGAAAGCGATCGAGACCGCCAACCTGGAAGGGCGGGTCATCGACATCGAAGAGACACTGAAGAAAGGAGCTAGTTGATCATGAAGAAGGATTTCTCTGGAGACCTCTCGGGACTGAAACCACGGGAGCGCTTCCAACTGTCCGTGAAAGCGCTTGCTCGGCCAGATGTGGCATTCTACAAACAGTTGGTACGATCATGTCCTCCCGAGGAGATCGTGGAATACCTCGACCTCCTAAAGGGAGCGAGTGATTGTGCCATTCATGCAACGCTTGCGATACACATGGTCTTCGCTCAGTGGGAAATGATAAACGCCTTGGTGCTGCAGCCTCTTGACCTTGATAGCAGGCATGTCGAGTACTTCTACACTAAGTTCCGCAAACACCCAGAATTGTCTGCGGATAACCGCAGGGTAGTAGAGGATTTCTACGAGTCCCTAAGTAAGCGTAGCGCAGGGGACGATGATGACTCGAGCAGTCCAAGACTGTCGACAAACGCTTTGGCACTCTTCTTGCCCCATTTGTTTTATGTCCATAGCTACGGAGTTGAAGGGGTCTACGTGTCAGAAGAAGAGACATTTGAATCCGGTCTGGTTGATTCTGTCCTTTGCATGATTGCCTGTTACCACCTAGATATTGCGAGGGCATTCATCGCTGAATCACTGAGTATCATATGGCCTGCCTTCGGCAGTGTCTGTAGGTCAGGGATGGGGCTGGAGCCTGACATCGTGATGAAAGCCTTCGGTTCCCCTGCGGCTGTTTCTCTTATCGAGGAATTCAGTTACGAGCTCGAAGAACTAGATGTTGAAAGCAACATCAATCAGGCGTGGGAATCCAGCCTGCGCGAGACTTGGCAGTCCTATAATCGCTGATTGCCTGATGCCGACCTGCGAGTATAGGTCTAAGCAGTACAAGCATATATCTCGGAGCTTCTTTTCTGCCATACCTCCAGTAGCGTCTTTGTACCCAGGGTTTGAGGTTTGACACGGTCTGTCAAACCCTGCTCGACGTCTATGATCAAGTGGCGAGTTAGTGCACGATAAGCCGAATTATCGATCACTTGTCAGGTCAAATGTCCCGTGGCCTTCGCGGTCCTCTTTAGCGATACGATTCGGGGATTTCACCGGGGGCTGTCGATTTCATCGTGAGGCATCTATACTGATTCTTCACCGCGCGAGTACAGGCCCGCAGCGACCGCAAGGTCCAACAGGGAGGTTCTTTTCATGGGTAATGAGATGGGCGCCGCAAAGATCGAGCTGATCCCGCCACACGTACGCGGCTTCCTGCAGGCCGGCTACGACGACTTCGAGAAGTTCTGGGAGCAGGCCGCGCTCGATTCCATGGACGAGATCTTCTGGTTCGAGCCGTGGAAGAAGGCGTTCGAGGACGACTATCCGACCTTCCAGTGGTTCGTGGGGGGCAAGACGAACGCGTGCTACAGCGCCGTGGACTACAACGTGCTCAAGGGGCGCGCCGGCCGCGCCGCGATCGTCTCCGAGATAGCGGAGACCGGCGAGGTAAGGGTCGTCACCTACGCCCACCTGCTCGACCTGGTCAAGAAATACGCGGCGGCGCTGCGGGGCCTCGGTGTCGGAAAAGGCGACAGGGTGGTCATCTACATGCCGATGGGGGTCGAGTCCGTGGCGGCCATGCTGGCGTGCGCCCGCATCGGAGCGATTCACGTGGTCATCTTCGCGGGGTTCTCCTTCCAGGCGGTCGCGGACAGGATCGAGCTCTCCGGGGCCGAGTACGTTCTCACCCAGGACGTCAACCACCGCAGGGGTTCCGCCGTCGAGCTGAAGAAGGTCATCGACGACGCGCTCGAGGTCGTTCCCGCGGGGCTGGTGAAGAAAGTCGCGGTCCTGCAGATAGCAACCGACCGGCAGCGCCCGATGGAGCCGGGCAGGGACCTCACCTGGGACGAGTTCCTCGCGCTGGGCGAGGGCCAGAGCGGCGACGTGGAGATAATGGAGTCCAACGAGCCGCTGTTCCTGCTGCCCACCTCGGGGACGACCGCCAAGCCCAAGGTGACCGTCCACGTCCACGGCGGGTACCAGCAGTACGTCTATTCGATGGGCCAGTGGATCTACAAGATACGCCCCGAGGACGTGTGGTTCGCGACCTCCGACATCGGCTGGATCGTCGGCCACTCCTACAACGTCTACGGGCCGCTCATCTCCGGCTGCACCACCGTGCTCTACGAAGGTACCCCTGACTACCCCCGGGAAGACATGATCTGGGACGTGATCGAGCGCAACAAGGTCAGCGCACTCTGGATGTCCCCCACGGGGGTCAGGGCCCTGATGAGGCTCGGCATGGACAAGGTCAAAGGGCATGACCTGAGCAGCGTCGAGAGGGTCTTCTGCGCGGGCGAGGTACTCAACCCGGCCGCCTGGGAGTGGCTGCAGGAGGAAGTCTTCGCCGACGCCATCCCTGTCATTGACCACATGTGGCAGACCGAGACGTCCGGCCCGGTGATCGGCAACCCCTACGGGCTCGGCATGTATCCAATCAAGCCAGGCTCGTCGACGCT
>DATCGY010000242.1:0-4231 GCA_036508635.1 Candidatus Anoxymicrobiaceae bacterium
AGCAGAAGACAGAGCATGACTCCTGGATCGTACGCCTTTCTGCCAACGCCCCTGTTGTTGTACCTGGCGGTGGCGTTAATGCTCCCCCCGGAGGGTCAGGGTGGGGGTGAAGTTAACACCTCCCTGACGTGGAGGAGGGCATGCGAGGTTCACGGCAGAGCAAACTACCAAGCTAAGCGCCACCATCCGTATTCTGCCACAATCGCCATCAACGCGAGTCGCCAGAACACTGAAGGGAATCCAGGCTAATTGGAGTATAAGATGTGTCGTATGATGACAGAATGTGACCCACTCGAAGGAAGGGATGAATGATGATAGAGCTTGATTGCCTCGAAGAGGTCGATGGTTCGAAAAAAGAACATGACCTCGTCCTGTTTGCAATAAGCACCTGCCCGCACTGCCGCAACGCACGCAACTTCCTGGATACGAACGACATCGCGTACCGGTTCGTCTACCTCGACCTGCTAAAGGGCGACGAGCAGCGACAGGTCCTCGGCAAAGCAGAGCAGTACAACCCCAGGAAGTCGTTCCCGACGCTTGTCATTGATGATGACCAGGTCCTCGTCGGGTTCACCGAGCAGGATTGGAGTAGCAAGCTGCTGTGACAGACGCTCCGACTTCCGAAGAGACCAAGAAGCTGTACGAGCGTCTCGATAAAAACGCCGAGGCTTCAGGCTACCATCTCAACCCGGATACGTCGTTTACGACCCAGCTAGTCGAGGGTCTCTCGACCAATGAGGAGCGATACGGATACGCACTGTGCCCGTGCAGGCTCACGAGCGGCGAGAAAGAGACGGACCTCGACATAATCTGCCCGTGCGATTATCGCGATCCGGACCTCGACGAATACGACACTTGTTACTGAGGCCTCTACGTATCCAGGCGTGTCCTGGAAGGCGAAGCCGAGGTGACATCCATACCGGAAAGAAGACCTGAAGAAAGGCCGCGGATGTCAGAAAGCCAGGACGAGACGAAGCCGGAAGGAGCACCGACCGTCAGGGTGTGGAGGTGTAAAGTCTGTGGCTATCTGTGCGCGAGGATAGGACCACCGGAGGTCTGCCCCATCTGCAAAGTCCCTCGAGAGCGCTTCGAGCCGTTCGAATTCCCCTGATGACCCTGCGAGGTGCACGAGATGGACAAGCTTGTTGTGATCGGAGGAGTTGCGGCGGGAACTACGGCCGCGGCTCGAGCGCGCCGTTGCTGCCCCGAAAGTGAGATAAAGGTCTTCGAGCAGCAACCTTATGCCTCATACGCCGGGTGAGGCATGCCATATTTCATCAGCGGCGTGACCGCTGACTACGAAGAGCTCATAGCTCGAACCCCTGAAGAGTTTCGTAAACTGAACGGCGTCGAGATCTTCACCAGGCACAGGGTCATTGATATCGACCCGGAGCGCCAGCGCCTCAGGGTCGTTGACCTGGAAGGCAACCGCGAGTTCACAACAGAGTACACCGTGCTCCTGCTATCGACCGGCGCAAACGCGTTCATCCCTCCAGTCGACGGCGTAACCCTCAACGGCTGCTTTCCCCTGCGCACGCTTTCCGATTCGATAGCGATCAAGACCTACCTGCGCGAGAGAAAACCACGACGTGCGGTCATCGTCGGAGCCGGCCCCATAGGCATGGAGATGTGCGAATCGTTTCGAACCGTCGGCCTCGAGGTGTCGGTCGTGGAGATGGCCCCACAGGTCATGCCGATGATTGACGAGGACATGGCCAGCAAAGTCCAGTCGAGGCTGGAGCTCGAGGGTGTAAACTGCATGCTCGGGCAGGGCCTTGAGGGAATCGAAGGAGACAGCTCGAGAGCGGCGCGAAGGGTCGTGACGACCGGTGGGAACATCGAGTGCGACATCGTACTGCTGGGCATTGGTGTGAGGCCCTCGGTAGACACCGCCGCGGCGGCAGGTGTGCAACTGGGAGCCAGGGGGGCGATCAAGGTCGACCGCATGTTGCGAACGAGCGTTACCAACATCTACGCCGCAGGCGACTGCGCCACGACGACACACACGCTCACCGGCGAAGAAACGTGGATCCCCCTGGGCTCGACATCACGAAAGCAAGGCAGGCTCGTCGCGGACAACATGTTCGGAGCTGCCCTCGAGTTCCCCGGCGTCCAGGGCACATCGGTGGTCAAGTGCTTCGACCTCACGGTCGGCCGCACCGGACTCAACGAATCCGAAGCGCGAGACGCCGGTTTCGAGCCGGCCTCAATCACAATGGAAGCTGAGACCCTGCACGAGTATATGCCGGTCAGGGGAACCATGGCCTTGAGGCTCATTGCCGACAAGGCAACCGGTCGGCTGCTGGGCGCGCAGGTCGTAGGCGAGATGACGGCCGTAGCGGACAAGCGTCTGGACATCCTGGCCGTCGCGATCGGAGCAGGGATGAACGCGAACGACCTCCAGTACCTAGACCTGGCTTACGCTCCACCTTATTCAACCGCAATCGACGTGCCCGTAATCGCCGGCAATCTGATGACGGGAAAGCTTTACGGCAAGCAGTGCTCGTGCGGGCCGCACGGCCTTGAATGAGAACTCTCCTGCCCGGAGCGATGGTCAAACGCTGCTTTACAACGTCCATGTAGTAGAATTAGCGTTGAGACTTTTCCAAAGCGGTGGGGAACAGAGATTGGACAGCCGATGAATGCCTACGCGGTCATGTCCTTGGTGGCTTTAATCATAAACGCGGTCACGGGAATCTACGTATTGTCACGAGGTCCCAGGCTACTCCTCAACCGCCTTCTCTTCGCGGTGCTGATGGCCCTTGTGGCATGGAGCGCCGGCGAGTTGATGATGAGGACGGCCGGTTCCGTGCAGGAGGCATTGCGGGCAAGCAAGATAGCAGGCTTCGGATGGTGCCTGGTCGGCGGCTTTTTCCTCATCTTTGCCTTCGCGTTCACCGAGAAGTACGATCTGCTCCAAAAACCCATGTTGTACTTCGTCGTGTTCGCTCCAGGGGTGGTTTTCCTCGCGCTTATCTGGACCACCGATCTTATCTTCAGGGGGTTCACCAAGAGCTATTGGGGATACCGGGAGATCGGGGGGACGATACGACTGCTATCCCAACTCTACGTGGCGCTCATCTTCATCGTAGGCATCGCCGTTCTTTTCTCTTACTGGCGTAACACAACTTCCCACCGGAAGCGGACCAACGCGCTCTACGTCCTGGTCGCCTCATCGATCCCGGTCTGCGCCGGCCTCACCACTGACGTCATCCTTCCCGTTTTCGGCAGGCACGTTGTTGAGCTTGCGATGTTCGCGAGTACCGCGGTCGGCCCGTTGCTGGCAATCGCCGTGATAAACAACGGGCTGCTCACGACAATCACAGGCTCGCTTGGAAGCACCATAATAACCAAGATCCGTGAGGCGGTCTTCGTCACTGATTCGGGTGGGCTGATAGAGACGGTCAACAACGCCGCCGAGCGCCTGCTCGGTTATTCCAGGGACGAGCTCGTAGAAACCGCCGTTGAGAAGCTCTTCTCCCCGATGCAGGAGATGCCTCCCGGATGGCACAGCCATACATGGACCACCTGCATCGACAGGAGCGGTGAGCACATCCCGGTCACCGTCAGTGCCGAGCTGGTCAAGCGGCGGACGGGGAAGGTCGTGGGCTCGGTGCTCCTGGTTCACGACATGCGAGAGACCCTGAGACTCATCGAGGTGGAGCGGGAAGCAGAGCTCGCCGTCGCCCAGATCCATGCGGAGCGGGTGCGCTCCGAGTCTCTTCGTCGCTCGCGCGAGGAGCTGATGGAGCTGTCGAAGTTCCTCGAAAGCGTAATGGAGAATATCGCGGAACCGCTGTGGATAAAAGACAGGGGCTATCGGATAGTGTTCGCCAACCGTGCATTCTGCGAGCTCTCGGGCTTTGATAAGAAGGATATCATAGGCAAGATCGGTCACGAACTCGCCCCGCCAGAGATCGCCGACAGTTTCAAAGACAGTGACAGGTACGTCTTTGAAACGGGCGTTCTCCTGGAGACAGAAGAGACCTCTATCTCCACCAAGCAGGGAGATAGCCTGGTCTTGAAGGGGTTGAGAGCGCCCCTTAAAGACGATGATGGGAACGTCCAGTACGTGGTGGGTGTATTCAACGACATCACCGAGCACAGGCGCCTGGACAAGGCCAGGCTCGATTTCATCAGGATCGCGGCCCACGAGCTGCGCACGCCCCTGACCTCCCTGAGGCTCGGCTTCGAACTCCTTGCCAGGGAGACCAGGGGATTCCTGAACGCC
>DATCGY010000243.1:0-4285 GCA_036508635.1 Candidatus Anoxymicrobiaceae bacterium
CCCCCTGCATGACGAGAGAAGCAGTGATCGTCTGCCCCGTTACGAAGCCGTGCCCTGATATCTGTATCATCAGCGCCGAGGCGGTATGGGGACCCGAGTTCGCCCCGCTGCTGCCCGGTCTGCTGGGATCTACGTTCGTTATGGCCGATACGCCGAGATTGGCCTCGTACTGCGTATCCGACATCAGGGTGACATAAGTTTCGGACCTCGTTGTGCTCCCTTCGGCCAGGGTGGATTTCCACGAGACTTTTACCTCGAACTTGATGAGATGGTAGACCACCGCGTCAACGCTGCTCGGTTTGTCGAGGCCCGCACTGGTGGTATCCTTGGGCACCCAGTCCGACTTCATATTCTTGGTCGAGAGGTCGCCCAGAACGTAGACCATCTTTACGGCGGCCGTGTATCTAGAGTCCGCGATGTTCGATGGCGGGTTATATGTCACATATGGAGCGGTGCTCCAGTTGTTGGTAGTGATGCTGCCGCCGCGGTCGGTGGCGCTGCCCCAGAAGTGATCGTCGACGTCTATGTCGTGACTTCCATCGTAGGGCTGGTAGAACGGGATGGCGGTGATGGTCTCTGAGATGGTTTCCGCGTAGCGCTGGGCGTCCTTTCGCTCCCTTGCCACGTTGGAGAGCTGGGTGCTGCTGTTGAACATGCCTATCAGGCCAACGCTCGTGAACGCCATGATGAAAGTCGCGAGCATGACCTCTACCATGGTGAAGCCCTTCTGGCCCCTTCCCGTACGGACTACTCTTTTGAACAGGCTCATTTCCCAGCACTCTCCCCCACTATCAAGGAGTCACCTGGCCCTCGGAATTAACGCTAACGGTCTTATCGGGCAAACCCGGGAACGTCAGGGTGACCGTGCGGCTCACCGCCGCGCCGGTGGACGGATCCTCGCACCTGGTGTCGGAGCCCCTGGTGTTGAAGTAAACGACCACATCCGCCGACACCTTCGGTTGTGCCCCCTCCAGGAGCTTGCAGTAATAGTTGGACCCGATCTTGGTGTAGCTGACTCCAATCGGAGGCTTCATCGACGTCCCGGAGCCGTAGGTGCCCCTCAGTATCTCGTAACAGTTCTTCTTGTTGTCATCTGTGTTGTTGAAAGCATAGAAGTTCAGGGTCACTGGGACTCGCTCGTTCTGCGCTATCGAATAAGCCTCCTTGATGGTCTTTTCGACTTGAAGCGCACCGTTGTCCATGAAACTCCTGCTCCTGGTCTGCGCGAGCTCGAGGGCGCCCACGCCGACAAGGACTGACATTACCGCCACGACCATTATCAACTCGACCAGCGTAAACCCGCGCTGCCCCTCGCGTGAGCGGAGATTCATCGTATACCTGGCGAATCGCTTGAGACCTTTCACTCTTACTGCCTTCCGTCCAATCAACGTTCTTCGAACCAGCGTGTGCCACGCTCCTTGATATTTATAACGTCCACCCGCCGATGCCGTTTACTCCAAATAGAATCCTCGTACCGGCTGCATCCTTCCTAGCAAACCCCGGTTACGATATCGGGATTTCTTTTTCGCCCAACACAAACAGACCGGCAGGTGCACTCCGGCTGGAGACCGGTGCAACCTCCCCCGTACATATATAGATAGTAGAAATAGATAGTAGAAGTTTCTTCTCTATTTATTCTTATCGTACGGGCGTGCTCTCACCTTTAACCGGGAGATGTTGAAGAAAGTGGAGAAATAGCATGATCACGGCTTACGTCGTAAGGCCAGGCCCGGGTAGCTTACTCAGGCCAATGGCCGGGAGAGCATCCAGTTCGCCACGGGCACGCCGGTGACCTTACTTGAAGTGAATCTCCGGTACGAGGAACGCCGGGCTGGAAAGCCTGACCAGCCGCGTGAAAGTTCCCGACTCACCACTGCTCGCGAGCCTCACAGAGAACCTCACCGAGCCCACGCTGGCTCCGGAGCTCTCCGTGTTGGTATCCGGTTTCTCACCCAGGACAGGTACCGCGACGAACGCATGGGGGCTTCTCGGATCCAGCATCGTCGTAAGGGTAACTGTATCGCCGGTGCTCGAGTCGTCGCCCCTCACCACTGCAACGAGTTTGCGCGAACTCTCAGACGGACGCTCGAGAAGCACCACTTCGAGTCCGGAAAGCTCCGCAGAGGACCTGGCGACCTTTACCGTGCCTCCCGAGCCATCGAGGTCCGCGACAAAAGCGAATGAGCCGCTTCGCGACATGTTCCAAGAGACGGCCTTTGCGCCCGTGACCATGGCTTCGAGACGGTCCAGGAGCCTGTCGGCCTCTTCCCGGATCTCAGCGCTGCCTTTGGCCGGCTGAAAGCTTGAGACGCCTCTCGCCGTAAGTCCGACGACACCAACGAGGAACGCCGCCAGGATGACCAATAGAAGTATCATATCCAGCGATATGAATCCTCTTTCAAAGCGTCTGCCGTTCAAGCGTTTTCCCCTTGATGGACTCAAGCATTGGAACCTCGGACCCCACTGGCCAAATGTCATCCTATAATACGTTGCCGTAAGATTAAAGACATAGGCGGTTCGACCCGATGTAATTGCGATAATATGAGCTCGGTTAACAAATCAGCGGTCAGCTTCGTTTCAAGAGGGTAGTAGAGATGGGCAAAGCCCCTGAGGAAGATTACCTCAAGGAACTCATCGCCCGGGCGAAAGAGGGCGACAGGAGAGCCTACGGTAAGATATTCCGGCTGTGCTACGAAGATATCTTCGATTACATAGCCAGGAGGGTTGGAAACCGTTCTGATGCGGAAGACCTTACCATGCACGTCTTTGCCAAGGGCCTGAACGCGGTGAGCTCCTACGAGGACAGGGGCTACTCCGTGAAGGCGTGGTTATACAGGATCGCGCACAATGCGGTCGTTGACCACTTCAGGACCCAGAGACCCTCGGTGGATCTCGAGGATCTGCCGGAGATCGCGGACGACAGCAACATTGAGGCGATGATATCGGCGAGAGAAGAGCTGGAGGGCCTGTATAAAGAGATAGCGGCCTTGCCGGCCGCCCAGGCCGAGGTCCTGTTGCTGAGGTTTGTGGAGGACCGCAGTGTCGCGGAAACGGCGATGATCCTCGACAAGAAAGAGGTGACGGTCCGGGCTCTTCAGTTCAAGGGCATCAAGAACCTTCGCGCCAGGGTCATGGAAGCCGAGGCAGCGGTCCTGCCGGTTGAAGCGGACACCAGGACGGAGTCGGAATACTGAGGCAAGTTGGACTATGACTGAGAAGCCGGGCACGGAAAACAGAAACGGGAAAGAGCCGGAAGACCTTCTTGCGATAGTCGAGCGCATGAGGTCACTACCCCGGATGGAACCCAGCCACGCCTTCAAGGTACGGATGCTCCTCTACTCTCACATTCCATCTCTTGGTGTCTACGTGGCGAACAAACGCGAAGCATCCAATATAGAGAGGCTCATCCTCGGAGAAGACACCGGGAAACAGAGGGGCTGGGTTGCCAGCGCGGCAAGGGTATCCGCCGCGGTAGCCGTGGTATTGCTCATGGTCTTCGGGGTCTTCGGCACGCTTATCTTCGCGGCGCGTAACAGCAAGCCCGGTGACGCTCTCTATTCGATGAAACGTTTCGGAGAGGATTTCGAGCTCGCATTCACCTGGAGCGATACGGGCAGGGCTCAGAAGAACCTCTCCCTAGCGCTCGCAAGGCTCTCCGAGCTCGACTACCTCATCTCCAGAAAAGACCTCGACGCGAGTGAGGTCAAGTCCATCGTCAGCGATTACGGATACCGCACGCGCACCGTTGAAGACATGCTGAGCCGGGACGGCTCGCTAACCGATGCCCAGGGCGTTGCTTCCCAGTTGAAAGTCGTCAAGACCACCGAAAAGGATGTCGAGAAGAGGCTCGCGGCCGCCGGGCCCCAGGCCTCACTGGCCGCGGCGGATAATGCTGACCTCACGGTAAGGGACTCGACCGGCAACCCTTCGTTATCGGGTAAGAGCACTCTCTACACCAGGACCGATAAGAGCGGACGGGCGTCGTTTGTCGCGGACCTCGGCGCCACCAAAGCCGATGACCTCGAGGTCCTCATCGAAGATGACGGCAGAACCGAGATGCTCCCCGTGTACCCTGTTGACCAGCGGCCGGCCGGAGGCACGCTCAAGGCATCCGTTACCCCGGAGGCATCAGCGCTCATGATCGGGCAACCCCAGATGTTCACACTGACGCTCGTTTCCAACGGCGATGATCCCGTTGCCGGAAGGCAGATCCGTCTGAGTGACACCACGGGGACGAGCTATATCAACGGAAGCAACGGGGACGCGAACGTAGTCACCGACGGCG
>DATCGY010000244.1:0-4544 GCA_036508635.1 Candidatus Anoxymicrobiaceae bacterium
GCATCCCTGAAAAAGTAGCCGTTCGTCAAGCTCTCCTCATTGGTTCCGTTTCCTTTCAATCTCTTCAGAGTGGCGAAGCTCGTTCATGCATCCCTTCGTGCTTCAGTTGAGAGGCACACATTGTCGTGCGAACCGGGGCTGCTCAATCATTAGATCGGGTTTGGTTGACCCAGCATACTTACGGGCTCACCCCAGATCGCCACTCCGATAAGCCATCACTTCCGAAAACTCTTTGTTCTCCTTTAGCATGTGGTAGATGTAGGTCGAGAGCTTCCTGGCTGACGCGACTCTCGCTATCTTGGCGCCCTTCCTCTTCTTGAGCCTGTCGTATGAGGTCCTTAAGGGCCCCGGGTAGTTAATCGTGTGGATCACGGCCTCCACGAGCGCCCAGCGCAGCCATGGTGATCCCTGCCTGGTTATGTGGCCGTGCCAGCAATGGTCACCCGACTGGCTGGTAGTGGAGACCAGCCCGGCAAAGGATGCCAGGTGCTTGGCGGAGCCGAAGCGCTCTATGTCACCTATCTCCGAGATTATGGTGAGGGAGAGTATCGGCCCGACACCGGGGATGGTAGACAGCAGCTTCGCCTCCTCGGAGCTCTCGTAGAAGACCAGGAGTTCTGCCTCCACCTCCTTTAGCAGCCTCCTGATCGTCTCCAGGACCGAGAGGTAGCCGTCCAGCGCGTGACGATGAACGGGGACAAGCTCGAGATCTCCCAAGAAGGCCTTTCCCGCCTTTCCGAACAGGTCCGAGAAACCGTGGCGGACGTTCAGTCGTGCGAGCATAGCGTGGATGCGGTTCTTGAGTCCTGTCCTGATCCTCACAAGAGACGAGCGGTATCGAAGCAGGTCTTTCAGCCGCCTGGTCTCCAGATCCGGCTTGTAGGACTCGGGGAGGAAGTCCATCCTCAACAGCTGAGCAAGGATCCCTGAATCGATTTTGTCCGTCTTGATCCGTGCCGATGCTATCGCCTTCACCTTGAGGGGGTGGCAGAGCACGTTGTCGATGTCCATCTCGTCCAACAGATCGCACATCCAGTGCCAGCTGGGCCCCGCCTCGAGCACCGCGTGTAGTTCATCGTCGAAGCTGGAGAAGAACTCTCTGATCTCGGCCTCGTCGTTATCGAGCTTCTGCCCGACAACAACATCCTTACCCGCATCATCAACCACGGTCACCACGCTCGTACGCTTGTGCAGGTCTATTCCCGCGTGTAGCATGACAATCAGCCTCCTTTCGCTGCCAACCTTTTGTTTTGTGCATCAACAAGGTTAGCACTGGAGGCTACTTTTTCATGACATCATTAGAATGGGCAATTCCGGCAATGCGAGGTTCCAATGAAAGAAAACCCTACGGGTGAAAGCAAAAAAGGCAGTTTGAAGCTCCAATTCGATGGGTCTTCTACCACGACTTCTCATACCAAGCCGCCTCCTGGAGCAAGCCCAGGCGGGTGATTGCGAAGGTGGTGAGCCATTCGAGGAGGGCAATCTTCCAGATGGCGGAGGTCGCCGTCCCTGAGGCGCTGTTCTCTGCCCTCCTGGAGAGCCGCGAGCGGGATTGCGCCTCGGAAATCGGCTTCAAGGGGGTATAATGATGGCCTCGGCGGCTTGAAACGGGAAATGTCAGGTAAGGCGGAATCCACATGATCATCGAAGTCGAAAAGGAGCGGCACTCTCGAGGGTCTGAAGGCGGCCCTCGACCGCGTCTCGCGGGAGAAAGATGTATGCGGATTGCTAATTCTTGCGTGTGAACGAAATCGCTTTACCGCTCAGGAGGCAGATAACATCCTGCATAATGCTTCTCACCCGCTCTTCGGCGGGATATTTCCGGGAATCATACACGGGGCGGAGAAGCTCGACAAAGGAACCATAGTTGCAGGGCTCCGTAAGCAACCCCTGATACAGACAATCAGCAACCTAAGCGACTGTGAAGTCGAGTACGAGGAGCAAATCCCCACCAAAATCTATGATAACTGCTCCTGCAAGACTATGTTCGTATTCGTCGACTGCACTGCGCGGAGGATAGATTCACTGCTCGGAAGCTTGTTCAACCTATGTGGGCTCGAATGCAACTACATCGGTGGAGGCGCGGGTTCCTTAAGGCTTGAAATGATGCCGTGTCTCTTCACAAACGAAGGCCTGCTTGAGGACAGCGCCGTCCTCGCATTGGTCGACCTGCCAAGCGGTATTGGGGTAGCCCATGGATGGGAATCCCTGAGCGGCCCGTTCACGGTTACCGAGTCTGAAGGTAACGTTGTCACCACACTCGATTGGTTGCCGGCCTTCGATGTTTATAAAGAGGTCGTCGAAGGGCATTCCGGCAGGTCGTTCGAAGATGAGGATTTCTACGACCTCTCCAAGTTTTACCCGTTCTGCATAAGCAAACTCGGTGCCGAGGGGGTCGTTCGGGACCCGGTTTCCAGGGAGCCGAACGGGTCGCTCGTCTGTGTCGGAGAAGTTCCGCAGGAGTCGCTACTGGACATAATGACTGGAAGCCCCGACGCAATGGTCCGGGCGGCCGCAAGGGCGAGGGAAGCGGCCTCTGCGAGCTATGCAGGACTAAAAAACGATGCGGTAACGCTATTCATGGACTGCATATCCCGGGTTCTCTGCCTTGAAAACGACTTCAGCCGCGAGATGGATGTCGTCCGGGTAAACAGCCAACTTCTTATAGGTGCCCTTACTATCGGAGAGGTCGCCAACAGCGGCAAGGACTACCTCGAGTTTTATAACAAGACGGCTGTCGTGGGAATACTGGAAGGCCTATGAAACGTCAAGTTCAAGAGATCAGAAACATGATGTACGAGGTCTCGATGGCCATCGGCATGAGCCTCGACCTCGACCAGATGCTCCGCATCAGTCTGACCACCCTGCTGAGGAAGCTCAGCTGCTCGGCGGGAGCCGTATATGCCGTCGGATGGAGCAAAGGTCGGGAGTACACCCCGGAACCCATGTACAGTATTCCCCGCATGATAGAGCACCACGAGCTCTTTGCCGAAGTCCTCTCGAAGTTCCCAGAGTTCCTTGAACGGAAGCGCTCAACCACCGGTGGTGAGCTGGCGAGAATCTCAGGTTCCCTGGGTGACAACGGTCACTACCATATGGTCGACCTTCCCGGATTCGGCGTCCTCTTGCTTCTGAAAAGCGGCGAAGACATCAGTCCGCTGGTACTCAAGGCGTTGCAGCCGCTTTCGGTGAAACTTGCAAACGCCTGCAGAGCCTGCCTGCAGCAGCGCTCCCTGAAAGAGAGTGAAAGCAAGTTCAGGTCGATCTTCGATACCGCCAATGATGCTATCTGGATTCACGATTCTGAGACGGGGCAAGTCCTGGACGTCAACCAGAGAATGTGCGAGATGCATAAGTGTACCAAGGAGGAACCCTTAGCCGGAATGTGGAAGACCTCAGCTCCGGGCAACCTCCTTTCACCCAGCGAGAGGCCTTAAATTGGATAAAGAAAGCCGCCGAGGAGGGGCCTCAGCTTTTTGAATGGCTCTGCAAGGACATTGACGGTGGGCTGTTCTGGGTGGAGGCCAACCTCAAGCAGACGAATATCGCTGGGGAGGAACGCGTCCTTGCTATCATGCGTGATATCACCGAGCGGAAGCGCATGGAGGAAGAACTCCAGCTGATAAACACCGAGCTCGAAGGTTTCGCCCACACCGTCTCGCACGACCTCAAGGGGCCGCTCACCGCGGCCGCGCTTGCCGGTTACACCTTGAAAGAGCTTGTCGGCGCGCCCGGTACTGAAAAGGCCCGCCCGGAAGTGCTGGAGATGTACGATATCCTATCCAGTAATGTCGAAAAGGCAAACGACCTCATCGACGACATCCTCGAGCTCGCCGAGGCCGGCGAGACCCCCGGGGGCATAGACGCTGTTGACGTGGGCCAGGTCGTGGAGGGGATTCTCGAAGAGAGGGCCGAGATAATAGCGGAGAAGGGGATAGGGGTAAGGGTGAGTAAAGACCTTGGAAGGGCGAGGGCGAACCCAACCCACGTGTACCAGGTATTCTCAAACCTGATAGGGAACGCAATCAAGCACAACGACAGCGAGAGCCCGAGGATAACCATCGCGCACCTGCAAGATGATGACAGGGGCGGGCACCGCTACCTGGTAAGGGACAACGGCTCGGGGATCCCACCCGAGGACCTGGACAAGCTATTCATTCCGTTCTTCAAGAGAAAGCCGTGGGATACCGGCATAGGCCTTTCCATCGTGGAGAAGATAGTGAAGGTCTACGATGGCGAAATCACCGCCTACAACGACAACGGCGCGTGCTTCGAGTTTCGCCTGAGGGACTTCTGTCAGGAATAGCACTTCAAATATCGCAACCACTACGATCACGTCCCCAATGAAACAGGAAGGATTGACCCCTTTGAATTTCCTACTTGATTCCCTGAGGGGCCGGGGGACCTCAGAATATTTGAGGCATTACAGCGTGGGTGGCGTTCTTTTAGGAGTACTCCGCAGCTTCGATGCGTCTGAATTGCATTAAATCTACAAGCGAGGACCTCGAGTAAAAGGACACCACCCACGCTATATTAATTAGACC
>DATCGY010000245.1:0-18075 GCA_036508635.1 Candidatus Anoxymicrobiaceae bacterium
CTTCCGGTCGTCATGTCCTCCATCAGGCCCGCGACCCCCGAAGGCAGATCACGCCCGTATCGCACGGAAAACCAGCGGCGGGCGCGGTGGACCGTCATGGAGACAGGATCGGGCGCGACGGGCGCCCCTGAGAGATTCTTCTCAGTCACTTTGAGTATGCTTGCGGCACCATGATCCAGCAACCAGCCTGCGCTGTTGGCGCCAGGCAGAAGCGTTCCTTTCGCTATAACGACCGAACCGCAGAAGTACTTTTCTTCGTCAATCGACCCGTTGACCCTGACGAGCGCCCTCTCACTGCAAGCATACTCGCGTCCCTGGAGCGCAAGCGCTTCCGCCTGAACAAAGAACGTAGAAGACTCACCCGCATGGACCGGCGTGGAGACCATCCTCCCTGCGAGCTCCACAAACGTCTTCCGGGCAGCAAGCTCGGGAAGCTTGCCGTGGGTCACGCTCCATACCTGAGAAAACATCAGAACCGAGCCAAGTGCGAGCAACGCCACGGGAAGCCATGCTTTTCTCAGCAATTTTCTTGAAAGCACTGTTGTCACGAGTAGTGAGACCGCTATCAGGCTGAGCGCGAGCAGGAGGACCAAAGATGATGCAAAACGCCCGAGAACGATGCCCAGCGCCATGGACCCGAGACAACAGATGTAGAATGTGCCACGCAACTTAGATCGCTACCAGGTCTTTTAGCGAGTCGAGCTTGCTCGGACCTATGCCCGACACGTTATCGAGCTCATCAACCGATGAGAACGGACCGTTCTTATCGCGGTATTGCACGATGCGGGCGGCAAGCGCAGGTCCTACGCCTGGAAGCACATCTAGCTGCGCCTCCGAAGCGGTGTTGATATTTACTCGTGACGAGGAAGTCGAGCCCGTCGCAGCAGTGGCCTCCGCCGCGTTACCATCAGCGGGAACAGCCTGTCTCGGTACCATGACCTTCTCACCGTCGGTCAGGCGCGCGGCAAGGTTGATGTCGTCCAGTACCGCGCCCTGAGCCGGCCCGCCGGCTCTTCCGAGAGCGTCCGCAACCCGCGAACCTTCGTTAAGCCTGTATAACCCGGGGCTGTTTACCGCACCCGCAACATGCACGGTGAGCGTTCTTGCGGTTGGTTCACTCGACGATGAAACTGATTTGTCAAGCACTCTTACCATCGACGGTCTGGCTCGAGCGAGCGTCATCAAGGCCCCAGCTCCCAGCACCAAGATAAGCGCGATTACTGTAACGACCTGAGCTCTTGTCAAACCAGAAGCCGCGCTGGAGAGAGATCTCAGCGAAGCCCCCATCCTTGAGCGTAATTCACGAATTGCCTGCATTGCTTCGTCATCTTATCACACCAATACAATCAAATCAATGTGGCGCTCTTGAATGGGTAGGACGAAGGGGGGAAGGATCAGACGACGATGTTGACGAGCTTACCCGGGACTATGATGACTTTGCGGATCTCCTTGTCGGCGATGAACTTGCGGGTATTCTCGCAGGCGAGAGCTCGACCTTTCATATCGTCATCAGCGATGTCGGCCGGAACGGTCAGCTTGTCACGGACCTTGCCGTTGACCTGAACCACGAGGGTCACTTCCTGAGGCTTTGCAAGCTCTTCTTCGAATGCGGGCCACGCGGCGGTATGGACGCTCCCCTCCAGCCCGAAGACGCTCCAGAGCTCCTCAGTGAGGAACGGCGCGAACGGCGCGAGAAGGCTCAGCACCGCGATAACGGCTTCTCGGAGTATTTCCAGGTCGACCTCGGCGTCCGACACGTAGTGGTATATGCCGTTGACCAGTTCCATGATGAAGCTGATGGCCGTGTTGAAAGCGAATTCCTCGATGTCGCGGGTGACGTTGGCAATGGTCCGGTGCGTGAGGCTGCGCATCTCGCGATGGCGACCTTTGCCCGTATCGAAACCGACCTCGCGCCCCTCGTCTTGCTGCACGAGCGGCAGGTACCTCTCGTATACCATCCTCCAAACGCGACCCAGGAACCTGTGCGCCCCTTCGACCCCCTGGTCGCTCCAGTCCTTGCCCAGCTCAGGTGGACCCATGAACAACACGTACAGCCTGAGCGTGTCGGCCCCCAGTCGATCTATGAAATCGCCGGGCGTGACGACGTTGCCCTTGGACTTGGACATCTTCGCGCCGTCCTTGGTTATCATCCCCTGGCACAGGAGGTTGATGAACGGCTCGTCGAAATCGATGAGCCCGAGATCGGCGATCACTTTTGTAAAGAATCGTGAATAGAGAAGATGCAGGATAGCGTGCTCGATACCGCCGATATACTTGTCTACCGGCATCCAGTATCTCGTCTCCTCCGCATCAAAAGGCGCTTCGGAGCAATGCGGGCTTACGTAGCGGAAGTAGTACCACGAAGAGTCTACGAACGTGTCCATCGTGTCGGTCTCGCGCTTCGCGGGCCCGCCGCACTTCGGACACTCGGTCTCGTAGAACGACTTCGATAGGGGAAGCGGAGACTTGCCTCCCTCGGCAAGCGGGAGATCCTCGGGCAGTAGCACCGGCAGATCCCCCTCGGGAACCGGAACCGTTCCACAATTGTCGCAATATACTATCGGTATTGGGGCCCCCCAGTAGCGCTGCCTGGAAACGAGCCAGTCGCGGAGCCTGTAGTTGATGGCGCGCTCACCCCACCCGTTCTTGTCGAGTTGATCGCAGATTTCTTCTTTGCCTTGCTCGTTGGGCATGCCTTCGAATCCGCCCGATTCGACCATCGTACCCGCGGCCTCGTAAGCCTCGATCATCTCGTCGGCGACGAGCTTTCCATCAGGCGGCTCTATTACCACGCGGATCGGCAGATCGTACTTGCGCGCGAACTCGAAGTCCCTCTGGTCGTGTGCCGGCACCGCCATGACCGCACCGGTACCGTACTCTATGAGCACGAAATTCGCGGTATAAACGGGCGCGCGCTCACCGTTGACGGGATTGATTACGTAATCTCCCAGGAAAACGCCGTCTTTCTCCGCCTCGAGTGCGGTTCGCTCGAACTCCGTGCGACCGCTCATCCTCCCACGGAAAGCTTTCACTTCGGCTTCGCGCTCCGGGTCTCCTTCGACAAGCTTATCGACCAGCGGGTGCTCGGGCGCCAGAAGGAAGAACGTGACACCGTAGAGCGTATCGGGCCTGGTGGTGTAGATTCGTATCTTCTCGCCGGTCGACTCAAGCGTAAAATCCACTTCCGCGCCACGCGACTTGCCTATCCAGTTGCGTTGCATGGTTAGGACACGCTCGGGCCAGCCCTCGAGCTGTTCCATATCATCCAGGAGCCTCTCCGCATAATCCGTTATCCTGAAAAACCACTGGTTCAGCCATTTGGGCTGGACGAACGAACCGCACCTCTCGCATGACCCGTCAGGCAGGACCTGCTCGTTCGCGAGCACCGTGCCGCACGACGGGCACCAGTTGGTCGCTGCATCGGCCTTGTACGCCAGGCCTCTCTCGTACATCTTCAGGAAGAACCATTGGGTCCATCGGTAATACTCGGGCTCGCACGTCGAAAGCTCCCGAGACCAGTCGTAGGCATATCCGAGCCTCTGCAGGTCGGCCCTTATGAGTTTTATGTTGTTCCGGGTCCACTCCGCCGGCTGTACGCCACTCTGAATAGCGGCGTTCTCCGCGGGAAGTCCGAATGCATCGTATCCCATGGGATGAAGCACGCCGTAGCCTATCCTCATGTAATAACGGGCGAAGACGTCGCCCAGGCAGTAGTTCGCAACGTGCCCCATGTGCGCGGGTCCACTTGGATACGGGAACATGACAAGTACGTACTTCTTGGGTGAATCGGGGTCCTTCACCGCATAGAAAAGCTGCTCGGCCGCCCAGCGCTCGATCCACTTGTTCTCTATTGCATCATGGTCGTATTCAGGTACTGTCACGCTCACCTCCGGATCGTTGTCGATGATACCATAAGAGTATTTCGTGGACATTGGTCACGAGCGCGCGGATGGCCTTCGGGCGCATCGTATGTGAGAGCATCGCATAGTCGGCTATTCCGACCGCGGCAAGTTTCCGGTCGCGGTGGCTGCACTGGACGGCCTCAAGATTCGGCGGATATTCCGAACATCACGAACTTGACCATCTCGTTGGCGAGGGATCCCGTATCTATCTCGACCAGGCCTCCAAGGAGCACGTCCCAGAACGGGACCTGAAGGAACAGCAGGAACATGGCCCTGCTCACCAGCGCCGTGTCGACGACCCTGAAAGCCCCACTGTCTATGCCTTTATCCAATACCTCAGCAAATAGCCTCAGCGTGCGGCGCTCGAAATCGTCCCATATAGCGTAAAGTCCAGGGTCCAACCTGAACGCCTCGCTCAGGTACACCTGGATGACGCCGCGGTTGTCGAGAAATATCCCGTATGAAAGCTCCAGGCTGTCCCGCAACCTGACTCCGAGCGTCTCCGGGTCGCCGTCGCGCAACATATCGCCCACTGAATCGTAGAGCAACCTGAAGATGCCCGCGATGATGTCGTGAAACACCTGGCGTTTGTTTGGAAAATACTTATAGAAAGTGGCGCGGGCTATTCCGGCCTCATCGAGAATATGAGACACGTGGACGTCATGGTACCCATATCGCGAGAACGCGGCCTTTGCTCCCGACATTATCCTCATCCTGACGTCCGCTTCCGACATCTTTTTCACCCCACGAGTTCACTCCACCACTGCGAGGCTGGGGCGCATTCTAACATCCACCCGTTTCATTCGCCATCAGGGGCGTTGGTGGAAAAATGTTGCAACAGGCATTGAAACCCCGCTATATAAGGTGTTTTAATCTTTCCGCCTACGGCAAAGGAGGAGCGATGGCACCAAAGAACATGGAAGCAACCATCTACGGCGCTGGAATGTCCGGACTGATCGCGGCGATCAACCTGGCACGCGAAGGATATTCCGTCACCGTCCACGACCGGGAGCCGGGATACGGCGGCTCGCAACTCTACAACCCATCTACCCACGTGACGCCACTTGACGTCAAGAAGACCTCTGACTACATCGGCATCGATCTGTCACCAGTGTTTCACCAGGTGCTGGCATGCCCCTTCTACTTCCATAACACAAAGATCCTCGCGCCCGTTCACGACATAATGGCCGTTGAGCGCGGCGACCGCGAGACCAGCCTCGACACGTTGCTCTACAACGAGTGCAAGGGCCTCGATATCAAGTTCGAGTGGAACTCGCCCCTTAACAAAGAGACTCTCTCGAACCTGCCGCCCAACGCGATCATCGCATGCGGGCTCATCCCCGCGGCTTACGAGATGGTCGGTATTCCGTACCTGCGCTGGTACGGCTGGATCTCCCGTGGCGAGATCGGTATCGGCAGCTACGCGTGGATTTGGTGGGACGAGTGCATTACCGAGTACGGATACCTCTCCGCGGTCAACAACTACTACTTCAACCTTCTCTTCAGCATCAGGGAAGTCACCGAGAAGTGCCTGACTAAGTACAAGAGGTTCATGGTCCACGAAGAGGGCATCGAGCACGAAAACTGGCAGTACGTCTCCGGCGCGGTACCCATTGCTTCCCCCGACAACCCGAGGCTGTTCTGGAAAGACGCCGTGATGTGCGGGACGATGTCCGGAGCGATGGATCCGTTGATGTGGTTCGGGATCTCGGGAGCCCTCATCACCGGTAAGATCGCGGCCCTCGCCGTCATGGACCGCGAGCGCGGTCTTGCCGAGTTCCAGCGTTTCAATAGCCTCTTCAAGATCTCGTACGCGATTAAGAACAAGGTCTGGTACCCGTTCGTTCGTCCCAACGTTAAGGCGATGGAATTCGGAGTAAAGCTTGTGGGCGAACAAAACGCCACGAAGCTCCTGGGCCTACTGCCCAAGATGCCCATCACGCCCAAGTTGGCAATCCCAGGCTTCAGTTACCTGAGCAAAAGCTAGACTTCGACGAGAAAAAACGGCAGGGGCCCGATACCCCTGCCGTTTTCATTTTTACGCGGTTCCTACTTCTTTTTCATGAGACCTTTGACCACCAGCCTGGCGACGCCCAGCCCGGCTGCGGCTATTCCCGCGAATGCCATCGGCTTCATCATCTTCATTAACGGCTCGTTAACCTTGAACTCCTTGTTCAAGGATACGACCTTTCCGAGCTTGTCGGCAGCGATGAGCTCTGATGCCTTGTTGGCGTTCCAGATAGCGGCCTCCATGCCGCCGGAACTAACGTGCGTCTTGGTGTAATCGCCGGTGACATAGAAGTTTTCGTACGGCGAGCGCTGGAACGGCCTGTGGCTCTCCATGCCCGGTGCTGCCCTGTAGACACCCTGGCGCTCGCGCACTACCTTCCACTTGAGGACATTGGCGTCTTTCGCCAGCGGGAACCTGTCCTTGATCTGCTCGATCGCGATATCGAAGATCACCTCATCGGGCAAGCCCTGCACGTGGTCGGCCGGCGAAAGCACCATCTCGAACATGGTCCCGCCCTTGAAGATGTGCGGGAGCACGTTTGAGAGGTCGGCGTAGGTGTTGAAGATACAGTCGCTCGAGAAGAACGTCACGTCGACGTCGGTGAGCTTCTTGTCGAACCATACCTGCAGTGAAAGCGAGGGCGCGTACTGGAAGTGCCAGAGATCGCGGAAGTACTCGAGCCTGTACGCCTCGTCGGGGAGCACCCTTCGCAGCGAGTACGGGCTTATCGCCGATACGTACAGGTCGGCTTCCATCGTTTCCGAATCGTTGACGGTGATGTTCTTGATCTTGCCGTTCTCGACGTTGACGGCTGTAACGGCCTTGCCGAGCTCGAAGGTACCGCCCTTCTTCTTGATGTAGTCCAGGCAGTTGTCCACCCAGATCTCACCGAGGCCACCGTTGGCGAATCCTACCCTGGCGTTCTCGGCCGAGCCGAGCACCTTTTTGCCCCAGTTCATCATGACCTTGGCGGAGATGCCCCACGACGGTGTGAATGTGAGGCCGTTGATACCCGGCTCAATGACCGCCTGAAGGCCCTCGAGTGAGCCGTACCTGTAGACCATTGTCGCCATGCTGATCTTGTCGAGATCGTTCAGCTTCTTCTCCCCGAAGAAGAGTCCTAGTGCCATGGGCATCCCCGCAGCCACGACCTTCCACTTGGCAATTCCCTTGTAGTCTTTCAAGAGGTGGCCGAACGCATAAGCCGCGTGGAATGGCGCCGGGAGCTTCTTGAACTTAAGTACAGCCTGGTTGCCGCCTTCCTGGGCGTAGTAGAACTCGGTGTTCTTCCAGGCGATGTTGTCGTAGATGCCCATCTTCTTGAAGAAGTCGAGCAGGTTAACGTAGTAAGGGAAGAAGACGTGCAGCGCGTTATCGATCATGTCTCCGTCTTCGTCGAGCCACGAACTTGCGCGGCCACCGAATATGTCGTCGGCCTCGATCAGAGAGACCTCCATGCCAAGATCGAGCAGGTTTATGGCGGTCGCGAGGCCGCCCATCCCTCCTCCCATGACTAGTGCCTTCATCCATTTCCTCCTGTCTATAGAAGTACCGTGCTCTACCAGCCGCAAAGCCTCGTAATTATATGTGAAACGCTGGAATCTAGGAAGCCGAGGAAGCAATCCGCTCAGGCGCCGGCGGCGACCTCGGATGCCGGGTGCCATGATTTGCCCGGCGACAGGTAGAGCTCTTCGCAGAACGTCAGACGCACAGCCTCGTCGGGCTCGGAGCATATCTGTATGACCCGCTCCCTGAGAAGCGCCTTCTCGTCTGGAGGCATCTCTGGTTGACGTAGCAGCAAGGCAATCGGCAACCGCCAAGGGGATTTGTTGAAGACAAAAAGAAAGCCGGTAGCAATCAGGCCTGACAGCGCTATGCTTCCGGCGAACAGCACCATATTGTACAGTATCATCTCAATAATGCCTCCAATTAAATTAAACCTCGTCTGATGCCTGCTGTCCGTACCCCGGCTGGCGTAATTCTTGGCCTTCTTGAGAGGGATTTGCCCGTCGTACTAACGATGGATGCGTAGTAGAATATGGCTGACGCCTGGTCGTCGGTCCATAAGGAGCAACGCCGTGCAAGAAACCAGCACCCCGAACCACGAGTTCGTGGAAGCTAACGGCCTTAGATTCCACTGTGTGACGCAGGGAGAGGGCGACCTGGTGCTCCTCCTTCACGGTTTTCCCGAATCCTGGTACTCCTGGCGGCACCAGATACCTTATCTCGCCAGGCGTTTCAAGGTCGTGGCCCCCGATCTCAGGGGCTACGGCGAGAGTGACAAGCCCGATGGCGTAGGCGAGTATGCGGCGGATAAGCTGGTAAATGACGTAAGGTGCCTGATAGAGGCATTCGGAGCTTCCAGAGCTCACGTGGTCTCGCACGACTGGGGAGGTGTGGTGGCCTGGATGTTCGCGGTTGCGTTCCCTGGCCATCTCGACAAGCTTGTCGTGATGAACGCTCCACATCCAGCCGTTTTCGCAAAGAACCTCATGAGCAACCCGCGACAGATGATGCGCTCCTGGTACACGTTCTTCTTCCAGCTCCCGCGCATTCCGGAGTTGCTCTTCAGCGCCCACGATTTCTGCCTTCTTAAATACTTCTTCAGCGAATGGGCGATCGACAAGGAAGCTTTCAGTGACGAGGACCTGAAGGAGCTTGCACGGGCGGCGAGCCAGCCCGGAGCGCTTACCGGTGGCATCAACTACTACCGTGCATCGATGCGGAGCCTTGGCTTCTTTAAGCTGGCCAGGTCTTTTCCGCAAATATTGAGCCCGACCCTCCTCATCTGGGCCGAAAGCGACCGCGCGCTGGGGAAAGAGCTGACGTACGGCCTCAAACCGTACTTCACCGACGGCCTTCAGATCAGGTACATACCGACTTGCAGTCACTGGGTACAGCAGGAAGCCCCGAACATCGTCAACCAGTACCTTGATGAGTTCCTCTAGGAGCCCCGCGTGAAGCTGCGACGATTCTCGATAGCGGTATCGCTCATCGGGACGTGTTTGCTCGCACTGTTGACGGTCGGTGGATGCGACGCCGGCCCGGCGGAATCCAACCCCTCCCCAGGGGCGGGAGGCGCCACCGGCGCGCTGAAGGTCCATGGTTTCGAAGTGATATTGCGCTCGGATCCTTCCTCGGCAAATGCCACGGGTACGTTCTCACTGACCCTCAACGTACGAAACCTCTCGGGCAAGGCGCGCTCTTTCACGCTGCAAACCGGCCAGGCCTACGATTTCGCCGCTTTCTCTCTTGAACGCGGGGAGGTGTGGCGCTGGTCTAAGGGCATGTTCTTTACGCAGGCGGTCAGCGAGATGAATTTCGAGCCGGGTGACAGCAAGGTGTTCAAGGTCGCCTGGAATACGCCCGTTGTGGAGCCGGGCCAATACAAGCTGGAAGGTTATTTCGTTGGTCTGCCTGACGTGCGTCCTCGTGTCGCGATCAAAGTGACACCCTGACCGGCGGCAGAAGCATTAGGTCCGCACCGGTCAAGGGACGAAACGCTTTCGGCCCTCCTTGACCAGCAGCTTCTCCCCCACCATCACAAGCCTCATATCGTTGAGCATCAGCTCAAGTGGGAACCCGGAGCCCACGCCGTGACTGGATGCGACTTCTTGTATCCAGCCCGCCCATTTTGCATACGAGACTCCAAGATATACGAGCACATCCATGGAGCCGGTGGAGTGGAGTCCCACAGGGTCCCGGAAAGCGTCCTCGACCACGCTGGAGGACAACCGCCTGTAGCCTTCCAGCGCGGCCATGTGGTGTATCCACGAATAGAGAGGAGTTCCTTCCAGGTCGAACCCTTCCAACCTCGCCGTGATGCCCCGGGCAACGACGCGGGCTGCGGATTCGAAGTGGCCAGGCATCGCCGCAATGACCAGCGAGCGCTCCCTCGAGAACGCGGCCCTGCTGAACTTCGAGTGAGCCTCACCCCGGGCGCCGAGCATAGCTTCCTTTCTGACGACTACGCCGTCGAACAGCATCCGTCCGTGCGGGGAGGTCTTGAGGAAATTGAGCTCCAACTGTTTGGCGGAGAAGCCTTCGGCTTTCGATTCGACCAGAAAAGTTGAAAGCTCTTTGCGCCCACCTTCCTCGCCGGTCGCGGCCATCACGACCAGTACGTCCGCGACCGGTCCGTCAGTGATGTATATCTTCTCGCCTTCGAGCGTGAACCCGGATGAGGTCTCCCTGGCAACGGTGCCTATGCCCCCGGGATGAGCTCCCGTTCTCGGTTCGGAGACAGCCGCTGCACCAACAAGTTCACCTGCGGAGAGGCGTGGGAGGTATTCGAGTTTCTGCCCATGGGTGCCGAAGTCCTCTATCGATTTCTCGCAGAGGGCGAGGTGCGTTATCCAAGACAGCGTAAGCCCAAGGTCGCACCCGGCGCGGGCGAACTCGCGCAGGGATACGGCCAGCTCGAGCGGAGTCCCCCCCGATCCCCCGTACTCTTCCGGTACGGTGAGACCAAGCAAGCCAATCTCACCCATACGCTTCCACAGTGTACGCGAAAATACGCCTGCTTCGTACCTCTCCGCCAGCGTTCCGAGCACCTCCTCAGAGGCGAATGAGGCTATCTCTTCGGCGGAAGCAACCATCGGCTCAACCCGCTTCCCTGCTTACGCCAGCCGCTCGGCCACGAGGGGCGGCATGCACGAGTACGCTTCATCGACCTGGACCACCCCGACCTCGAGACCCAGGTGATTCTCAAAACGTACCAGCTTTCCCTTGATCTGATATGTCAGGAGATCGAGGGTGAGGACGTTGAGAGCCACCCGTGCACCAGGGGTGATGTCCCTTGACCTGTTGTTGTAACCCGAAACCTTGAACAGAAGCTCACCGGATGTCCTGAACAGCACTCCGAATACCGGTACGACGTCCGGGTAGCCGTCGTCACCGATCCATGACAACACCTTGATCGACATGATGCTGTCGAACTTATCTCTTATGGGTTTCGGGATATCAGCACCTCGAACACTCTCGCTCCTCCCTACCCGTCCGATGGTCCGCATCGCAATGAACTCGGTGCCGACCTTTACGAACGAGACCTTCTCGGGCAGGGACAACAGCTCACGAACGTTTACAACCGCCACGTTGTGTATACCGCCATATGCGTTGTACCGGAAGAACTCGATGCTGTTTATTCGGTCGACATATGGCCCGGACTGGACCCAACCCTCGAGATCGCCCCTGTAGCCGGCCATCTCAAGCTTGGGTGTCAGCGCGAGGCTTGCCACCCTGGGGTTTTCCGCAAGGTTGGCCTGTGTCTTGACCATCATGAACTCCCCGAAAGCCACCTTGCCGGGATCGACCGGCGTCTGGCTGACGATGAGCACTACGTTTGGAATACCGTCCGCGGATGCCGTCGCCAGGAACTTGGCCACCTCTCCCTGCTCGTAGATGGCTATTGCTGCAGCCGGAAGCAGGGCTGCGGCTTCATGTGCTTCTTTGACCAGTTCCAAGGAAACCTCCTTCTCCGGATCTAATCCTCGCGCCGGGTCGCCCCGGACCACTCGACCTCACGCACGCCCGAAGCTCGCGCTACTTGTGCGAGAGACTCCATCACTGATCTATCCAGTAGTCCGGCTCCATCCAACTCCCATTCAAGTCCAAGCCTGGCGTACTTCGATCCGCAAGTATTGTTGAACGCGAGTAGGTCCCATCGTTCCGCGGCTTTCAGGTTGCCAGCGATGAATTCGCCGAGGGCGGCGATGTTTTCCTCCGTGTCGGTGCAACCGGGTATTATCGGCGTTCGCACCCAAACGGGTTTTTCCAGTCCATCGATCAGGCGCGCGCTGTCAAGTACAGGTTCGATATCGACACCCGTAAGCTCTCTGTGCCTGCCCGGATCCATCACCTTGAGGTCGAGCAGGACCATGTCGGCATGTCTCGACAGGCGTTCAAGGATTTCCGGCGATGAATACCCGGATGTATCCAGCGCGACGTGGAGACCGCCCTCGCGGCTGATCCTCATGAATTCCTCGACAAACCGGGGCTGCATCGTCGGCTCCCCCCCGGAGACCGTAACCCCTCCGCCGGAGTTGCGATAAAACGCCTCGTCCCGGATCACCTCATCGAACGCCTGTCGTGGCGCAAACTCCTTGCCCACGACCTCGAGCGCTCCGGCCGGGCAGGCATCGGCGCACTTGCCGCAGGCATCGCAGGCGTCACGGTCGATGACCATGCCCGACGGCGTGAGAGTAAGTGCGTCAACGGGGCAAACCGAAAGGCAGTCCCTGGCGCCGATGCAGCGCACGTCGAACCACATGAGCTGTCGCTTTCTCTCGAGCCCCTCTGGATTATGGCACCACTTGCACCGCAAGGGGCACCCTTTCATGAACACCGTAGTCCTTATTCCCGGCCCGTCTTCGATAGAGAACCGCTGTATGTTGAAGACTATGCCGTTGTCGTTACGGACATCACCATCCATGCTAGAGCTCATGTGATTCCCGGGCTATTATCTCGTCCTGTATCTCCTTGCCGAGCATCACGAAATACGCGTTGTATCCTGTCACCCTGACGAGCAGGTTCGAGTATTCCGACGGGTTCTGTTGGGCCATCCTGAGCGTTTCGGGGTCTATTACGTTTATCTGCAGGGCGGTGCCGCCCTTCTCGCCATAGCCCCTGAGGTACGCGGCAAGCTTGTCGACCCGCTCCGGCCCGCTCAGGAGTGACGGGTTGAACGATATCGTATGTGAATCGCCGTTGGGCGCCGTCTCGAGCCCGAGCTTTCCGACCGATACCGCAACTGCCGTCGGTCCTTTACGGTCAGTCCCATCGACGGGGCAAAGCCCATTGGAAAGGAACGTCCCCCTCTTCCTCCCGTCAGGAGTTGCGGCGGTACAGGGAGCGTAAGCTATCCAGTAGTTCCACGACAGGTACCCGCCACGGTACTGCCTGCCGGTAGAGGTCTGGTGTTTTGTCACTTCCTCGGTCCAGAATCTCGAAAGATAACGCGCGACTCCATCGGCGTAATCGTCGTCATTTCCGTACTTGGGCGCCTTGTTGATGAGTATCTGGCGAAGTCTCTCGTGGCCTTCGAAATTGTCTTCTATGGCTTTCACGAGGTCTCCCATGGATACGGTGCCGTCCTCGTAGACCAGCTTCTTTATCGCGATAAGAGAATCAGCCGCGGTTGCAAAAGCGACTCCCTCCACCGTGACGAAGTTATGCTCAGGGCCGGCGTTCGTTACGTCACGTCCGGACTCGGCACAACCCCCAACCAGCGCCGACAGGTAAGGGGTTGGTTCGTACGCCGCCCTGATCGAATCGCTGAAATCGTAGTATTCGATGAACCTGCCCAGTAGCGCCAGGAGTTGTGTCTCGAAAGCGTTCCTGAACTCGTCCCACGTCCTGAACTTGCGCGGGTCACCGGTGCTCGGCCCGAGCCTGTCGCCTGTCGCCTGGTCTCTTCCGTCGAATAGTGTAAGCTCGACCGCCTTTGCGAGATTTACGTTGACATCTACGGTGCCGGAGCGGTCATTTCCCTGAAGGGTGTTCTCGAGGCACCCGACCGGCGCGTAATCCCAAAGCTTATCTTCGGGCAGACCCTGCCAGCGCAGCGCCGCCTCGGAAGCCTCGTCGAAGTTCAGCAGGAACGGGGCTCCCTGCGCGTTCGCTATCATGCCCGCTACCCTCATGAGCATGTCGTCAGGTGTATTCTTGTGAAGTCTCACGTTGGGTTTTGGCTCGAGAAGATTCATCTCCTCGATGACGTCGAGTATCAGCCAGGTCAGCTCGTTCGAAGCGTCCTCACCGTCGGGACCATGTCCGCCTATCGTGATCAACTGGCCGTATCCGCTGGTCACACCGCGTATTCGCATGACGCGCCACAGGAAGTCGTATGCGTAGTTCGGCTTGATCCAAAAGCAGTCGAGGAGCTCCTTCGCCTGCTCGCGGCCGAGTATCCCCGCTTCGACGTCAACCTTGTAGTACGGGTACAGGTACTGGTCTATCCGTCCCGGGGAAAGGCCTGGGCCCGGATACGACTCCTGGACCATCACCAGCATGTGTATGAACCACAATGCCTGCAGAGCCTCATGGAAAGTCTCGGGCGGCTCCCACGGCACCTTCTCGCAGATGCGAGCTATCTCCTCGAGCTCGGACTTACGCAACGGGCCGTCGCACTCATGAGCAAGCCTCCTGGCTTCGGCGGCGTACCGAGCAGCGAACTCTCTGGCCCCTTCGCACGTGATGATGAGCGCACGGAGAAAATCTTTGTGGTTCTGGTCTCCGACTTCGGACCCCATCTCTTCGAAGTACCTGACCAGACCCTTGAGCCCGAGTTTCAGCGCTCGCGGGTAGTCGGGAATAAGGTGTCCCGGAGTGGCCCCCGCGTTACCCATTCCGTGTGAGTTAAGGACCTCGATCTCCTCGAGCCATTTGGCGGTCTTTTTTCTCCACGGCTTCGACTGTTTCTTATCCATCGCGCGCGACATCGCCGTGTTGTACTGTCCTCCGACGATCAGTTCCCCATCGAGTATCTCCACGGGCAGGTACTTCGAGATCACCTCGCGGAAGAACAGCGCAACGCGTACCACGTGAGGCTGCTCCCAGAAGTCCGGCGGCAGCTCGACTTTCTTCGCGGCCATGGGAAGGGTCTCGAGAAACGCTTTGTGAAATGCCAGCAGGTCCGGGACTACTCCCCACAGGACGGGCGACCACACGGTGTCCCACGGCGTACCGGTCGTGAACGGCATTATCTCGTTGTGGAATTCACGCTCGTGAATATCGACATACTCGTCCCTGAGCTTCGCAACCCTTTTGGAGAGAGAGCTTGAGGGGTTCCAGAGTTCTTCGGCCTTGAGTGCGCAAGAGTCTTTCATCGCATACCTCCACATCGGCTCCTGGCCGGTCATTGAGGTCAAATATACCACAGGGCCCGACCGCTACGCCTTGACAATTCTCACCTTGAACTGGCACGTTTTCCCAACCTGCGGTTTCGTTGTATGGCGGGCCGGCATCATCGATAATGTCAGTTGTGGCTACATCGTCAATCTTTTGGACAGGAGGTTTCGAGATGGAAGAAAAACGCAGGCCTCTGGCAATGACCGTTCTCTCAATCCTTCTCGCCATAACAGGATTTGGCACAGCCCTCTTCTGGATACTGTTCTTCGCCGGCAAGATGGAAGCCACGGAGACGCTCCAGGACGAGGCGTTCGAGAGAGCTTTTCCACTTGCCGACTCGTGGATGATCTGCTGCGCGATGGTTGCCGCCATCAATATCCTGAAAATGAACCGCAAGGGCTTTTTCGCAGGCGCAGCGGCCGGCAGCGCCATGATGTTCCTGGCATGCATGGATATCCTCTACTCGCTCGAGAACAAGAAATACTGGCCCCTCAACTCCGATCGTGCTCAGATGCTGGTCATCCATTCCTGGACCGCAGCCCTCGGCTCTTCGACCCTGCGCCTCCTCTGGAAAAACAGGGATGCCTTCGGCGACGACTGAGTTTTCAAGTTCCTTGTCCCTATCTCTCCAGAGACCCGGCTCAAGACGTTTGTCCTGAGGGGCGGAGAATCACTAGAAGGGAGGGAAGGGTGGTGGGGTCTTTTTCGGTTTGGACACAGCGGCGACTGAGATCGCGATGATGATCAACAGGCTTGCATATGCAAGACAGAGTATCAGGAAGAGCCATAATCCCAGTGCTCCCATGACGCCCGCCGACGCGCCGGTGGCTGCTCCCTCGACAACCCTGGCCTGCAATCCCGGCCCTCCTCCAACGGTGGCCTGGGTGGTAGGGAGCGACATCCCGGCGCCTGCCGTACCGGTGTCCGGATCCCCCGACGCGTTGATGTCGGTGCCGGAGTTAAGCGTGTTAGAGCTGTCCAGCGGGAACGAGGCTCCCGAGATCGATGGCAGCGCCATTGCGGTGGTCATGACCGGTTGTGACTCTATACCTTTCGAATACTGGTAGTGTCCGTCGGAAGCCTGAAGCGAGTTCAGGAACCCGAGGGGATTGTTTCCATGGAACGACCAGGAATCGGACTCCGGGTCTTCACCGGCCGCGTAGATGGCGCCCAGCACGGTGGACGTCGTCTGTGCGTCAGATTTCTGTGAGGTGCTCCTGTAACCACCGTCTCCCTCCATCTTCTGGTGGAGTACTTGCAGCGCCGAGTCGACTTTGGCGCCCGATGACTCACCCGCGCCGTTCAATGCCTCGAGCGCTAACGAGGTGTCTTTGGCCACTACCTGGTCTGATTCCCCCCAGCCGCCATCGACGCGTTGTTGTTCGACGAGCCATTCCGTCGCTGCGGATGGCGCGTCCTCACCGGAGGCGACAATCGCGATGATGCCCCAGCAATGCTGGTATATATCGGCACCGATCTTCCCGCTCGAGGCCATCTGCGCTTTTACCAGCGACACCAGGTTCTTCCCCGAGACGTCGGTGGGATCGCCGCCGGATTCCGCTAATGTCAGCGCCATCAACTCGATATCCTCGAGAGACGACACCGAACCGGCGGCACTTTCCAGATACTGTTCGGCGGTAGAGCCAGAATTGCTCCAGGAAAGGGGGTCTTCTCCGACCGCGGTACCCGACAGGACGGCCCAGCAGGACGTGCGAGGGTCGGATGCAGCGTCAGGCTCCGAAAACCCTCCGTCCGCGTTCTGCCTCGACTTTACGTAACCAAGAGCTTCTTCAGCGCCTTTTCCCGCCAGGTCGGCTGTCGCTCCAGCACCAGACGCGACCGTAAGCATTACCGCCATGATGATTGCTGCTATATGCCGTTTCCACATATATCAATGTTAAGACGAGGCTCTCTCCGTTACAAATAGCAAACCTTCAGGTCGGTGAAACGATATACTGACTTGCAGGTCACTACGGTAGATGCAGGAGAACTTTTGGAAAGCAACCGCGCCGAAAATAATATTTGGGCATTCTACCCGCTGATGCTGGTCCCGGGGATCGTGCTCCTTCTCGCACCTTCCACGGTAGAGACGATAATGAAGTTCTATCACTTCCACGAGAGCCTGGGAGGGCTGCTGCAGGTTGCGTATTTCACCGGAGGCCTGGTCGGTATACTGGCCATAACGCTTCTGATGCAGAAGTTCGATCCGAGGCGGTTGCTCCTATCGCAGGTCGCTCTACTTGTCGGCTCTCTCCTTGCGGCGTCGTTCGCTCCATCTTACCCGTTCCTCCTCTTTTTCTACATGATCTCAGGTTTGGCAAACGGCATCCTCATCACTTTCCCCGGCGTCTATGTCACACAGGTCTCCGGCGAATCGAGCCATCACGCGCAGACGATCCTCTACAGCTTCTTCTCTCTGGGTGTCGTCATCGGCCCCCTGCTTACCGCACTTGTTATCCACGATCACACGTCCGCCTGGCGCTGGGCTTTCAGAGCACCGGCTCTGCTTATCATCCCGCTCAGCCTGCCTGTAGCGTTCGTCTCTCTGAAAGAGCTCGATGGTGTCAAGGCAATCTCACGTCGGACAATCCGTGCGATCGTCGATTTCAACAGCAGTCTCTTTTTCGGGCTCCTGGCGGCGCTGCTTTTCTATATCGCCGCCGAGACAGCGGTATCGATGTGGCTCATAACGTATCTGAAAGAGCAGCACCACATGGGCCTGGGAGCCGCTCACTGGGTGCTGACAGGACTCTGGCTCGGGCTGACCATTGGCCGATGGGTGTTCGGTCCGCTCCTCAAGAGGACCAACCCCTTCAACGTGCTCGTCCCGCTCAGCATAGCGGCAGGCGTTACTCTTCTCGTCGCTCCACTGACCAACTCGAAGGAAGCCGCAATCCTCATGTATCCACTGGTCGGGCTCTTCTATTCCTGCATCTACCCGATACTCGTCGGATACGCGTCCTGGTTTCCCGATGACCTCTCGTCGCTGGTGTTCACACTGTTCCTGTCGGTAGGCGCCTTCGGTGGCGCTGTTCTTCCTTACCTTATCGGGCTCATCAACCAGTACGTGGGCCTCGTCGTCGGCATGTGCTCCATCTCCGTCCTGCTGGCAGGTGTTGCCGTATGCCTCTTCTGGCTCCACCCGTCGGTAATCCAAGAAAAGAAGGGGGGGGCAAAGCCTTCCGGCATTGAATCCTCCCGGGACACCGGGAGGTAGACTTGAAGATTGCGGAACGGCTTCCGAGAGCACTCGCTGATCGGCGGCTCGTAGCACAGATCCCGACCAACCTCATGTCGAACGCCATCAAGTTCACT
>DATCGY010000246.1:0-10471 GCA_036508635.1 Candidatus Anoxymicrobiaceae bacterium
TCAACCTCTTCGCCCAGGGGAAGACTCTACCAGGTCTACGGGTTGGCGTCTCGTGGGCTTTCTATATCAACGCCATCAGCTTCCTGGCAGTGTTAGTGGCTCTTCTTTTCTTGAGGTACAGGCCCCCCGCTTCGGCTCCCCACGCCGAGAGTGCCTGGCGGCAGATGATCCAGGGCCTGGAATACGTGAGAAGTCACAGTTGGGCCAGAAACCTGTTGATCGTGCTGGGGATATCGGCGTTCTTCGGGCTTTCATACGTGGTTTTGCTTCCGGGGGTCGCCAAGGACGTTCTGCACAAGGGCTCATGGGGCTACGGTTGGCTCCTCGGAGGACTCGGGCTAGGGGCCGTCATCGGGGCTCCAATTGTGACACGCTTGAACCGCGAAATAAGAGAAAAGGAGATCATCAAGTTCTCACTGCTTGCGACCTCGCTGTGGCTTATACTGCTGTCAGTCTCCCGCGCATTCTGGCTTTCTCTTATCGCATCGGTGGGCATCGGGCTGAGCTTCTTAATGGTTGCCGCATCAATGAATACCGTGCTCCAGTCGCGGGTCGAACGCAATATGAGAGGCCGTATCATGAGCTTCTACATACTGCTGTTCCAGGGAACGGCGCCCATCGGGGGCCTTCTCATGGGTTACGTGGCAGACGTGAAGTCGATACCGTTCGCCCTGTTCATCGGCGCCATGGTCTGCTTAGCCCTGGCGGTGGTGATAATCATCTTCCCGGCAATCCTCAAAGACGCAGTCTCCCCGGCCTGGACACCGCCGGCCGGGTGTGACTGACCCAGCCCTATGGGGTGAGATTTGTTTAGGGTGGTGGAGGTAGGCGGAATCGAACCGCCGGCCTCGGGCGTGCAAAGCCCGCGCTCTCCCAACTGAGCTATACCCCCGTTCTTCTCAAGGTCGAACTTCACTCTTTATACCCGAGGAGCCTCTGCGGGGCAAGTGCAGTGGCCAAGGTTGGGCGTGCGGAGTGGGGGGCAGTGGCAACGAGAGGTCTCGGCTCAGCGCTTTCGTTGCGGGGTCGGGTTCTTCTTCGCCTTCTTCGCGGCTTTCTTCGCGGGCGCGGGCACCATGCCGGAGAAAACCATGGCGTTCATAGCATCCAGCACCCGTTCCACCGTGTAGCTCTCGTTCATGTTCGTCAATAGCCAGGCCGACTCCAGGAAGCCGACGACCAGAAAGGCCGCGATTTCGACATCTATTTCCGGGATTAGCCCCATCTCTATCGCCCGCGTGAGGTCTCGCCTGCATGGCTCCACGATGGAGAAGTATATCTCGCGCTTCTTGATCTGGAGCGGTGGGTCGTCCTCCTCGATGCTCTTGAGCACGTTCAACATGTCTATGAACTCCGGATGACCTTTGAGCACCACCTCCGCCCTCCTGTTGAGCCTGGCGATAGGGTTTTTCTCTCCTTTTATCTCCTCCCAAACATCAGCGAACATCGCCTGGAAAACGTCATCGACGCATTCCATGAAGAGCGCCATTTTGCTGGGGAAGTACACGTAGAACGTGCTGTGCCCGACACCCACTGCCCTGGCTATCTCCGTCACGTTCGTCTGGTGGTACCCCTTTCGGGCGAAGATCACCACCGCCTTATCCACGATCTGCTGCCGCCGCTCCGTCCTGGGGGCTTCGGCCTCTTCCGCGCCCTTTGCCGCCTGCTCCCGCTCTCCTGTGACCATGTCCCTGATGAATGAGATGGGATATCCCTCTTTCTGCAGCCGCTTGATCTCCTCGAGCTCCCTTGCGTGTCCGGCGTCGTAGTAAGCCATCGTCTTTCCGGTTTTTCTTGGCGGCGAGAGAAGGCCCTCCCTCATGTAGTAATGGATTGTGCTGCGGCCGAACCCGGATATCTTCTCCAGGTCGGATATCCGGAGCGGCCTGTCAGTTTCGGACTTCACGACACCCCCTTTGATGACTAACTGTTGAGTGACTATATACAAATATTTTTCTGATGTCAAGATTCTTTTTCTTGATTTATTGACCTCTATATGTTTAGAATTGCGCGAATTACGCAATAGGTGCTTTGTTACGCAATAGTGAGGTTACAGGCTTCAGGAATGACTAGTCATTCTGAAGGGGGGATTTAGCATAGTGAAACCAGGCTCTTTCATACTGGGATTTCTGAAAGGAGTTGAAGATGGGCTCAGGTGATTTCGCAGTAATTGGGACCGGCGAAGTGCCGACCGGAAACTTCCCGGAGAGGTCGGAGTTCGAGATTGCTTACACGGTCGCCAGGATGGCCATCCAGGACGCAGGAATAGACAAGAACGATATCGGGGCGGTCCTGTGTGCCCAGCACATCATGTCAAACCCGGACAACGACTACAACACAGAGATGGTGTTCGGCCGCCTGCCGGAGGCGATAGGCGCGAAGGAATGCAAGGTCACCTGCATGACCAGCTCCGGGGGAGCCTCGAGTTACTCAATCCGCAAAACGGCGGAGGGGATCCTGCGCTCCGGGGAGACGGACACCGTGCTTGTGGTGCACGCGCAGAGGTTCTCTCAGTTCACCACAAACGAGCAGGCGAAGTACTTCTCCATCGCGGGCTGCGACGTGGAGTGGGAGTACCCCTACGGGATGACCTACAACTCCCTCGCCGCGATGATAACCCAGGCGTACATGGCCTACACCGGGACGACCATCGAGCAGATCGCCGCGGTCTGCGTCGCCTGCCGCAGATGGGCGATGCTCCAGCCTAACGCTATGTTCAACAACAAGGAGATCACAGTGGAGAAGGTAGTGAACGCGCGGATGGTCTCCTTCCCCCTCACCACCCTGATGTGCAATGTCCTTGGCGACGGGGGCAGCGCTTTCGTAATGACCACCGCGGAGAAGGCCAAGAAGATATGCGACAGGCCGGTGTATTTCCTCGGGGAGGGCTCGAACTACTCCCACCGCACAATCACCAGGGCGAACATCAGCGACTTCAACCAGCTGACCGAGTTCCTTTCTCCTATCGCCAACGAGGCGTACGAGGGGTCAGGCCTGGGCCCGAAGGACATGGACATATTCGAGATATACGGTTCGTATCCGACCATCAACCTGATGATCTTCGATTCCCTCGGGGTGGCCGACCCGGGCAAGGCGGGCGCCCTCGTGGAGGCGGGAGAGACAAGCCCCGGCGGCAAATATCCCTGCTCCACCAACGGGGAAGCGATGAGCTTCGGCCACACCGGCACGGGGTGCGGGTTCGCGATCCTGGTCGAGACGGTCAGGCAGCTGCAGGGCAAGGCCGGCAAGGCCCAGGTGCCGGGTGCGAAGTTCGCAATTGAGAACTGCGGCGGAGGGGCGTTCATGGACTGCCACTTCACCGTGATGGGGAACGAGATACCGAAAGGATGATTGGTAATTGGGGTCAGACCCTTTCATTGCATCAGTGGACAGATCGCAGGTTAGCCTGGTGCAAATGCAACAAAAGGGTCAGACCCCAATAGATAAGGAGGAAGTCATGGCCGGCGAAAAGATAGACATTGAAGCAATAAAAGCGATGCTGAACCTCACCGACGAAGACCTCGTCAAGCCGCTGCCCATACCCACCAGCTGGTCCCAGCCGTTCTGGGACGCCGCCAAGGAGCACAGGTTCGTCCTCAAGAAATGCTCAAAGTGCGGCAACGTGGACCACCCCCCTTACCTTTACTGCACCAGTTGCTCGGCAGACGAGCACGAGTGGTTTGAAGCCTCGGGCAAAGGGGCCCTGGCCGCCTACGCTATCAACATCTTCGGGGTGCCTTTCCCGTTCTGGGTGGACCTGCCGTACGTGGTGGCGGTAGTGGAGCTGCCCGAGGGAGTGCGGATGATATCAAACGTGGTCGAATGCGACCACGACAGGCTGGAGAACGGCATGGAGCTCGAGGTGGTCTTCGACGACGTAACCGACGAGGTGACCCTTCCAAAGTGGCGCCCGGTTGACGAGTCCAAGAGGGGGTAGCACAGATGGCTGAAGAGAAAATCGTGTTCGAGAAGGACGACTTTTTCAAAGTCGACCCCGAGCCGCACCTCATCGGGGAGATGGAGACCATCAACCATTTCCCCGGGGTGCAGATGTGGTGGCGGGCTATCGACAACATCCGCATGCCACTGATGCTGGGCACGAAACCTGAGATGTTTGAGGGCATGGACACCGCGGAGTTCACCAAACAGGAGGACCCCGCCAAGCTCCTCGAGTACATGGACAAGTACGGGGTCGACGTCGCCTGCCTGCTTCCGGAATCCATGATGGACACCACCGGCTATACAAGCCGCTGGATGAGCAACGGCGCCATGGCCAAGGTGGCGGACTCCAACCCCGAGCGCTTCATGTACCAGCCCAATATCTCCCCCATAAAGTTCAAGGGGGTGAAAAACACCATATGGGAACTGGAGTACTGGGTGAAGGAAAGGGGGGCCAAGATATTCAAGTTCTACCCTCCAGAGGACACCTACATGAACGACCCTGATCTCTGGCCCTTTTATGAAAAAGCGGAGGAGCTGGGAATCGTGCTGGATATCCACACCGGCTTCTGCTGGGTGCCCCCGGGCAAGAGCAAGTATGCCCTGCCCATACAGCTGGACGACGTTGCCCGGGACTTCCCCGACCTTAAGATCGTGGCCTTCCATATGGGCTACCCCTACTGTGATGACCTCAACATGGTGGCCATGGGGCATCCTAATATCTACCCCTGTCTGAGCCTGCTTATCCCCTGGGCGGCGAGCGCTCCTCGCAAGTTCGCCAAGATCCTGGGGGAGGCCATGCGATTCGTGGGATCGGAACGCATCATCTGGGGCTGTGACTACGCCGGTTTCGGTGCGCAGATAAAGGCCGCGGTGCAGGGCTTCCGTGAGTTCCAGTTCCCCGAGGACATGCAGGAGGGTTACGGCTACCCCGCCCTCACCGACACCGACCGTGCAAACATCTTTGGACTGAACCTGGCCAGGCTTCTGGAGATCGAACCCACCAAGAGAATATAGGAGGTACCGTGCGATGGCAGAAAAGGCAGCGAAATCCACGAAGAAAGTCGACCCGAAAAAGGAGTTCAAGAACCTGCTGTCACCCATCCAGATAAAGGACGTAGAGCTAAAGAACCGTATTGTCATGGCACCGATGAACACCGTGATGTCGCTAGACAACCGCGGGTACGTCAACGAGCAGATACTGGCCTACTACGCCGCGCGGGCCAAGGGCGGCTGCGGGCTAATCATCACCGAGTGCGTGCTGGGCACGAAGCTGGCGGCAAAGTTCCCCTTCACTTCAAACCTGCACTGCTACGACGTGTCGTTCGCTCCGGGGCTCCTGGAGCTGGCGGAGACAATACACGCATTCGGGGCGCGCACTTTCATCCAGATGTCCATAGGTTTCGGGAGGCAGGGGCACGCGCACGACGGCTCACGGCCGCCGGCCCCATCTGCGATCCCGTACAACGTGCCGTTCGAGTTGCTAGCTACTGGGTTTCCCGAGGTGCTGATGAAGTACCCGGTGCTTCTCCCGATGGCCATGGGAAGCCTTCCCTACGAGATGACCATAGACGAGATAAGGCACGAGCAGGACGAGTTCGCCAACTCCTGTGTCTTCGCAATGATGGCACAGTACGATGGGATAGAGCTGCACGCGCCTCACGGTTACCTGGAGCACCAGTTCCTCTCCCCGCGTACCAACAAGCGCACCGACATGTACGGAGGAAGCCTGGAGAGCCGCATGCGGTTCCTGGTCGAGGTCTACTTCAAGGTCCGCGAAGCAGTCGGCCCGGAATACCTGGTCGGCATGCGCCTCTCCGCAGACGAGCATATGCCCGACGGCTTCACCCACGAAGAGGCGCTGGAAGCCGCACGGGTGATGACTCAACTCGGCGTCGACTACGTTCACCTCTCAGACGGCTCCTACGAGGCGCTGAAGTACTTCTTCCCCTCCGAGGACGGGACGATGCTGGACGAAGCGGCGAACTTCAAGAAAGCCGTACCCGTTCCGGTGATGGTCCCATCCATCCACGACCCCAGAAACGCGGAGAAGGCTATCGCCAGCGGTAAGTGCGACATGGTGTCTTTCGGCAGACAGATGTTGGCCGACCCTGAATACGCGAACAAGGTAGCCGCTGGAAAACCGGGGGACATAAAGCGGTGCAAGCGGTGCAACGAGTGCCTCATGCGGGCTGAAATCGGCATGCCCGTGCGCTGCGTCGTAAATAAGAACCTCGGGCGGGAGAAGTACATGCCCGAGTACTGGCGGCCTCCCGTCAAGGCGATGTCCGTCCATAAGATGAAGGTGCCGGGCAGGCTCCCGGACCACCTGAGCCAGCATTAGGGCGGACCGCGCCGATGTGAGAAAGGAGGGTTCGATGCCTGACCATAACAGCGTGATTTACGAGTTAGAGGGCGAAGTCGCCAGGATAACCATGAACCGCCCCGACCAGCGCAACGCCATAAACAGGGAGCTGGCCGATGAGCTGCTGAACGCATTTACCAGGGTCAACGGCGAACCCGGGGTTAAGGTGGTGGTGCTCTCCGGGGCAGGCAAATCGTTCTGCGCCGGCGGCGACCTCTCGGTGCTCCCCACCTTTGACCACTATTCCGTCATCGACTGGATGGGCAGGACCGGCCTTGGCATTATCAGGGCCATAACCGAGAACGACAAGGTGGTGGTGGCCAAGGTGAAAGGCCACTGCATAGCGGGAGGGCTGGAGCTGGCGCTGGCCTGTGACCTTGCTTACGTGAGCGAGCGCACCAAACTGGGAGTGACAGAGGTGTCGATGGGTATCATCCCCGGCTGGGGTGGTACGGTACGCCTGGCACGCTGCCTCCCCATACAGCGGGGAAAGGAGATAGTGCTCTCCGGCAAGCGCGACTACACCGCCGACGAATTCTACCAGATGGGCCTGCTGACGCGCGTCTTCTCAGAAGAGGAGTTTGACGTCAAAGTGGACGAGATGGTGGCCCTGCTTTGCGCCAACCCCGCCGATTCCCTGCGCACGGCCAAGCTGGTGATGAACGCATCGTTCAACGGCCTGCCGCTCGATGACGCGACGGCGCTGGAGCGCATGTCTATGTCCTGGCTGTTCCATAACGAGCAGGTCACTGCTTTGCGCGAGGCCGCGGTCCAGGCGTTCGAGGCGGCTAAAAAAGAGCAAGGAGAATCTTAAATGGACTTTTCTTTCACCGAAGAGCAGGAACTTATAGCCGCAACGGTGCGGGAGTTCTGCGAGAAGGAGATAACCAGCGAGAAGATACGCGAGTGGGAGGAGACGCTCGACTTCATGCCCCAGGAGGTGTGGGATAAGGCGGCCGGCATGGGCCTGTTCGCGGCATCCGTCCCGGAGGAGTACGGCGGCGAGGGCGGCGACATGGTGACCGCAATGGTAGGCTTCGAGGAGATATCCAAGGCATCGACCTCCGTGGCGCTGGGGGCCGGGGCCACCATAGGCTTTGGAACGCGGCCTATCGTTGAACTGGGCACCGAAGAGCAGAAAAAAGAGTTCCTGCCACGGATCGCCGAGGGTAAGCTCAAATTCTCCCTGGCAGTTACGGAGCCGGCCGGCGGAACGGATATTCTGGGGGCGATATCCACCTACGCCGACTCCGACGGTGACGAATTCGTGCTGAATGGCCAGAAGATATACATCACCGGCGCTCACGTTGCCGACTACCTGACCACCTTGGCGATAACCGACAGGGACAACCCCAAGCGCTCCCACGCGCTCTCCCTCATCCTGGTTCCCGCGGACAGCCCGGGTATAGATATCAGGCTCATACCCAAGGTCAGCTCCCACTGCTGCGGCTCCTGCGAGATATTCTATGACAACGTGCGGGTACCGAAAGCCAACCTTCTGGGAACGCTCAACAACGGGTGGTACGACGTACTGGGCACGCTCAACCCGGAACGAATCGGGGTAGCCATGATATCGGTAGGCCTGGCCGAGAGGGTGTTCGAGGAGTGCCTGGCATACTCCAAGCAGCGCGAGGCGTTCGGCAAACCTATCGGCCAGTTCCAGATAATCCAGCATTACCTCGCGGACATGGCCGTGGGCATAGAGAACGCGCGTAACCTGGTCTACAAGTGTGCCTGGCTTTGCGACACCGGAAAGCCGTACCACGTCGAGGCCACCATGGCAGGTCTCTACGCGTCGCAGATGGCGCTGGACGCGGCGACGGTGGGGATGGAGATTTTCGGGGGCTACGGCGTGACCATGGAGGCCGATATACAGCGCTACTGGCGCGACTCCCAGCAGATGGTGTTCAGCCCGATCTCCAACGAGATGAGCAAGAACTTCATAGCGCAGTGCTACGGCCTGCCGAAGTCTTTCTGAGCGGTTAGGGACATTCGGGTTGCGTGATATTTCCGGACAGGGTTGAGACGTTAATGAAGAAGACGGAAGTACTTATCTGAGACTGGGGGGCGAGAGGTAATGATGGTATTGGGTGACATCCCGACTAAGTACGCGCGCCTAGAGCCGGAGAGTGAATGCCTGGTATGCGAAGACGTGCGCCTGAACTGGAAGCAGTTAAACGAGCGCGTGAACAGACTGGCCCACGGGCTGGCCGGGCTGGGCGTTAAAAAGGACACCAAGGTGGCGGTGCTGGCGTTCAACTGCCACAGGTATGTCGAGATCTACTACGCGACGTCCAAGCTGGGCGCAATCGCCGTTCCGCTGAACTTCAGGCTATCGCTGGATGAGCTCACGTACGTGATCAATCACTCCGACGCCGAGGTGCTCATGGTCGGGGCGGAGCTCATGGACGCGGCCGGACAAATAATGCCGAAGCTCGAAAACATCAGGGAGCGCATATCCCTCGAAGGGGCGGAAGAAGGCTGGACAGACTACGAGGAACTGCTCGCCCGGTCATCGGACGAAGAGCCTGACGTGGAGGTGGACGAGGATGACCTATGCCAGCTTCAGTACACCGGCGGCACCACCGGATTGCCTAAGGGCGTGATGCTCACACACCGCAACTACATCACGGCCGCCATCGGCATGGGGCTCGCCAACTACTTCGAGGCCGGCGACGCAACCCTACAGGTGCTCCCCATCTTCCACACCGCCTGGTGGCCGATCCTCGTTCACCACTGCGCGGGCGGAAAGGGCGTCATCGTCAAACGCTTCGATTTAAACGAGATACTGTCCATAGCCGAGAAAGAGAGGGTCACCCACATCAACATGGTACCCATCCTGTTCTCGTGGATACTGGACTTCCCCGACCTCGACAAGTTCGACCTCTCCAGCATCAAGTACCTGACGTACGCCGGCGCCCCCATGCCGGCCGACCTGATGAAGCGCCTGATCGAGAAGTTCGGCCCCATCTTCCAGCAGGGCTACGGCCTGACCGAGGCGGCGCCGCTGGTCAGCATACTCAAGGAAGAGGACCAGTGCAGGCTGGGGGGGGCCGAGGAGCTGACAAGAAGGATCTCTTCCGCCGGCCGTGAGTCGATAGTCACGGAGGTCAGGCTGGTCGACGAGGAGGATAACGACGTTCCGGTCGGAGAGATCGGAGAGATCGCCGTCCGCGGCAAGAACATCATGAAAGGATACTGGAAGGACCCCGAGCTTACAGCGAAGGCGCTTCGGGGCGGCTGGCTGCACACCGGCGACATGGCGACGGCCGACGAGTACGGGTTCTTTTACATCGTCGACCGCAAGAACGACCTTATAATCACCGGCGGCGAGAACGTCTACCCGTTCGAGGTGGAGAAGATCCTTTACGAGCACCCCACCGTGCTGGAAGCTGCGGTTGTCGGCGTGCAGGACGAGACCTGGGGCGAGGCGGTCACCGCGGTTGTGGCACTGAAGCAGGGCGCCGAGGCCACGGAGGACGAGCTGGTCAAGTTCGTCAGGGAGCGCATCGCGGGTTACAAGACGCCAAAGCGGATAATCTTCATGGACAGCATCCCCAAGACCGCCATCGGCAAGATCCTGCGCCGCGAAGTCCGGGAGATGCTGGAGGAACAGCAGCTCTAGTCCTATTCAAGATGGCTGGAGAGGGTCGAATGCGAGTGGTAAGATCGTCGTGCCGGGGATGCCACGGGGTCTGCCATGTGCTGGTGCGCAAACTTCCCAGTTTTGCTTGTTTTGTTAGGGATGGTTTTTCCCTTGAATACTAGGTAGAAGCCCGAACCGCCGGCCTCGGGCGTGCAAAGCCCGCGCTCTCCCAACTGAGCTATACCCCCGTTCTTCTCAAGGTCGAACTTCACTCTTTGTACCCGAGAACGCCGCGTCGGGCAAGGAGATAGTAAGGAGTATGGCCAACTCAACATATGTAATATGTCAGTGGCGCCCAATGGTGGACGCGCCCCGGGAGGCGGAGGGAGCATCGCATGACCGCAACCGATGAGGATGGCCCCCAGCAGAACAGCGAGATTATCGATGCGCACGTCCATCTCTTGCCTGAGCGCAGGACCCGCAGCCTGGTGCGCTGGGTAAAGAAATTCTATCCGGCGCACCCCACCAGTGAGGACATCACCCTAGACGAAGTTCTGGCCGACCTTTCAGCCTGCGGTGTG
>DATCGY010000247.1:0-11622 GCA_036508635.1 Candidatus Anoxymicrobiaceae bacterium
TCAGTAATAAGAGGAATAAGACATCACGAATCACAGCACGTCGGTTGATCGACACGATCTTCGCCCCCATTGCGCGGCTCAACCTGAGACAATCGAAACCGGTGTTAGTGGGCCGCCTACCCTCTTCAAACCTGTTGATGGTCTTGATCGTCCGGTTTAGAAATACCTGCCGCTTAACATTTTTCTATAACTATTAGACCGAGTTGTCAATTGAGCAGGAGGGTGATTTCCTCGAAAGGGTCATAAAACGAAATGAACTAGATCAACTTGCCGCCGCCGCCGACGCGCTCGTTGGCGAAGTCGAACGGGACCTCCCCGATGAGGAAGCGGTCGAGATCCTCGCCGTTGTAAAGTTTTATCACTATCGCCCGGACTTTAGTGGAGACCAGCTCGAGGAGGTCTTTTGTCACCGGCTCATCGTAGAGCTCGCCCAGGTCGACCGGCACACCGATGCGGCAGGCCGCCCGCCTGTAGACGACGGATGAGTACTCCCGGTTAGCTTCGTTCTCGGTCAGCATCTCGACGTACGGCCCGGGGACCCCAAGCATCCTGCGCTCCGATAGTCCGATAACGGCACACGGTATCACCGGCGCCCTTGCCTGCAAGGCGAGCCGGGCGAACCCCGTCTTAAACCTGGTTATCTTCTCGGCCTTGCCGGGCTCCATCAGCGCCTCTCCACCCTCCGGGAAGATGCCGACAAGCTCCCCCTCGGCCAGCAGCTCCAATCCGCGCGAGAGCTCCTCATTCCCTTTACCCCCGGACAGCGTAAGTGGGAAAGCGCCGGTCCACTCGTGGAGCAGCCTGTACCCCGGGACTTTCCACGACCACGCCGCCGCCGCGAAGCTTATGTAGCGGTTTGGTACCGAGTACGCGAGTATCGCGGGGTCGAGCACACAGCGGTGGTTGCAGACCATCACGGCCGGCCCCAGGTCGGGCACGTTGTCCTGGCCTTCGATCTTGAGCTTGAGGCTCAGCTTTATCATCGGCCCGATAAAGAAGCGGAGCAACTCGTAGAAAAGCATCTGGTTAACGTCTATTGTAAGTGCCACCCCCACCTGGATCCTCCCCCCTCGAGGGGGGAGGAAGTTCTAAATACTACTCATTGAAGTCCACGATGGTGAACTCGAAGCACGCGCCGTTGTCGTTGTAAGCCTTTACATCGCCACCGTACATCTTGACTATCTTCCTGACCGTCGAAAGACCCATGCCGGTGTTTCCACCACTTCCCTTGAAGAACGGTACGAACACCTTCGCGAGGTCTTCCGCAGGAATCCCGGACCCGTTGTCCCGCACTAGGTAGCGGTGTGCGTCGCCGGAGTCGTCTCCAAGCCATTTTACCTCGATCACGGGCCGGCTTCCGTCGTTATGCTCAATGGCGTTCGAGAGGAGGTTCGCGAAGACCTGGTAGATGTGGGTCGGGTTAGCCCTGACGCGGCCCAGGGGGCCATCCATCCTGAGGTCGATCTCGCGCCCCGCGATATCCCCTGACCTCTCCGCGGCTATACCGTCGACGACCTCCCGCACATCGACATCGGTCACGTAGGCGGGCTTCTGGCCCGCCTCAGCGAGGGTCAGCACTTCCGATATAAAGCGATCAGACTTTTCCACGCTCCTATCGATTATCGCGATGATCTCAGAAATATCGTCTGCCTCCATATCATCGCCTGCCCCGGTGTTCGGGAGGGTGAAATGATCCTGTAGCAGCTCGTTTGCGAGCTTCATGGCGCTGAGTGGTCCCTTGAGGTCATGCGACACCGTGTGGGCGAAACCGTCCAGCTCGATATTGGCGAGCTCGAGCTCGTGGTATGTTCGCGCGTTTCTTATCGCCAGCCCGCAAACCACCGTGACAGCCACAGCGACGTTCAGGTAATGGTCCTTATACTGAGGCAGCGCGATACCGCTGACCTCCATGATCCCGAGGGTCTCGCCGCTGTGCTGGATGTTGATGATGAAGCCATCGTCGGTTTCGGTCCACAGGGTCGTACCCATGAGAGGCCCCAGGCTTGCCTTGACCTCCCCTGGGTCGGCGGCGCCTTCAGGCCGGGAGTAGACGGCGCCCGGCTTGTTGTACGCCACCGCCAGGTACTGTTGCTCCGAGGGCGCGAAGAGCATGGAATACAGATCGAATATCTTCTCTATGACCGACTCTTCGCTGTTTATCTCCACGAGGTTGCTGATGAGATCGAAGAGCATTCCGTAGTCGGCGGACTGGCGCGAAGCCAGGGAAAGGGAATCGAGGTATTCCGCCCTCTCTCGATCCAATTGATCCTCCAGCGCGATATTGGAGAACAGCAGTCTTAACATGTCGAGGCCGACCGGTATGCGCTCGTACGGCATTTCCACGTATTCCGCGAAAGCCTCCAGGTTGCCCGTGGCCCGCTCGTCGACGCCGGTATCCAGAAGCACGATCTTGCTCGTGCTCTCCTTGAAGAACTCCCGGGCCACCTTCCTGTCGAAACCCCAGTTGATGATGTGGTTGCGCCAGTCGGCGAGCCAACCGGGCGTGACGAGGTAAGCGCCCTCCCGGACCAACTGGTCCACGAGCTCGCGCCCGGCGAAGAGCTCGAAACACTGTTCGGTGCCGTGGATCGTTATGTTGTCGGGAATCTCATCCATTCCCCCGAATCTGGATATACAAGTGGCGCCTAACACGTGTATCCTGCGATAATCGCCACTCGTAAGATCGATCAGCTCGTCTCTTGCGAGGACCTTGCACGGGTGATGTGCCGGAAAGGTTTTGAGCGTCACGTCCTCGAGACCCTCGGACTCGAGGATGCTTCGCGCCTCGGGTTTGAAGTTGGAGCAGATGAGGATGCAGACTCTGCTATCCGCCGTTTTCGATCCAGTCAAGGGGGTACCTGCCCCATTTGTGTACGGCCTCGGAGATCGCCATCAGCGTCTCCTCCGGCACCTGTAGAGGTATCTCGCCGTGATTGTCGGATAAGACATATCCTCCGCCCGGCCCCGCCGCGGCAATCGCGTCCTTCACCCGCGACTCGGCCTCGGCAGCGGTCCAGTGGCGCATCTCTATCGCGTTAAGGTTGCCAACGACCGCGAGATTTCCGCGGCAAGCGGCTTTTATCTCGCCGATGTTCTCGAGCGCGCTCACCCCAATGCCGGCGATGCCCGAGCCGGCAAGGTCGTCGATTATCGGAATGCACCGACCCGATGCCATGTGAATGATGACAGGACCTTTGATCCCCGCGACCGCCCTTCGTATGACAGGGTCGCCTTTCTCCAGGAACATCTCCCTGGGTACCACCGTTGGTGATGAGACCGGGTCGAAATAGACTATCGCGGTGGCTCCGGCGCTGATTTGCGCATTGGCCCAGTCGAAACAGAAACGCTCGTTCACCGCCATGAGCCTGTCGAAGTGCCGGGGGCTTTCGTAGATCAGGTCGATATACTTCTCGAATCCCATCTGCATTATGGGCAGGGAAAACGGTGAGATCACAACACCCAGGATCGGCACTTCGTCCCGCACCTTTTCTTTAAGCATCTCGATGGCTTTGAGAACCCTCCGCAGGCGTGGCGCCTCGGAGACGACCGGCGGCTCGAGCGAGTCTATCTGCTCGAAGCTCTTGATGAACGGCTCGCCGGAGTTCGGCGGACCGTCATCGTAAAAGACGACCTCTGCGCCCCACGCCTCGAAATCAACAGCCCCATAGAAGAAGCCCATGACAAAATCGTGGCGGTATTTCTCTCTCACCCGGAGCTGGGCCTCTACCACGTTCTCGGATCGTGAGAAGTATTCTTTCAGCGACAGGCCAAGCGACATCGCCCCGTGCAGGGAAGCATTTATAAGAAACGGCACCCGGTCCGCCTCTCGGTGGCCGAGGGCCGACAGTACGCGCTCCATTGAGGTGGGTTCCGCGGCGCTCACGATGTGACCTCCGTCACACTTGCGATCGCGTCGATCGCCTCCGAGGCGAAATGACACATGGCGTCCGCGCCGACGTTCTTCCACAGGTCTTCGTCGAACGAGAACGGCGCTCCGCCCACGATGACCCTGGTTTCGTTGTTGGACGCGCGCAGGAGCCTGACGACCTCTTTTACCTGGAGGGCAGAGCGCAGCATCAGCGTGGATATCAGCAGCACCTGGATCCGTTCTTCCGCCGCCCTTTTGGCCAGGCTCTCGGCAGACATCCCATGTCCGAAATCCAGCAGCTCGAGACCCGAGGCCCTGAGGGTGGCGAAGACGATTCTCTTGCCGAGAACGTGGTAATCCTCGAGCGTGGCTATCGCTATCTTAGGCTGGTCTATGCGTTGCGGGTCGCCCGGGGGTAGTATCTCGTTGACAAGCTCCTCGCAGATGCGCCCGCTCATGTAGACCTGCGAGAGCGCGACGCTGCCGTTCTCCCATCCGTTGCCAATCCGCTCGAGCGCTGGAACGACAAGTTGCTCCACCGCTTTGATGGGAGAGCCGGCCTCGCTTGCCTCTCTCAAGATGGTATCCGCGGACAACCTGTCCAGAGACAGGAGCGCCTGCTCGAACGCTATCTTAGATTTCGGATACTCCACCATGTTTGAAACCGCCCTGTCGCCTGCCGCGCGCGTTCAAGTAGTCAGCCGTCTTCCGCGCCTAACGTCGCGTTGGCGGCGCCGCAGGTTATCCCGTCTCGCGATTGCTCGTATCGTCACCTTCAGAATAGCCCAACCGGCACGCTTGAATCCAGCCGGTAACGACACTTGCCTCTTGAGGGTTTCATCGGTCTCCTGCTCGTCTCCGTGTCTCAGGCAAACCGGAAGGCCGGTCCTTCCGTCTGTGACTAACGTTCAGTATGCGGGGTGCCGAAAACCATAAATAGAAGTTGTATAATCGAAGTGGTTGGATTGATATACCGATCATGAGGCAGGGAAACAGGGGACGCCATAGTAGAGCTCAGTCGATCCTGACGGGACAGCTACCCGGTCTTGAAGGTGGTCATGGAGCCGGAACCACAGCCACGAATACTCGTCGTCGAGGACGAAAAGACCGTTTCTCTTATCGTGCGGAGACTCCTCGAGTCCAAGCTCGCTTGCGACGTGAAGATCGCCGATTGCTGCGATGCCGCCCGCAGGGAGCTGGCATCTTCAAACTTCGAGCTCATCACGCTCGATTATCAACTCCCCGACGGTAACGGCCTCGAGCTCCTTGAGGAGATCAACTCATCGAAAGACAGCCCTCCCGTGATAATGGTCACCGGCCACGGTGACGAGGCTACCGCGGTCGAGGCTTTCAAGCTCGGCGCCTCTGGCTACGTGGTCAAGGACAAGCGCATGGGCACCCTGCTGGTTGAGGAGGCCGAGAAGGCCCTCGAGCTCAGGCGAGCCCTGAGGACGCTTACCGAGAGAGAACAGCGCCTGCGAATGCTGACCGATAACATGGTCGACGTCGTGACACAGGTCGACGCTGAAGGCCATATTGTATATGTCAGTCCTTCCGTTGAGCGCGTCAGTGGGTTCACACAAGAGGAGGCCATGGGGATGCATGCCGAGCTTGTTGCTCACCCCGATGATTCTCCGGAAGTCGACAGGATCCGGAGCGAAGCCATTGCGCGGGGGGATTCGCTTGTAAAACTCGAATCACGCAATATGCACAAGACCCGCGGCTGGATATGGATGGAGTCCGTGGGCCGCCTGCTTTACGATGAGAACGGCGACTTCACCGGGGCCATATACAGCTCCCGCGACGTCACCGACCGGAAGCGTTCCGAGGGACTCGTGGAGGCCCAGCGCGACCTGGCAATAGCGCTCAGCGGCATCAGCGATACACGGGACATCCTGCAGCTTGCTGTGGAAAGGGTTCTCGAGGTTACCGGCCTCGACTGCGGCGGCATCTACATACTGAACCAGCATACGGGCGACCTCAAGCTCGAACACAATTTTGGCACATCGGAGGAGTTCACCTCGAACGTCGGCCCGTTCAACTCTTCGAGTCGCATTTTTGAGGTGATCCGCACGGGCGAACCGATATATCTGCCGAACTTCGAGCGCGAGCCGCTCAACCCGATCGTGCAGAAGGAGGGCCTGCGGTTCATTGCCGCTTTGCCACTGCGGTACGAGGGCGACGTTGTCGGTTGCTTGAACGTGGGCTCATATTCTCTTGACGATCTCCCCGACTATCTGAGGAAGTTCCTCGTAGGCCTTGCCGGCCTTGTAGGCCAGGCGGTGGGCCGGTCGTCCCTTCAGGCCGCGATTCGCGAAAGCGATGAGCGATACCGGCAGCTCTACGAAAACATCAGCGAGGCCGTTTTTGCGTACGATGACGACGCCGTCCTCACCGGTATGAATCGCAAAGCCGCGGAGATGCTCGGTTACACGGAGGAAGAGCTGCTCGGCCGCCGCATCCGCGACCTGGGCATCATCCATCCCGAGGACCTGAAAAAAACGATTGCCGCAAGGCACAGGCTCTTTGAGACCGGGGAACCGCAGACGATCAACCTACGCTATATCTTGAAGAGCGGTGAGGTGATCGAAGTGTACGCTGTGACCTCGGCAGTGCTTACGGATGACGGCGAGGTGGTCGGCGCACAAGTCGTGTCCACGGACGTCACCGAGCAGAAGAAAGCCCGCGAAGCTGTCAGGGATATCGAGGAGCGCTACCGCCTGCTCTTCGAGGGAATGGCACAGGGAGTCTACACGTACGACCGCGACGGGATTCTGACGGACGTCAATCCAGCCATGGTGGAGCTGCTCGGGTACAGCAGGGAGGAAACGCTGGGCAAGCGCATCTTAGAGCTGAACGCACTGCATCCTGATGATGTCCCCATGGCCTCGGTCTTCCTCGAAAAGCTCCTGTCCGGCAAGTCCGAGGTCGAGCGAAACCGGTACAGGTTCATCACGAAGAGCGGTGAGATCAAGGATCTGGATGTAACAAGCTGTGCGCGCAAGGACATCGACGGCAATGTCATATCCGTGAGCGTTGTGGCAATCGATATGACCGAGCAGACTAGAGCGATCGCGGCGCTCCGCGAATCGGAGGAGCTCTGGCGGACCCTCATCGAGACCTCACCGGACCCCATCGTCATGACCGACATGGAGGGAAGGATCATCGCCCTCTCAGAGAAGGCGAAGGAGCTTCGCACTTCCACCGATGGAGATGTAGAAGAGCGTCTCGCCTTTGAGTTCATCGATGGTGACGACCTACACGTGGCCGAGGAAGCGTTCAAGACACTCGGGAATGGGGGGTCAGTCGGCACCGTCGAGTACAACATCAAGAACCCCGATGGGTCGATCATGATAGTTGAATCCAATATGTCATGCATATTGGACTCGACCGGCAAGCCGAGGGCGACAATATCGGTGATCCGCGACGTTACCGAGCGAAAGCGAATCGAGGAAGAACTGCGCCGGATGAACGAGGAGCTCGAGAGCTACGCGCAGACAGTCTCCCACGATTTGAAGGGGCCGCTATCGGCACTGATCGCCGCTACCGACCTGCTGGAGCAAAGCCTCAAGGTGGGCGACTCGCACCAGGCCCTGGAGGAGCTCGCAAGACTGATAAAGTCGGATGCGATGTTGACGTACGGCAGGGTGGAGGACCTTCTGACGCTTGCGAAGGCCGGCCAGTCGCCGGTAGACCCTGTCGACGTGGACGTCGGCTCTCTAATGGACGATGTGTTGACGGAGCTCGCGGATTTGATCGATGAGAAGGGTGCTACCGTTGATGTCGCACCGGACCTCGGTCACATTAGAGCCAACCGCCTTCAATTGACCCAGGTCCTTAGCAACCTCGTCTCCAACGCCCTCCTGCATGGCAGCGCGCCGGCTCCTCGCATTGAGGTGAGCTACCTGGGACAGACAGCACCGGACGAACACAAATACACCGTATGCGACAACGGCCCCGGCCTGGCGCCCGGGACCGAAGAGTCCATCTTTGAGCCGTTCGTCAAGGGTATGAGCGCATCTGGAACGGGCATAGGCCTCTCCATCGTCGAACGTATCATCCACGCCTACGACGGCGACATCCAAGCCCACAACAACAACGGCGCCTGTTTTGAATTCACCCTCCGCGACGCTTAAAAATAATGGGAAAGGGGGTCAGGTCTGTTTTTCAATCCACATCCTGTTTGATAAATATCCCGCTTGAAAAAACAGACCTGATCCCGAAGTTTGCTCGGTCTACCAGAAGCAGAACTGGTCAATCAGCAATTTCGTCTGGAGTTGCCTTACCGTCAATCAGGAGATAGGTGGCCGCTCCCAACAGGCCAACCACGATGGGGGCGACCCAGAAGAGCCACAGCTGGGAAAGCGCCCAACCGCCAACGTACACTGCTACGCCGGTGCTTCTGGCAGGATTGACGGATGTGTTCGTGACAGGAATGCTTACCAGGTGAATAAGGGTTAGACTCAGGCCTATGGCCACTCCGGCAAAGCCCTTTGGTGCACGCTTGTCGGTCTTGCTCATTAAGTTCTCCCATTGTCGTGCCGTAAAACGCCAGACCGCTGCTGCTTCACCAGTCAGACATTCCTTTGTAATACATCGGAATAGGTCTGTTATTTCCTAGCCGCTACATCGCTATCTCGCGGCCGCTGCCGAAGAACATGCGGTAAGTCCTGGCCGACGGGCACTCCGCCCTCCAGTCCTTCGCGTAGTACGCGCAGTGCCTGCAGGCGTGGAAGAACTGGGTGGTTACGGTGATGTTCGAGAACAGCATGTAGAGAGCCAGGAGCTTGCGGTTCTTGAGCAGGCCGATGGCCGGCGCGTTCGCGAAAGTGCCCAGCGTGATAACCTCAAGCGCCATTCCCACCTTGGGAATCTCGCCTTCCTGCTTCGGCCATATCCTGGAAGTCAGCTTGCCGAGGTACAGTGAATAGCAGTCTCTTCCGTAGTTCTCGCACCTCGCGCATATCAGGTAACGCGGTACGGTCCAGAAGAAGATGAACGACCCCACGAAAGCCCCCAGAGCTTTCCAGCTCCGCTCCTTGACGAGCCCGTACAGGGCCACCCCCATCTGCGCGAACACCGCCAGGAACCTGACCTTCATGATAGTCGGGTTCGGTCCCCCGTACTCAACACATTCAGCGCACTCACATGCCATGTCCAACCTCCTAGCTCCGCTTTCTATAAGATCTTCGAAGCCTCTTGAAAACCCGGGGTCAGATCTGTTTTTTCAAGCCCCTGGAGGAATCGCGGTCAGGACAAGCCTTACTCGAAAAACAGCTCTAACCCCGGGCATCAAACCTTTTGCCTAAACCGCGGTTTCGCGCTTGTCGCCGAAGATCATCCTGTGCGTCTTGGCCGACGGGCAGTCGGCCCTCCAGCCTTCCGCATAGGATGCGCAGTGCCTGCACGCATGCAGGAACTGAGTCATCAGGGTAATGTTAAGGAAAAAGCTGTACAGTACGAGCAGCTTGCGGTTCTTGAGCAACCCCAGCGCCGGCGCGTAAGCGAAGGTGCCCAGGGTAACGGCCTCGAGGGCCATCCCGATTTTACCGACCTCGCCCTCTTTCTTGGACCATATTTTCGACGTTAGCTTTCCCATGTAAAGCGAATAGCAGTCTTTGCCGTAGTTTTCGCATCTGGCGCATATCAGGTAGCGGGGGAGCGTCCAGAAGAAGATGCCCGACCCGACGAAAGCTCCAAGTGCTTTCCAGCTTCGCTCCTTTACCAGGCCGTAGAGAGCGACCGCGATCTCTCCAATGATAGCGCCCACCCTTATTTTCATGATTGTTGGATTAGGTCCACCATATTCCACACACTCTGGGCATTCACACGACATTCCAAACCTCCTAGCTCCACCCTCCAAGGTACCGCCGCGGGCCCCTCGGCCCGGCGCCAGGGAATACTGTATCTACCCTTTGCGGGGAAGCGCAATAGGAAGGGTCATGGTTTTTCCCGAGTGGTTTGGTATGAAAGCCGTGCGGTCAGCGTCCGCCCCTGTCGGCGAGCCCGAACCGTGGGCCCCGGTGCAGCAGGACGCCCGAGCGGAACACCGCCTCGACCCGCTCTACCGCCCTGATGTCGTCGAACGGGTTGGCAGAGAGCAGCGCTATATCAGCGAGCTTGCCGGGCTCGATGGAGCCGAGCTCCGACTCCATGTCGATGAGGCTCGCGGCGTTGATGGTGGCGGACCTCAGCACGTCCGCGCGCGACACGCCCAGGTACTCGAGCAGGCCCATCTCTATGGCCAGCGTCCCCGGCCACGTGAGCGGCACGCCCCCGTCGTTCCCGCAGCAGAACTTCGCGCCCGCTTCGTATAGCTTGCGGATGTTCGCCTCTCCGATGCCGGTCAGGAAAGGCTCGGGGTCGGAGATGTAAGGCAAACGCGGCTTGCCCCCCTCGGGCAGGGACGTGAGGATGTCGATTACCTTCTGGTTCGCCCTGACGACGGCGGGTTCCGCCGCCGACGGGCTCACAACGCGCTGCACGCGCTCCCGCTCGGCCGCAAGCGCTTCCATGAGCGGGTTGGCAAGCGCCGGGTGCCCCTCGCGGGCGATGCCCAGGCTCAGCCCGACTGTGATGGTGGGGGTGATATGGTGGTCCCCGTCCATGAACTTCGCGACGTCGTCGTCGGTGAGGTAGCCGTCTACGGGCATGTGCTCGAGGTCGTCGATGCCAAACGCCAACGCGCGCCTGAAGCCCTTGAGCTGCGTCTGGTGGACCGCCACTCGACGCCCGCTGTCATGGGCCTCCTCGACGATCGCACGCACGGTCGCGTCATCGAGCACGTTCAATTTCTTGTGGCCGAAAAAGAGCGACTGGTCATCGAAGAAGAGCTTGATGAACCGCGCCCCCAGCTCCTCGCAGAGCCGCACGGCCGCGCGACCTGACTCGGGGTCCGTGACGTCGTACCCGAACTGCCCCAGCTTTTCGTCGAGGAAGCGAGGCAGGTGCACCGTGAAGTCAGGGTATCCGCCAGGTGCCTTGATCCCCGACGCGCAGCCGACGACACGAGGCCCCAGCAGCTCGAGGTTATCTATCTTGCGAGTAAGCTTGTTGAGGACCAGCGGCAGAGAGCTTGCTTCACGCACGGTCGTGACCCCGCGCACCGCGCACTCCTCGAAGTTTCGAAGCGCCTGCCGCCTTAGCGAAACGGCAAGGTCGAGCGCTATGCCGAGCCCGCCCGGCATGAGGATATGGCAGTGGCAGTTGATGAGCCCGGGTATGGCGACGAGCCCGCTGCAGTCGAAGACCGCATCGGCGGATACACTGTCGAGATCGCGCGTACCAACGATGTCGGTGATACGCCCGTCGACAAACAGTATGCCCCGGTGGTGGTTCAACTGGCCGCGCTTGACGTCGACGACGTCCACGTCCTTGAGGAGCACCGAGCGTCCCGCCCCGGGGTTCCAGGCGACCGGCTTTCTGGCAGGGGAGAGCTGTGCCTGGTAATCCTTGATGTGCGTCGCCGTCCTGACCACCGCCGCCAAAGCCTGAAGTCGGACGGCCCGCCCCAGCAACTTCCGCATCCGGCTCTTCGAGTCACCGTTGACCGAATCATCACTCATCGCGACCCTCCCAGTTCAAGCGGCGTGGAGGTTATATGATATATCAAAAGACGAATGCATATGGATTTTCCAACTTGGCCTAGCCGTTTGAGATATTAATACGAATTCTTTATGCGCAGGTTCAGTCTGCGACACGCGTATCATGAGTTTTGAGGAAGGCTTATCATCTAGTATCGTCCATTATGCTCT
>DATCGY010000248.1:0-17984 GCA_036508635.1 Candidatus Anoxymicrobiaceae bacterium
TAGGATCTCCATCCTGCTCTATGAGGCGGCGATCATCTCGGCGACTCTTTCGGCGCAGAATCGAACGTAGAGCGCGCACTGCTGCTCGAAGACCCCATCCCGCCTGGCTTTCTCCCTGGCAACGCTATCAGAGAGGTCGACGTCGATCAGCATCCGGCAGCTCGTTGAGAGGAACTTCTCCGTGAACTCGTCGATGAGGGTCGAACCCGACTCGTAGACCTGGTCCAGGCTGTCAGCGCCCGATTCCCTGCCAAAGGTCCAGCCGAGCGTCATCACCGCGCCGGTGAGCGCTCCACAGACCTGGCATGTCCTTGCGATGCCTCCACCGAAACCGGAGGCCACCCTCGGTATCCAGTCTCCTTCGACTCCGAGCATCTCCATGTTGGCGGTGAGCACCGACTCGGCACAGTTCATCCCCGAGAGGAACAGCTCGCTCGCCCTTGTCCCCACCTTCTCGTAATCTTCCGCGGTAGCCATCTCTGATTCACCTCCAGCCGCAAACGGTTCGACATGACTTCAAAGTATCTCTTCATCGTCGGCACGCCACGCGGGGTCCACTATGCAGAGAAAGACGAGGTCCTCCACCCCGGTGTTCGTGATGTACTGGATGGCACCGGGCGGTATGTAGACCGTCTCTTGAGGACCGACGTCTTTCATCTCGTCGTCGATGCTCATCAGGCCTGTGCCTGAGAGCAAGTAGTAGACTTCTGAGGTCCTGAGCCTGTGTGGCGCGGTCTACGACCCAGGCTCCACTATCGCATGCGCGAGGCTGTACCGCAGCTCCAGGGGAGCCTTGTCAGGGTGGAGCAACTCCCTGAGGCGAGCTCCGTCTCCCGAGACGAACTCCTCGCATTCCTCTAGCGAACGTGTAAACATCAATCTCTCCCGTTCCTTCAGAAGGCCTTTCGCCGATATTACAGCAAAGTTCTGGTAATCTTAAGGGCGGCAAGGGCAACCGCAGACCTAAGGGGGCGCGCTGTCAGATAGTGAGGAGCTCGCAGGCATAACCGGCCTCACTGAGGCGGAGGTCGGGGAGCGGGTCGAGAAAGGACAGACCAACGCGGTTAGGGAAGCGACGAGCCGCAGCTACTGGCACATCATCCGCTCGAACGTGTTCACGAGGTTCAACGCGATCCTCGGGACCCTCTTCATAGTGATCGTGCTGTTCGGGTCGTTACGCGATGGCCTCTTCGGACTCGTGCTCGTCGGCAACACTTTCATCGGTATCATCCAGGAGGTCCGGGCGAAGTGGACCCTCGACCACCTGCACGTCCTGAGTACGCCAAAATCACGCGTTGTCAGGGACGGCACGATATCCGAAATACCGCTCGAACAGGTTGTCCTCGATGACGTCCTCGACCTGCGTACCGGAGACCAGCTTATTGTCGATGGTGTGGTCCTGACATCCGAGGGACTTGAGATCGACGAGTCGCTCCTGACAGGCGAGTCGGTGCCCATTGACAAACATATGTCGGACGAGGTCTTCTCGGGCAGCTTCGTGGTGTCAGGTGCGGGTCGCTTCAGGGCAACCGCCGTCGGAGCCGATTCATACGCCCGCAAGCTCGCCTCCGAGGCTAAGCGGTACCAGGTCGTTCCCTCCGAGCTCCGGGATGGCATCAACAAGATACTCAGATACATCACCTGGATCATGATTCCCGTCGGAGCCCTGCTGCTCGCCAGCCAGATGCACGTTTACGGTATGTTCAAGAGGGCGGTCCCGGGCACGGTAGCGGGTCTGGTCGGTATGGTTCCTGAGGGCCTGGTGCTCCTGGCAAGCGTCGCGTTCGCGGTGAGTGTGGTGGCGCTCGGCCGGCAGCGCGTGCTCGTGCAGGAACTGCCCGCGGTTGAAGGCCTTGCCCGCGTCGATGTCATCTGCCTGGACAAGACCGGGACTCTGACCGACGGGAATCTCGCGTTCAGCAAGATGGAGCCGCTCGACTCCGCGGAGGGACTCGAGGACGCGCTCGGCGCAATGGGAGCGAGCACTTCGTCACGCAGCTCCACGCTCGCCGCGATCGCCGCCGCTTTTCCAGCTCCCTCCGGTTGGGAGCATACGGGAAGCGTACCGTTCTCCTCCGCCAGGAAGTGGAGCTCGGAGAGCTTCGGCGACCGCGGCACGTGGATCCTGGGGGCGCCCGAAGTGCTACTTGAAAAGGTCGGTGCGGGTGGTGGCATCCAGGAGAAGGTAAACGAGCTTGCCTCCACAGGCTGGCGCGTGCTGCTTCTCGCCAGGACGGATGCCGGGATAGACGCCGAGTCTCTGCCGGATTCCTTCCAGCCCGCGGCTCTCCTGCTCTTCGAGGAGCAGGTCCGCGAGGATGCGGCAGGGGCCATGGAGTACTTCACCGATCAGGGAGTTATCATCAAGGTCATCTCAGGTGACAACCCTACGACCGTGGCTGCCGTCGCCAGGCGCGCTGGAGTGCCCGACGTGGGATCACCTTTCGACGCCCGGCGCCTTCCCGGAGACCTGGACCAACTCGCCGACGTTCTCGAAGAGACGACTGTGTTCGGTCGAGTCAACCCGGACCAGAAAGAGCACATGGTGCAGGCGCTGCAGTCCAGGGGCCATGTCGTGGCAATGACCGGTGACGGGGTCAATGACGTGCTCGCTTTGAAGCGCGCCGATATAGGCATAGCGATGGGTTCCGGCTCGGCAGCCTCCAAGGCGGTGGCGCAACTCGTGCTCCTCGACGGCCAGTTCAACGCGATGCCCGGGGTTGTCGGTGAAGGAAGGCGCGTCGCCGGCAACATCGAGCGAGTGGCGAACTTATTCCTTACCAAGACCACTTACGCGACACTTCTCTCGCTCATCATCGGGCTCGCCAACTGGGCGTTCCTGTTTCTGCCGCGGCACCTGACCCTTGTCAGCAGCATTACCATCGGCGCACCGGCGCTCGTGCTCTCGTTTGCCCCGAACAAGCAGCGATACCGTTCCGGTTTTGTCGGCCGGGTGTTGCGGTTCGCCATTCCGGCCGGCCTGGTGATGGCGCTCGCCGCGCTCGCCGCCGGGTCGCTTTCGCACGTCCAGCCCACCGTCTCGCTCGCGGAATCGAGGACCATGGCTACGCTCGTGCTCTCGATAGCGGGCCTGTGGGTGCTCGGAAGGCTTGCCAGGCCGCTCAACTGGTGGAAGGGGCTGCTGGTCGGAGCGATGGTGCTCGGCCTGATACTGGTGATCGCGATACCCTACGGGAGGGAATTCTTCGCTCTCGATATACCTTCATGGAACATCATCCTCGAGACGCTGGCCATATCCGGAGCCGCCATCATTTTGCTTGAGATCGTCTGGCGCTTCTCCGACTGGATAGGCCGCCACAACCGCCATAAAAACCTGGCGCCGGAACCATCGGCCGAATAATCCCCTCTGGAGAGACCCGGCTCAAGTTGGCGATGGCGAGGGGTGGGAAATCAAGAACCGAGGATTTCGGATTTGATGCTGTTCTTTCCGGCACGTTTTACTTCGTACATGACCTTGTCAGCTTCACCGAGCATCTCATCGAGTGAGCCGGGAGGCTTCATGAAAGTTACAAGGCCTATGCTGACCGACACCGGGAAACCACTTGCCCTCATTCCATCGCAAAGCGATTCGTGTAGCTTGTTCACTACCAGCTCGGTGACTTCGGGCCCGCCGTCCGGGAGGATGACGGCGAATTCGTCGCCTCCCATGCGGCCTACCGTGTCAGTCCGCCGCAGGGCGCCGCTCAGGATGTCCGCCACGGTGCGCAGGAGTTCGTCGCCCGCCTCGTGCCCGCGTGTATCGTTAATGGATTTAAAGTCGTCGATATCCATGTAGGCGAGCGACACCGGGTGTGGGTACCTGTCCGCCCGGCGGATCTCCGCTCCGGCAAGCTCGGCGAAGTACCTGCGGTTGTAAAGGCCGGTAAGCGGGTCCGTCCTTGACAGGTCCTCCTCGCGAATCAACGCGGCCTTGAGCAGGGCGGCGAGGCCCACGAGGAGCAACAGGAAGAGCAACGGCACGATCGTGTTCCACGCGGCAGCGAGTGGATGGACCTTCGTGGCTCCCCAGAGCACCTCGGTGAGGTAAAGGGAGATAGCGCTCAGTATGCACACAAGGACGCCGGGTGCCGTTCCGACGAACCATCCCACGAGAAGCACCGGTACCACGAAAAACGCCGACGAGCTTATCTGCTGACCGGCGTAGTAATCGAACAACCCGATGCCGATGATCATTACGAGCGAGGCGGTCATCAGGGTAACTTTGGAACGCCTGCCCAGAAAAGACGTCAGGCGGCTCAAGACTTTCAGCTCGATCTCCTTTCGCTGACCGCCTACTTTGAGTGCATCTCCACGAAATCCGCGAGCTTGCCTTTCTCCTGGAGGATGACAACGCCCATGTCCCTGGTGGTCTGTGCCGGTTGCGCGGCCGCCTCGCGCCTGACGAGAACCAGGGCGTCGTTGGGGCAACCGGTTGCGCAGAGTCCGCAGCCGATGCAGAGCGCCTCCTCGACAACCGCCGTGCCATCCGTGACGGACATGGCACCGACCGGGCAGCGCTCTTCCGCGCAGATGCCGCACGCGTCGCACGCGCCGGTATCCACCTCGGGCACGAATCCGCTGGAAGCGTAAACGAACGTATTGCCAAAGGCAGTGGCCGAGCGCAGTAGCATGCAGCAACACCTGCAGCAATTGCAGATAAAGCTCGTCTTGTCCATGGAGTTGTTGACCTGGTGAACGAGCCCGGCCCGGTCGAACTCGCGGAGCTTCTCTTTCATCTCCTCGCGCGTAAGGTAGCGGGCGATGCCGCGCTCGACGAGGTAATCGCACGTCTCGTCGAACACCATGCACGCTTCGCGCGGAGCGTCGCAGTTCTGTTCGCTTTCGCGGCAGGCGCAATGCGCGATGCCGATCGACTTCGCCGAATCGATGAGGCTATCGATCATCTCGAAAGTAAGGATGCCGGGCACGCTCTCGACCTGCTCCTGGATCGGGATGATGCGTGACATGCTCATGCCGGGGCTGCCGAACCCGCGGCTCAAGACAGGGAGGTACTCTTTCCATAGCGCGGCGAGCTTCTCCTGAAGCTCCGTGTGCTCGCCTTTCATGAAGGGGAACTCGAAGAGCCCCGGCATCACCGGCAGGAGGGCGTATCCACACACACCGTCCTTGGTGCGCGAGTACGTCAACCCACGGTCCGCGAGACCCTCGAGCATGGGAGCCACCTCCGCCGGGTCGAGGCCCGCCCGCGGAGCGATCCAATCCACAGGCCTGGGCACAAAGACCAATGAGGCGGCGACCCTCGCTTCCTCCGGGCTGAAGAGAGTCTGTAGTATCTCGATGATCCCGGGACCCTCGGGGCAGCCGGAGGGGTGCTTGTCGAGGACATCGCGGAGCTGTGAGTAGTGATCGGCGTCCTTCATAACGGTGCACTCCTTTTGCCGGGTCCAACGCTTCAGTCATGACGATAGTACTCCATCGGGTGCCTTCCGCGGAACCGCGGACCAAACGGTTCTCCACGGCGTCTGATATCATTGATGGAGCGGTGGTCAGGGAGGGTCGACCACATCACTTCCACCCCCGCCTCCGCCGGTGGGAAGCTGACAAAAGTTCGCTTACTTTCGGGTTCGATTTGACGTCATGAACGTTTGCGCCTGAACGTACGGTGTAACCGCGTTCTTGTGGTTAAAATAAGGGGGCGGGCCAGCAGGCCCGCCCTATTGCGCGTAGCAACAACGAAGTTACTCGCGTTCCACTACGATTAGTGTGTAACACGTTCAATTTTAAGATCGTCTTGTTGATACTCTGAACAATAGTGAACGTTCTTGGTATTAATTACTCACCAGGTCCCGTCGGCAATAGCCACAAGGTTGACCTGCTTTACTGACCCGTTTGCCTCCTTCCAGCCACCCGGTTGGAGGGCAACCACCAGGCGCTTGGTTGCGCCACCCTGCCGGAAGGCGCATACTCCAATTCACTGGCGTCCCGAGCTGTGCCGGGTACACGCAAAGGCACGGAAAAGACCGGGGGTGGCATTGGCGAACAAGGTCAAGGGCAGGGCCTGCTCCGTCTTACCCGTGTGTGGGATTCGCCTGACGTTTGACGCTGAACAACCACTCAGGCAGCTTGCTTGAGCTTCCTGTTGCGCCTCTGGTCGATAAGGTACGAATTGGGCCAGATGAGCAGCCAGAAGTACGGGGCGGCAGTGACGTTGATGAACACGATGCCGATGCTGATCAGGAAGATGCCCGCCATGTTCAGATACTGGTATATCAAATGCCTCGAGAGACCGTGGTCGAAGTCGTCGGCGACGAGCCGGTTGTCGCTGGCCGAGTACCAGATGATCAGGACGAGAGACATGCCCGCGGCCGCCAGCGAGGCAGCGTAGAAAATTACGCCGGGCTTCGTGTCACCATACTCGCTCATGACGCTCGTCGAAAATGGGATGAAAACGATTGTCAGCAGGAACAGCAGGTTGAAGTAGCCGTATCGTGTCTCCTTGTCGGTGCCCCTCAACCCACGAGGCCCCGGATGACAAACTCGAAGCAAGCTCCGTCGTTATTGTAGGCGCTTATCTCGCCGTTGTAGAGCTTTACTATCTTGTCGGCTATCGCTAGCCCTACACCGGTCGACCCTTTGCCGCTCTTGTGGAAGGGAACAAACACTTTCTCGAGCTCTTCGGTGGGAATGCCGGCGCCATTATCCCGCACCAGGAACTTCGCCCCGCCACCGTGCTCGTCCGCGAGCCTGCGGATCTCGATCACGGGCCGCGAGGAGTCATTGTGCGTGATAGCGTTGCCGACGAGGTTGGCGAAGAGCTGGTACATGTGGGTCGCGCTTGCGCGGATTGTGCCCAGGTCATCGTCCAGCAGCACCTCGACATCTCGATCCCTGATGACGAGGGCCCTCTCCGCCAGAACGCGGGCGATCACCTCGTTGAGGTCCAGCTCAGATTCCACAGTGGAAGCTTGACCTGCTTCGGCGAGCGCGAGCAGGTCGTCAATGAGCGCCGCCGAACGACGGACGTTGTTCTTTATCGTATCCACAAGCATCTGGACACCCTGGTCGCCACCGCTCATACCGCCCGACTCGAGCTTATCCCGCAGGAGCTCGTTGGCCAGCATAATATCTGTAAGCGGACCCTTGAGGTCATGGGAGACCACGTGAGCGTACCCATCGAGCTCGCGGTTCAACCGTGAGAGCTCCTGCATCGCCCCAAAGAGCTCCCGGTTTTGTTCCTGTATCTCGAGGAATACGCTCTCGGGCCTGTTCCGTCGGGCAAGCTCACCGGCTATCTTAGCGAGAGCTTCCCCGGCGGCCCTCGGCGTACCCGCGGGGAACTGCTTGCTCAACAGCACTCGCGTACTCCCGGGCTCGCTTGTCATGCCGATGTCGTCGAGCAACTCCCGGGCGAACGGGAACGCATCCGTCTCGGCCAATGCGCTATCGAAAGAGAGCATGACCTGGAACAGTTGTGCGGGGGAAGACTCCTCGACCAGGAACTGCACGTCGACAGGTGATACGGAGTTGAGGATGGTTGCGCCCGCCCCAGCCGCCCCAGCCGCTATCTCAGCCTGCTGGCGCGTGGGAAATCCGAGCAACCCCGCTATCTGCCTGGTCCGCTGCCTCAGCTCGAGGAGGTCATCCTCGGAGCCGATGCTCATCGTCAGAATCGTAATGCTCATCGTAGTGTCATCGGTCGTCATTGCTCCATGCGCGAAGCTCGCGCGGGAATCACAACGGCTAATGTAGCCCGGCGTACCGACGGACTCGCCACGCGTCAGTCGAGAGGGGAATCCGAATCGTCGCCAACAGCATCCTGCGCGATAAGCTCGTCGATCTCGAGCACTGCCCCCGGTTTGCCGGTCTCGTCCGTCACGACAGTCCACCTGCTGATAACCGGAACAATGTCGCCGCTCCTTGAAGTATGGGTCAGATGCCCTTCCCAGCAACCGTTGGCGAGCAGGACGAAATCGATCTCACCAGGTGGGCATGGGAACACCGTTTCGAGGAGCTCGTGAGCGACCTTGCCAACGGCTTCATCGGTGCTCCACCCGAACAGGCTTTCCGCGCCGGCGTTCCATGTGCGGACCCTGTCGTTCATGTCACGATGTATTATTGCGAACGGCAGCACATCCATGAGGCGCGCTTTTTCTTCGAGCTCGACGGCGCGGTGCCGCAGGTCGTCCATGGCGAGCTCTTCCTCCGTGACTTCCCTGACGGTTGCCAGGACGGCGCTCACATTTCCGTCCCAGCCGGTTATCGGACTGAGGATATACTCGAACTCGCCCTCACCGGTAACGGTCGGAAGATGCAGCCGGCCAGCACGCTGCTCTCCGGTCCTGATGACAGTCTCGCGCATCACGTCCAGGGGGTGCATGGCTTTCTCGGAGAGTCCAAGGTCCCACCAGTACCGGCCCTCCACTTCCCCCTGTTTCAGCCCGAGCACTTTCGATGCGGGCTCGCTCGCGTAGATGAACTTGCCCCTGGTGTCAAAGAGGTAGAAGTGGTCGGGGGACGAGGAGAGTATCTGGTCGAGCATCCTTGCTTGCCCGTGCACCTGCGCTGACAGCGTCTTGAGCGAACCCTCTACCCGCTGCCTGACGGCGATCTCAGCCCGGAGCTCGCGGTTCGACTCGACCAATTGGGAGGTGCGCTCGCGCACCCTCTCTTCGAGCTCATCGCGGGCTTTCTTGACCGCGTCCTCCGCCCTTTTGCGCTCGGTCATATCCTGGGCGAAGAGCGCCACTCTCTCGACCTCGCCGTTCTCATCCGAGATCGGGTATATCACCAGCTCGAGGTGTCTTCCTTTGTACTCGTCACTGAAGTGCGCCGGTGCGCCAGTGCTGAACACCTCTGCCATCCTCTCCTTGCGTTCCCTGGCGAGCTCGGGAGGGGCGTGCTCGAAGAAATTCGTTCCGGTTATCTCGTCCGGCTCCATCTTCAAGCGTTTGGCCGCCGTCTCGTTGGCCGCAAGCACGGTCCCGTGCCTGTCGAGCAACACCAGGGTCTGGAGAGTGGCGTTCAGCAGGGCGCGCTCGTTCTCCTCGCTGCGCCGCAGCCTCTCCTCGGCTTTTTTCAGCGCCATCTCGTTGAGGACGTTCGTGACAGCCTCGGGCAGCAGCGCGGACATCCTGTTGTCCTTGACCACATATCCCGAGACGCGGAGTCTGAGCGCTTCGGAGGCTACCGACTCATCGCCCTGCCCCGTGACCATTATGACGGGCGGGTGGTCCTCCTCGCCCGTGATCTCGTCGAGGAGTTGCAGGCCGGAACCGTCGGGAAGCTGGTAATCGAGTATCACCACGTCGATCGGCTGGGAACCCAGGTGCTGCCTCGCCTCCTGGACGTCGCTGGCTATCTCGACGGACGCCTGAAAACGCCTTGAAAGCAGGCGCTCCACACTCCGAGCGATCTCGGCGTCGTCGTCTACGATTAGCATGCGGGTTCTGGTGTCAGTGCTAAGTGTCATATTGATCCCTGGTCAAAGGAAATATCGGAGTATCTAATTCAACGAGGGGGAACCCGCCCCTCCCAACGGAATGTAACGTTTTTGTAACTCCGTGCGAAAAGGTGCTCAGGGCTCGGTCTTGATGTCTCTGAGCGACAGCTCAAAGCACGCGCCGTCGTCGTTGTAAGCCCTGACATCTCCTCCATACGCGTTAACGACTTTCTTGACTATGGCCAGGCCGATTCCAGTACTGCGGCTCTTTTCCGACCTGACGAACGGCGTGAATATCTCGTCGATCACTTGCTCCGGGATACCCGAGCTGTTATCGCACACCTGGAATCGGTGGGGGCTGGCGTTGCCATTCAGTCTTCTGATTGAGACGACTGGCTCGGGGCTGTCGTTGTGCAGGATAGCATTTGAAATGAGGTTGCCGAACACCTGGTACATCTGCGTCTCGTTCGCCCGGATCGTCCCGAGGTCATAATCGATCCGGAGTTTGACGCCACGGGATGCGACTTCACGTGCGTTCTCTTCGATCACCTTGTTGACCACGCCCTTGATGTCGACTTCAGTGATGTTGACCGGTTGCTGCCCGGCCTCGGCGAGGAGCAGGAGATCTTTGATCAGCTTGTAGGCCTTGCTTATGTTACGCCCGATAAGCGCGGTTTCTTCGTCGATCTCCGAGCGCAGGACACCTTCTTCGTCATCGAGCGCGTCGCGCAGCAGGTCGTTTGCCAGTAGTACCGCCGAGAGCGGACTCCTGAGGTCGTGGGAGACCGTGTGAGCATACGCGTCGAGCTCCTCGTTGGCGCGTCTCAAGTCCTCTTCAGTCTTCTTGCGGTCGCTGATATCGCGGAACATGAGCACATGTCCGATTGCTTGCTCCTGGTCATCCAGCATGACGCTGACTGAAGCCAGCGCCTGCAGCGCGGAGCCGTTTTTCCGGGTCATCTCTACCTCACCGCTCCACTCGGCCGTTTTCTCAAGCGCTTCGTGCAGCTCGGCCGGGAAGGGTTCGACCTGCTTTCCGGAGAGCATCGACTCGTAACTCTGTTGCCCGAGCAGCTCCCCCTCTTCGTAACCGAGCAGCCTGTGGAACGCCGGGTTGGCGTAGACGAGGCGAAGATTCCCATCGAGCACGTTGATGGCTTCGAAAGAGCTGTCGGCAAGATACTTGAACCTCCGCAACTCCGAGGTCCTTTCCGCGAACTGCCGCTCGGACTCCCTGGCCCGCTCACGGTCGATGCGTTTCTGCTCGCGGAGGTCATTGACGACCACAGAGAGCATGCGCGAATCCGCGAGGTCCATCGGGGCGACGGCAAGACGCACCTCCACGGGCTCGCCGGAACCGCTCCTGAGCTCGAATTCGCCCCTGACACTGCCTTTTGCCTGCAGCTCTGAAAGGCGGAGGAAATCGCTCTTCTGCTCGAGTGAAGACAGGAAGCGGTAAAAAGATGAGCCGATGATGGAATCCATCGGTTCGTCGACAATGGTCGCGAATAATGAGTTGCAGTAGATTACAGTGCCGTCTTCCCCTACGGTCACGGCTCCTTCGTGCATGGTCTCGACGATGGTGCGGTATGCCTGGTCGGCGCCCTCGAGGGTGTAGACCCTGGTGCCGGATTCCCCGGTGACCACTAAGGCGTCAACCTCGCCGAGGCGGATAGCCTGGAGGACGTCTTCGGCCTCTCGCAACCGCTCGCGCAACTGCGCGATCTCTCTGGCATTTTCGCTGCCGGGCTGCTCGTCCTCCGGCACTGGAACCACCTAGTCCCTGGTTTTTACATCTAGACCAACCAGCACTCGCTCTATATCCGAAAGGTCGCCGATGGATTTATTGAAAGGCGGAGACAGCTCCGTGATCTCGTCCAACCCGGGAATGCCCGTCGGCACTTTCTCGATGCCCGGCCTAACGTTGGTCGGTTGCGCTTCCAACGTATTCCCCCAGAGCCAAGCAGAAGATCTGAAACCCAGTCATTGCTCGCAATTAAATATTCTACCACCGGGGGAGCTCGCAGCAAAGGAACCGGTGGCTGGGCAGGGGTGGTATCCGCGTTGGGCTCAAGAAGCCGGTTGTGGGTCCATGCGAAGCGCATTCCACCATACCTACCGCGCCCTGATGCGAAACAATTGAAATGGGCTGGACGTCCAAAAGGGTAGGCTTGTCTGGAGATGGAACGAATATTATAGTGTGTGAGTTTGAGTGACGATAGCATAGTGAGCTGCGTCCAGGGAGCGGGCGCGCCAGCCGCTCGATAATGGTTCAAGAGGAGAAACCGGCAGTTGATCAGAGCCAAAGCCATCGCAATCAATGAATGGGCAGTGAGGCGCCTCGAGCCCGCGTACCCGGTGGTCGCGAGCTTCGCGATATGTACGGCGCTGATAATGTGCACACTTAACTTCGCGGTAGCGATCGGCCACAGGGTTGGGGCCGTGGCCACGCGAGCGGGGCAGTTCGTCCGGGTCGGCACCTGGCAGGGGCCTGCCGCACTGCCCATCCTGCTCGGAATGTTCTTCCTGGTCCTGGGTTACGAGCTGTGGCTCAGAAAGAGGTCGGCCCTGATAATCCTCTCTTCGATCATCATCATCCAGGCGGTCGTCGATATCCTCAAGGGCATGAATCCCGCAAAGGGCCTCCTCACCGTGATAGCCGGCGTCGTGCTCCTTGCCTCGATGCGCGAGTTTCCCGCGCGGCCCGACCGGAAGTCATTCAGGTATCTCAAGATTCTCTTGCCTGCCCTGATAGCATCGTTCTTCGCCTACGGGATCATGGGCCTCTACCTTATGCGGTTCGATCTCGGGCTCGGCGGAAGCCGGGTCGACGCGCTCGCGTACCGTTCGATCCAGGTGGCGGCGGGTGAGAGCGACCTCCTTTTCAGCGGCTGGATGGTTGTCTACAAAGATTTACTGATGCTCCTCGCGCTGGCGATTATCGTGTTCATCGGAGTGATGCTGTTCAGGCCCTATCGTGAGGCCGCCGTTTCCGACCCGCTGCTCCGTGAAAGGGCGCGAGATGTAGTCAAGCGTTACGGGTCTGATTCTCTTGCCTATTTCAACCTCCGCGATGATAAAAGGCATTACTTCTACGGCGACGAGATGTTCATCGCATACAAGCTGGTCGGTGATCTAGCCATTATCTCCGGTGACCCCGTGGGGCGCAAAGACCTCATGCCCCCAGCGTTAGAGTCATTCAAGGAGTATTGCCGGGAGCGCGGGTGGCGCGTGGGAGGCGTTGCCGCCAACGGTGACCTGCTACCGTTGTACGAGGATGCCGGGCTCAAGGGGTTTCATTTCGGCGACGAATCGGTCCTGGACCTGTCAAGGTTCACACTCGAGGGCCGTGACGTGCGCAAGCTGAGACAGTCGGTGAACAAGCTCGACAAGTCCGGAGTCACTATCGAGTTCATGTTCAACTCGAGCATACCGACCCACATCAAGCATGAGCTCGCCCGGATCTCCACCGACTGGCGTGGCGGAAAGGAAGAGGCCGGTTACTCGATGGGGCTCGGCCGGCTGATGAGCTCAGAGGACCCCGACTGCCTGCTGTCCGTCTCTTACGACAAAGACATGAGCCCGATCGGCTTCATGTACTGGGTCCCCATGTACCCGCACCTCGGGTATTCGCTCGATATCCACCGCACCAGGCTCGACGCGCCGGGTGCAATGTCCGAGTACATCATCGCAAAGACCGCGGCTTTCCTGGGCGAAAACGGCTATAGCTACCTGTCATTGCATTTCCTCGCTTTCGCTCAGCACTACCGTGAAGACAGGACCGAGCCCGGCAGCCCGTTCTGGCGGAATGTAGCCAGGGTGTTCAGCAGGATTTTCCCGGTCATCTCGGTCTATCGATTCGACAAGAAGTTCTCTCCGATCTGGAAAAAGCGCATGATTCTGCATCAGAGTGCTGTGGACACGCTGCTGGTCGGACTCGCGATCATCTCCGTCGAATCGGCGCTGAGCGTGACAAGGCCGTCTGACCGCGACCGGAAAAACGAACCGGGTTTCGGGGCAAGGCTTAAGTCCCTGCTCAAGAAGAAGTAGAATCACACGTATGCTCGTAGATCTGCACGTACACACCAACATCTCTTCGAGGTGCTCTTCGGTCCAGCCTGAGGAGCTGGTCGGACGCGCGCGCCAGCTCGGCCTCGACGCCGTATGCGTTACAGAGCACTCCACATTTCGGGGTGCGCAGGTCAACTACGAGTACGCGCTCGAGCAGGGATTCAAGGTATTCCGCGGCATGGAGGTCTACACTGAGCTCGGGGATATGATCGTGTTCGGCTGGGAGACCAACATACGCTACTACCTGTTCCCCTTCGAGGACCTCAAGCGCGAGGTGCAGGAGCGCAACGGGGTTATTATCCCCGCGCATCCGTGCCGAGGGGTCGCCGACGCGCGGCACCGCCACCGGGAAGGAATGACCGAAGACCTCCTCGAGTGTATCTCCGCCATCGAGACGCACAATGGGGCAATGACCCGCAAGAGCAATGACGAGGCCGAGCGCATTCGGGAAAAGTACGGGCTCTTCGGCGTCGGGGGAAGCGACGCCCATCACGTCAGCCATATCGGCCGGTGCGTTACCATCTTCGAGGACGAAATTGCCGACGAGGTGGAGCTGATGGAGGCTCTACGGTCCGGGCGTTACAGGGCTTGTTACGGCAAGGAGGTCCTGGGGGTCGACCTGGAGATCGAACCGACCGCCTGATGGAACCAGCCCGGTTCCTCGCAACGGCAAGCCCGCCACGCATGCTAATCCAACATACTTTCCGTTCAAGTTGCTCGACTTGCCACTGCACAGATTGACTATACGTTCAAAACTTATAGAATAGTCTCGCTTTTTTGTTCGGAGCTCAGAGGCGACGGAGAGCAGCTTGCTTAGACCTTACTCGTTCACGTCAAGGCCATCCGCGCCGGCCCATCACGCGGCCGCGGCAAGTCATCGACTCCGTTTACGAGAAACCCCGCCAAGGTTCCCCAGTTCCGCAAATTAAGAAAAGTCTTGTAACGGTTTGGCGAAAAGAGGTGAGGCAGTTGGCTGGTTGGAAAGACGAGGTGGAGGAGATCATCTACCCGGGAAAGATATGTGTGCCCTATTCTTGGACCGTCGGCAGCACCCTCAGCAAATGGTACGTACAGCTGAGGGATGACGGAGAGATTTGGGCAAACCGCTGTCCGTCCTGCGGGAAGGTCTACGTCCCCCCCAAGATCAAGTGCATCGAGTGCTACAAGGACATGAACGACTGGATCAAGCTGCCCGGCACGGGCACGGTCGAGACCTACACCGTGGTTCATTACAACGAGCCGGGGCTGCACCCCAAGAAACCACCATTCGTCTACGGTGTCATCAAGATGGACGGAGCCGACACGGGCCTGGTCCATCTGATCGGCGGTGTGGATCCCGATAAGGTCAAGGTGGGAATGCGGGTGCAGGCCAAGATGGCCAAGGAACGCGACGGCCACATCACGGATATCAAGCACTTCAAACCTATCGCTTAACGTCAGCGGAAAAAGAACGGTGGTGAGATAATTGGAACGAGTAGCTGTCATAGGCGTAGGGCAGACGAAGTACAGCGCCGGAAAGCGCGAGACATTTCATGAGCTCGTCTTCGACGTAGCGACGAAGGCCCTCAAAGACGCGGGCATATCCGTCAAGGATATCGACAACGTCGTGTCAGTCTCCAGCGACTTCTGGGATGGCCGCACGATATCCAGCATGGCGATATCCGACGCCTCGGGCGCGTTTGGCAAAGACATTTCGACGGTAGAGGGCGACGGCACTTTCGGTGTCCTCTACGGCATGATGAGAATCCTCTCCGGTAGCTTCGGTACGACCATGGTAGTCGCGCATCACAAGGGCACCGAGAGCAACATGAACGGTATCACCAACACCTCATTCGACCCGCTGGTCGAGCGTAAGCTCGGGCTCGACGCGGTGAGCTCGGCGGCGCTGCAGGCCCGCAGGTATATGACCACCTCCGGTGGCTCCGAGGAGCAGTTCGCGATGGTATCGGTCAAGAACCACGGCAACGCGATGAACAACCCGTTCGCGATGCTTCCCATGGAGATCACAGTCGAGGACGTAATGGCATCCAGGATGCTCGCGACGCCTCTCAAGAAGCTCGACTGCTCGCCGGTGACCGATGGCGCGGCCGCGGTCGTCCTGGCGGCCGAGCGCAACGCGAAAAAGTTCACGACAAACAAGAAGAGGGTCTGGCTCAACGGCGTCGGCCATTGCTCTGACGCATACAGGCTCGGCGACCGCGACCTCGCGGATACCCGCGCGCTCAAGCAGGCCGCAAAGATGGCCTTCGACATGGCGGGTGTCACGCGGGACGACATCGACGTCGCCGAGGTATACGACGCTTTCTCCTACATGGAGCCGTTGTGGCTCGAAGGCCTCGGCTTCTGCGAGGACGGCATGGGTCCCGAGATGACCGAGCGCGGCACCTTTAACATGGACGGGGCGCTACCGGTCAACCCGTCGGGCGGAAGGCTCTCGGCCAATCCCGTGCAGGTCGCGGGGCTGGCGGCCTTCATTGAATGTGTACTTCAAATCCGCGGTGAGGCCGGCAAGCGCCAGGTGAAGAAGGCTGAAAAAGCCCTCGCACAAGGCATCAACGGCATGTGCGGCCAGTCCCATTGCGTCTGGATACTCGGTAAGTAGGGGGAATGCCATATGGGAAAGCGAGTCGGAATCGTAGGGGTCGGACAGACCCACCACGCGTCGCAGCGTCTCGATTGCTCGGGCGTTGAGCTGATAGCGGAGGCAGTGACGAGGGCGCTCGACGACGCAGAGGTAACCCTCGATGATATCGATGCCATAGTCATCGGTAACATGGACCATTTCGAGAACATCAACTACGTCGACACGTGGGCGACCGACGGGCTGGGCTCTTGCATGAAGCCGGTCTTCAAGGTCACCACCGGAGGCACCACGGGCACCACGGTAGCCGCCTGCGCGTACTACCACGCGGCGTCCGGCCTCTTCGACACGGTCATGGCCGTCGGCTGGGAGAAAAACTCCGAGTCTGACACCCAGGCCGCAATCGCGACGTGCGCCAACCCGGTGCTCGAGCGCGACCCATTCGCCGGCGCCATCGGGCCGCTGGCGACCGAGTACTCGATGTACATGGAAGCGTACGGTGCCACGGAGGAAGACTCGGCGATAGTAGCCGCGCGCGACCGCAACAACGCGATGAACAACATCTACGCGCACAACCGGATGCACGTGACCGTCGAAGACGTCCTCAACTCACCGATGCTCTCGTACCCGGTGAAGTTCCTCGACATGTGCCCGCGTTCCGACGGGGCCTGCGCGGTGATCTTCGCTTCGGAGGAAAAAGCCAAGAAGCTGGTTCCTAAGCCGGCTTGGGTGCACGCTTCGGTCGTGCGCCATGACTATACGCACTTCGGCGACCTTGCGTGGCAGTGGATGCCGACGCTCGAGATGGCCACGCTCGAGGCGTACAAGATAGCGGGCATCACGAACCCGCTGAAAGAGTTCGACGTCGCAGAGCTCTACCTCCCGTGCTCTACCTGCGGGGTCAAGTGGATGGACTCCTTCTACTTCTGTGAGAGGGGCCAGGCTCCCAAGCTCATCAGGAGCGGGGCGACCCACATGGACGGGATCATGCCGATCAACCCGTCGGGCGGCGTCATCGCGTGCAACCCGATCGGAGCGACCGCCCTCCTGCGCGTGGGCGAAGCGGCGTGGCAGATAATGGGCAAGTCCGGCGACAGGCAGATACCGAACGTGAAAAGGACTCTCTCGACCGGGTTCGGCGGCTGCAGTTGGAGTGACGTAATGATACTTGGAGCAGACTTGCCATAAGTCAAGGGAGGTTAACAGATAATGGGACTGTACACTGATAAAAGGAAGACGACGACCACCCCGGACGGGTATGAGCTGCTCACGCACGAGTCCGGCCCGATCAAGTACGAGTTCAACTGGCACATGGGCCCGTTCTGGAGCAAGTACCTTGCCGCCATGCGCGACGAGGGGAAGATCCTGGGAGTGAAATGCCCCGAGTGCGGCACCGTCTACATACCGCCCCGAGCGGTATGCGGCCAGTGTTTTGTTGAGCCGAACGAGTGGGTGGAGGTCGGCCCCGAGGGGTTGCTCAAGGGCTTCACCGTCGTGAGGTTCCCTTACATCGACCCCAACACCGGACACCTCATGAAGGTGCCGTTCACCGCTGTCTGGATAACCCTGGACGGCGCCGACACCCGCATGATGCACTTCTGCAACGAGTTGGACGAGCACAAGATGCGTGTCGGCATGCCGATGAAAGCAGTATTCGCCAAGAAGCCCCGCCCGACGTCCATCCACGCGGTGGACCGCTTCGACATCATCCCCGGAGGAAAGGTCGTCGAGGAACTGCACCCGCCGCGGATGGAAGTTCCCATAAAGATGGAGCTTCCAACCAGGAAGACCGCAAAGCGCAAGGGCGCCACCGCCAAGAAGGCTACCAAGAAAAAGGCAGCCGCCAAGAAGAAATAACAGAACCTGAAAAGGTCATAGAACAAAAGAGCGGGGTCCTGACGGCCCCGCTCTTTTCTTTTTAGTCCCGCGTTG
>DATCGY010000249.1:0-11251 GCA_036508635.1 Candidatus Anoxymicrobiaceae bacterium
GTCAGGCCGGCAGGGAGATGGGGAGGGTGTCTGTCGCACTCGGCAAGGGCATCGCTTCGCTTTTCTCGCTTCACACCCTCAAGGTCCTGTTCAACATGACGCCGCGCAACCAGGAGAGCCCCCAGAGCATCGTGGGAGCCACGCGCGTAGCGTTCCAGGCGGCGGGGCAGGGCATCTCGGTCTTTCTCTATGTCGTCGCATACCTGTTCTTCTTCCTTGCCCTCTTCAACCTGCTTCCACTTCCGCCGTTCGACGGCGGACACCTCCTCGTGATAATAATCGAGAAGGTCTTTGGCAAACGCATAGACGTCCGCAAGTTGATGCCCATCGCCTGGGCAGTGATCATCGTCCTCTCGATAGTCGCATTGCGCCTCGCCATGCTCGACATCTTCAAACCCCTCCCGAACCCGTTCAAACCCTGACCTCGTTTATGATAGATTGTGGCCATGCAACAACTGTGGATCGCTGCATTAACTCGGTGTTAGATACCATTTATTGCACAGTCACGCCAGGAGGCGCGAGCGAACGGCGATGAGGTCATGGAACGAAGGGAAACCCGCAGGATAAAGGTTGGAAACGTCCCGGTCGGTGGAGGCGCGCCGGTGACGGTTCAGTCGATGACCAATACCGACACCAGGGATGTAGAGGCCACGCTTAGCCAGATAAGCGAGCTCGAACATGCAGGGTGCGACATCGTTAGGGTGGGAATCCCCGACACCGAAGCCGCCGAGGCTCTATCCGCCATCGTTTCCGGGTCGAACATCCCGGTGATTGCGGACCTGCATTTCGACTGGCGCCTCGCGTTCCTCGTCATGGAGCAGGGAGTCGCAGGGATTCGCCTGAACCCGGGAACGATAACGAAAAAGGACCGGGTCAGGGAGATAGCGGCGGAAGCTGCCGCCCGGGGTTTGGCGGTGCGCGTGGGTGTAAACGCCGGTTCGCTCGAGAGGAGTCACGCGACCGAGGGTGGCGGCCGGGTGGAGGCTGCCGCGCTGGCCGCGAGTGCTCTCGAAGGCGCCGAGCTGATGAGCGCGGAAGGCGTGACGAACCTCAAGATATCGGTGAAGGCGTCAGATGTACGCCGGACGATAGAGGCTTACAGGCTCGTCTCCGAGCAGAGCGAGTGGCCGGTTCACGTTGGCGTAACAGAAGCTGGCACTCCCTGGTCGGGAACGATAAAGAGCGCGGTCGGCATCGGAGCGCTTCTCGCTGAAGGAATCGGAGACACCATAAGGGTCTCACTGACGGCTCCTCCGGTCGAGGAGATCAGGGTCGGCCGCAAGATACTGGCTTCCCTCGGCCTTGTTAGCGCGGGTCCCGACGTGATATCGTGTCCGACCTGTGCCAGGAGCGATATCGACGTGATCGACCTCGCGACGCGGGTGGAAAAGGCGCTCGAAGGGTACAAGACGCCGCTGACGGTCGCCGTCATGGGCTGCGTTGTAAACGGCCCGGGCGAAGCCCGCGAGGCTGACATAGGGATAGCGGGAGGCAGCGAGGGCGCGCTCCTGTTCGTGAAGGGCGAGATGGTCAGGCGCGTTCAGCCTGATGACATGTACGAAGAATTGATCGCGGAAGTCAAGAAACTGATAAGAGAAAGTGGAGAGGGTGAAGGCGTTTGAGATTTTCCCGGGTCACGGTGCCCACGTTAAAAGAGAAGCCCGCTGAGGCTGACATAGCAAGCCACGAACTGCTACTTCGTGCGGGCATGATGAGATCGGTCGCGGCCGGCATTTACACCATGCTGCCGCTGGGCGCCCTTGCACTGGAGAAGATCGAGGATATCGTCCGCCAAGAGATGAACGCCGCGGGTGCCCTCGAGGTCGTGCTCCCGTCCCTGCATCCGTCCGACCTGTGGATGTGCAGCGGCAGGTGGCAGGCTTACGGCCCCGAGATGATGCGGATAAAAGACAGGGCGGGCCGCGATTTCTGCCTTGGACCGACGGCCGAAGAGATGATAACTACTACCGTTGGCAGGACAGCGCCGTCGTATCGCGACCTGCCGGTCAACCTTTACCAGATCCAGACCAAGTTCCGCGACGAGATGCGCCCGAGGTTCGGGCTGCTTCGCGGACGAGAGTTCAGGATGAAAGACGCCTACAGCTTCCACGCGGACGCGGATGACCTCGAGGTCACTTACAGGAGGATGTACGAGGCATACTCGACCATCGCGAAGAGATGCTCCCTCGAGACCCGGGTCGTGGAGGCATCGACGGGCCTAATCGGCGGCTCCGCCTCCCACGAGTTCATGGTCATCTCCGAGGTCGGCGAGGACGTCCTCGTCTACTGTGAGAACTGCGAGTACGGTGCGAACGCCGAGCTGGAGATGCACGGGTCCGGTCGCGCCTTCGGCGGTGAGTCACGCTCCCTCGAGGAGGTCAAAACCCCCGGGATGGTCTCCATCGATGACGTCGCGGGCTTTCTCGGCACGACGGGGGACGGAGTGTTGAAGTGCGTGCTATACGTCGTGGGTAACGAGGCTCTGGCCGCGTTCGTGCCGGGCTACAGGGAGGTCTCCGAGGCAAAACTCATGACCGCACTCGGCACGGACGAGTTTCACGTGATGAGGGATGACGAACGCGACCTCTTCCCGACAATAACGCCCGGGTTCACAGGGCCTGTCGGACTCGAAGGGGTGAGGGTGCTCTTCGACGTGGAGGCAAGCGGTGCCCGCGGTCTCGTGTGCGGCGCAAACAAGGTGGATTATCACTATATCGGCGCCGAGGAAGGCCGCGACTTTGCGGCGGAGCCAGTCGCCGATATTGCGGGAGCGGTCGAGGGCGATCTCTGCCCGAAGTGCGACGGGATCCTCAAGATTGCCCGCGGCATCGAGATAGGGCACATCTTCAAGCTCGGGACCAAGTACACCGAACCGCTCAACGTCGAGTTCACTGGCGAAGACGGTGCGCTTCACCCGGTGATCATGGGCACGTACGGCATCGGTACGTCGCGGATGCTCCAGACAATCGTCGAGCAGCACAACGACGAAGGTGGTATCAGGTGGCCGAAAGCCGTCGCTCCGCTGCCGGTCCAGATAGTGGTCGTTGGGCCGGGAAGACCAGAACAGGCCGAGGCGGCCGACAGGCTCGAAAGGGAGCTTGCCGCGCGAGGTTACCAGGCGCTCGTGGACGCCCGCGAGGCTAGCCCCGGGGTGAAGTTCAACGACGCCGACCTCGTCGGGCTCCCGGTGCAGATAGTGGTGGGCAAGAAGCTGGCCGACGGAAAAGTCGACCTCAAGACGCGCTATACGGGCGAGAGGAGGGACGTCTCCCTTGAGGAGGCACTCGAAGGATTCGAAAGAGCCCTCGCGGAAGCCCCGTGAGCCCCGTCCCTTACCCGGTTTTTTTTCCGACGGTAAGCCCGAAGGCTGGGTGGAGGTCGCCACGGCACCCAACCAGATCGCAGCGGGCATGCTCGAATCGGCGCTCAAGGCGGAGGTTATACCCGTCATAATAAACCGGCCATGGACGTTCGCGATCACCGGCGGCGGAGGCATCCACGGCATCATGGTCCCTGAGGACCGCGCCGAAGAAGCGCGCGAAATCCTCCGCGACATCTGGGACGTCGACGAGTAGCGGATCGGTAACTTCCTCGTTCGGCCTCAAGTGAATAGAATACAACTCGACGCCGAGAATACTCAGTGGAGGTGGCATGGAAGGCGATACGACTGTGGACGATACTCTTGGGACGTCGAATGGTGGGACGGGCCCTTCGAGAGGACAGAAGATGGATGAGGGCCTGAGGTGGTTCTCGGACTTTTTCTTCCGCCCGTTCACCTGGTTTTTCGGAATGCTCGGGATCTCACCTAACATCATCACCTTGATGGGAATCGCACTGGCATTTGCGAGCGCTTACTTCCTCACGGTGAAGAACGTGCCCCTGGCCGCGGTATTCTGGGTGCTGTCCGGCGTATTCGATATCATCGACGGCTATGTCGCGAAGAAGCTCGAGAAGACGACCGTGTTCGGGTCTTTCCTCGACTCTTTCTCGGACCGGATCAGCGACGCGGCGATATACCTGGGCCTCGCCATCTACTTCCTGAGGTCGTCCGAGGGAGTGTACGTCGGCCTGTCCCTGGCCATCCTTGTCATGACGTTCCTCATCAGCTACGTGCGGGCAAAGGCCGAGTCGCTTGATGTCCACTGCAAAGCGGGCCTCATGGCGAGGGCGCCGCGCATCCTCCTCCTCGCAATCGGTCTGTTCTTCAACGGCCTGTCACCGTGGGTCCTCAAGATCGTGGTATGGATAATGGCGGTGCTCCTTTTTGAGACCCTGTTTGAGAGGCTGATAGAGGTATGGAAGGCGCTGGCTGAATGAAGCCCGCATATTACTTGTTCCTGGTCGCGGACAAGGTCATCGGCTGGCTGCCCATAGGCTTCACCCGCGCGGTCGCGCATGCTGGAGCGAATATCTACTACTATGCGTTCCCGGGGAAGCGCAGGATGATAAAGCGCAATATGCGTCGAGCGCTTGGCCCCGGGGCGAGCGAGAAAGAGGTCAGAAACACTGCCCGCCGCGCGTGTCTCTACTACGCGGATTACTGGGTGGACATATTCTGGCTTCCCACCATGTCGAGGGAATATGTGCTCGAGCGTTTCGGCAAGGTGAACGAGTCGGCCCTCATTTCGGCGATTAACGCGGGTAAGGGCGTGCTGGTAGTGCTACCGCACTACGGTTCGTGGGAGGCTGGGGCGGTCTTCCTCTCCAGTCTCGGGCCGTTCGCAGCCGTCGCCGAGATTCTAAAGCCCGTGGAGCTGTTCGACCTGTTCTGCAAGCTCCGCAAGTCAGTAGGAATCGATATCTTCCCGTATGACAACAAGCCGGAGACCCGTGATGCAATGGTTGAGTCTCTGGAGAGCGGGATCATGCTCGCCTTGCTGAGCGACCGCGACCTCAAGGGCAAGGGGGTCGAGGTGGAGTTCTTCGGAGAACGGACGACGCTGCCTCCAGGCCCGGCGGCACTCGCACTGCGCAGCGGTTCCCCGATCCTCGTCGTCAGCGTGAGGAACACCAAGGACGGATGGGTAGGGCACGCCATGGACGCTATCGGGGTGAGCACCTCGGACGGGCGCGACAGGGACGAGGTCATCCGCGAGACCATGCAGTTGGTCGCCCGGCAGCTCGAGGTGTTGATCCGCGAAGATCCGGCCCAGTGGCACATGTTCATGCCTGCATGGCCTTCTGACAGGGAGTGATCAGGCGAGCGCCGCCAGCACTTCTTCGATCGCCTCTTTCGAGTCAGGAAGCGACGAATGAGTCCCAACGAGCATCTTCGCGCTATCCGAACCGATGGAGGCGGCAAACGCCTCCAGTGCAGTGGGCCGGTTGAGCCATCTCTCGGAAGTGCCGAGCACCGTTACGCTACCGGATGGGATCTGTTCGGGTGGAGGCAGCATGTGCAGCAGCCTTGAAAGGCTCGATCTCTTTCCATCGGTGCCCCTGGCAGGCGGCTTGAAAAAGGCAGTGACGATACGGACCGGAGTGGACTCCCTCATCGCATTTATCTCACTGTAGCCTTCCGCGTCCCTCGCGGGAGGGTCGATAGCGACCGCCCTCGAAGCGGTGCCCCTTCTCGCGAGCTCGATTGCGAGGTGACCTCCGAAGCCGGCGCCGACCGCGTTGACGGGCCCATCGCCGTTACGTTTCCGCAGCTCGGCCGCGGCGGCATCCAGAAGCTCATCCATCGACGCCGATGTTATTTCTCTAGGGCTATTGCCGTGGCCGTCGAGTTCGACGGCAAGCGCACAGTGCCCGGCTTGCGCGAGCGCCGCGGCGAGCGCGTCGAGGTCGGCGATGGTGCCGCCGAAATCGTGGAGAAGGAGAACGTCACAACCCGCCTGTGCCTTCCCTATGGCGGGTACGAACCTGGACGTTACGCGAGCACCCGCGACTTCGAGCTCAAAATCCTCGGCCGTCAGGGGGGCGCGGGCATCAGCTGAATGCCTTCGCCGGAGTAGAGTGATGACAGACGCCATGATAGCCTGGGCCACCGTGGCAACGATGAGTCCCCCCGTCAGGACGATGAAGGTCTCTATCCCCTCGACATCGGGAGAGGCGAAATGACCGGGGCGCGAAAAGTACCAGGTGCAGGCACCCGCAACCAGCAAGCCTCCCAGCAGCCCGCTCAACCATTTGCGGTCCGGGTAGCCGGTTAGCGAAAGGCCGTTCAGGCGGAAAGCCGCCACGATGAACTGCCATGCTCCAAGGAAGGCGATGACAAAGAAAATGAACATCCCCGCCACGTCACCGCGCATGTGGATAATCTTGCTTATTTGCTCTCACCGCCCCCTGGCAGGGCACGTGGTAGACCCTGCCACGAAGCCAGCAGCCTGTCCGTAGCCCTGTTGAGGGCGACCGCGAGCGGGCGGTACAGGGGTTCGGCGGCGCGCGTCAGGAACGCGCTTCCCAACCCGAGCATCGCTCCCGAGACAATATCCAGCGGATAGTGGACCCCGCAAAGCACGCGGGCGAGACCCACGTAGACCGCGAGCGCCAGCATAACGCCTCCGACCTTGCGGTTGTACATCAAGACCGATATCGCCATGACGAAGGCGATAGTCGCCGCATTGGAAGGGAACGAGCTATCGGTGTTATGGTAGAAAAGCAGGTGCACGTTTGACAGGCTTGTGAATGGACGAGGCCGAAAGAACGCACCGTTGAGGATGAAAAGGATGACCATCGACATGACGATAGCGATGATGGTGCAGATGAGGCAGGTGAAAGCTAACTCGCGAGCTTGCCTGTCGCTTGGAAGCAGGACGACCAGTAGCACCAGGAGTGCGAGAACGATTGGTATGATGTGGTCGTCGGCTCCAACCCTGGCAAGCCAGTTGAGCACGGATGACTTGCCGGCGAGCGAGTTGATAGCCTTGAACACCGATTGATCTAGACTTATTAAGAACTGGACAATGGCAGTCACTGACTTTTAGCCTCCTCGCTCCCGGTTTTTCTGGAGCGCGCGAAGAATACTATCCGATTTCAGGGGTTCGTGCATGGTGAGCTTGTTATGAAGATAGCGATAGTATCCCCTTACTCATGGGCCCACCCGGGCGGTGTGAACAACCACATAGAAGGGCTCTCGGCCGAGCTGGCCCGTCACGGCCACGATGTAACCGTGGTCGCACCTGACGGAGGGGTCCCGCCCGATGGCGCGCGCTTTGTCACCGCCGGACGCTCGTTGCCGATCCCGGCAAATGGCTCGACCGCCAGGGTCGCGCTTGCACCCGGGACTGGGGCGCGTATCAAGCACATCCTGGAAGACGGGGCATACGATGTTGTCCATGTCCATGAGCCATTGGTGCCATTCGTCTCGACATCCGCCGTTATGGGTGCGCCCGCGCGGGTGGTTGGGACTTTCCACGCGGCCGGCGAGGACGGCTCGGCGCTACATTGTCTCGCACGAATGTTGTTCAAGAGAGTCCATGTGCGGCTCGACGTCCTTATCGCCGTTTCCGAGCCGGCCCGCTTGCTCGCTTCGAGGTACTTTCCTGGAGAGTACGAGATAGTTCCAAATGGCGTGGACCTGATCCGGTTCACTCCGGGGGGTGACAGGCCTGACAAATTCCCGAAAGGTGGGCCGGTCGTGCTGTTTGTCGGGCGAAACGAGCCTCGCAAGGGAATCGACGTCCTGTTGCGCGCATTTCCAGCCGTCGCCCGCGACGTACCGGGATGCTCGCTCGTGCTGGCGGGGTCCGGTTTTGAGGAAGAGAAGGTCAAGCGTGAGCTCGCACCCGAACTGCGGGACAGGGTAAAGGTCGTGGGGTTCGTGAACAACGAGGACCTGCCGGCTTACTACTCCGCTGCGGATGTATTCTGCGCTCCCGCGCTGGGTGGAGAGAGTTTCGGCATAATCCTTCTCGAAGCGAACGCTTCGGGAACGCCCGCCGTCGCTTCGGACATCCCCGGATACGCGGGAGTGCTCGCCAGCACCGGTGGGGGAACCCTTTTCGCCAACGGCGATTCCACCGACCTTGCCCGCGCTCTGTGTGAAGTGCTCCTCGATGAAAACCGGCGAGCCGACCTGGCCGCCGCCGGCCTGGCAGGGGTAAACCAGTTTTCCTGGGAACACCTCGCATCCCGCCTCGAGAGTCTATATTTCCCTCCCCATTGAGAACGGTGGGTGGTTCCATGACGAAGCCAGATAGTCCAGACATTTGAGGGCGGTATCTCAGGCCGCCCGGAGCCGGGCCTGAAGAGACCCGGCTTGCCTGAAGAGACCCGGCTCACGAAGGGAAAACCACTGTTTAATCGTCGAGCGGGACGCCGCTGCCAGGCAGGATGCGAGGGATGTCCCCATCGACATCGGGTTTGGGCGAGCGAGACACGCGAGAACGTTTCTTCTTCTTATCCGCTGACCTGGGCGCAGGCGGCGGAGCTGGTTCTTCGCGTTCAGCTACGAGTTCGACTCTCTCCTGTGCTGCGTTGATCCCATCTATTTCAGGCTTCTGTACCGCAGGTATCTCTATTACGGGTCTTTGCTCCTCGACCCTCTTCTCTTCTAATACGCTCGACGGGGTCGGGGGCGCTGCGTAGACCCGAGGTTGCTGTGGAAGAGCGGGAGCCTCGGTGGCATGTGGGGCCGGGGTCGGGGTCACCGCACGTTCAACTGGCTTTTCCTCGACAGGTCTCGTGGTCCCCATCTCTGATATGGGCCTGGCTTTCTCATCGGTCATGCCGGGTTCGGCAGCCGGTTTGACAGCAGGCTCGCGAGGTATTTTTGGCGACACTCCCGGAGCCTCCAATGGCGGGGGCTTGGCCTGGCGTACTTCCACTTTGCCCTCAAGAACAGCGCTGTCAACGAGATCGGATGGCTGGTCCGCGATAGCCGGCCACGCGGCTGCGGCCGCGGGTATCTGACGTGTTTGTACCGACTCCATGACCGGCGGGATTTGAACCTGCGCGTCGTGAGATTCCACGACGACAGGGCGGTGCGCGTCCGGTGCTCGGCGAGTCCTTGCCGTTCGTGGCTTTTCAACCTCTGCCGTTCGTGGCTCTTCGGCGGCGGAAGGAGATGTATCGTCCTGGTGGACTACTGGTGCAGCGGGGAGCCTGCCTGGCTTCCGCGAGTCGGAGGCCGGCGGTGAGGCAGGCGCAGTGAGCTGTCTCGGAGCCATGGGCTCAGGCGCATCGGGTAGAGAGTCTGTAGTCGGTGTCACGACCGACTTCAGAGGAACTTCGGCTCCCGGACTGGCCGGAGGCTCAGCCTCTGGCTTCCGCGGTGTCGGAGTGGCTTCTGCCGCCAGTTCCGCGGCCTTTCCTGGTATCTCAGGTGGCTTGACCTCGGGCGGTATGGCTGGAGTCATATCGGGCGTCGCCGGCGCTTCTTCCCGGGTTGTCATGCTTTCACTCACTTCAACAGGCCCTGGCTCCGCCGCGTGTGGGGCTTCAGGCGTTCGGGCGGCGGCAGGTATAGCCTCTGGACGTGGCTCCATACTTTGCCGTTCCATTCTTGGTGGTTCGATCCGTGGTGGTTCCATTGGTGTTGGCCGTACCCCCTCCGGCCTAGAGAATCCAACCGGTGGGGTCTGTTGCGGGACGGCGGCGGGTTTAGCCCCGGGCTTACCTGCAACTGGCTTCCTGGAGGCCGTTTTCCCGGTCTTCGCATCCGCCCTGGATCGCGGACCGGGCATTGGCTCGCCCCCAGGCTCGGGCAGGCCTTTGATCCTTTTCTTTTTTTTCTTGCCCTTCGCCGAAGGCTCGTATCCATCGTGGCCCATCATGATGGCGTGGGCGTCGGAGGGAGGCGGGCCGTGAGGAACCGAACCAGGCACCCCACCCGCCCTGTAGCCGCCCACCTCGTAGTAAGACCTCTTCTCGAAATCGGCGTTCAGGTCGGGCGCTGGCGGTTCCGGGACGTCGGAGAGCCAGCTGGGAGGAGTGTCGAGGTATTCGGGCTGCTCGCTGGGAACATTGGTGGGTTCCTGGCCTTCCCGAGCCGGTCCGGTATCTCCCGCGGGCTGCTCATCATAAAACCTCGTCAGCAGAAACCTGCACCTGATACAGTTTTTCGCGCTATCCGGATTTCGGAATGAGCACTTCGGGCATTCCCTCAAGATGACACCCCGTTCTTACCGGTCAGAGCCTTGGGCGGCTCCACGGTGTTCAAATATCATATAATCGCATAGTAGTAAAACTTGCACCCGTGGCACAAGTCTAAACACTCTTTATCTCTTATAACGAATTTGGAGCCTAACTGTACCATTGGTATACTTGCCGCGTAGAAGGCGCGGTCCATCAAAACACGACCTGGTTTGAGAAAGGACCGTTCAACTGGCACGCGATGATGTCTGGAAAGAAAACGAGGAAATAATACGCACGGTCTCCGAGCTCTGCTCCGAGGTGCGCTCGGTCGTGCGCCCGCAACTCGGCAAAGCTTCGGCCAAGGGGCACGAGGGGCGTGGCGCTTCCGGCGATACCACGTTCTCAATCGACGAGGTTGCCGAGGAGAAAGTCGGTGGAATACTGGACCGGCGCGACGACATCGCGTACTACACTGAGGACCGTGGTCTTGTTGCCGATGGTAACGCCCGGTGGCTGCTCATAATCGACCCGATCGACGGCACCAGGCCGGCGGCGGCGGGGCTCGAATCCTGCTGTGTTTCTGTCGCGGCAGCGCCGTTCCGACCTGACACGGGGTCGCTGACCATGGGCGATGTTTTCCTCGGTACGGTGCTCGAGATAAAGAACGAGGCATCTTTCACCGCGGTGCGCGGCGGTGGGGTCCGGATCGATATCGGTGGCTCGCTGTTCGAGCCGCGCCTCTCACAGAAATCTTCACTGAACGATATCTTCTGGACCGCTGGATACCGCGGAAGGCCGGCGGAGCCATTGACGACCGTAATCGCGGAGCTGATCGATCTGTCTTCGGTCGATGGGGGATACTTTGACCTGGGGAGCGCTACCTACAGCATCACGCGCGTGGTAACGGGGCAGATGGATCTGTATGTCGACGCTGGCCAGAGGATGGCGGAGCAGAACGAGCTGGTTCGCGACATGTTCCTCGAGATCGGCCATGGAGCGATACTCAACAACTACCCTTACGACCTCGCGGCTGCCGCGCTCATAGCTTCTGAGGCCGGCGCCGCCGTCTCCGACGCCTATGGACGCCCGCTCGACGGTTACCCGCTCGTTCCTTGTGGCGGGGGAGGCCAGCTCTCGTCGGTGGTCAGCTCCAACAGCGCCCTGCACGAAGCAGTGCTCGATCGTCTCGACATGGGCATGATACGGCTTGCCGCGCGGTACCGCCGGGGCG
>DATCGY010000250.1:0-6695 GCA_036508635.1 Candidatus Anoxymicrobiaceae bacterium
TAGGCGTATAATTAACCTACAGACGGCAATGCGGGTTGCGCGAGGGCTCACTTCGTGCGACCCTTACTACTCTTTAGAGGGTTGAACAGCCGGTAGCGGAAATATCCACGTGCAGGTGAGTGAAATGACGGTTGAGCTTTCTGATAACGCAATGATGGTCCTCGAGCGGCGGTACCTGGCTAGAGACGCCGAGGGGCGCCTGGTCGAGACGGCCGATGAGATGTTCGAGCGGGTGGCGGCGACGGTCGCGGCCTGCGACCTGCCGTACCGTGGCGAGGAGGGCGTCGAGGCGTCGCGGGCGACGTTCCTCGATATGATGACCTCGCTCGAGTTTCTGCCCAACTCGCCTACGTTGATGAACGCGGGGCGTGAGCTGGGGCAGCTAGCGGCCTGTTTCGTGCTGCCGGTCGACGACAGCATGGAGGCGATATTCGAGGCCGTCAAGAACATGGCTCTCATACACAAGTCCGGCGGGGGCACGGGGTTCAGCTTCTCGCGCCTGCGCCCGGCCTCCGACGTGGTTATGTCGACCAAGGGGATAGCCAGCGGGCCGGTCTCTTTCATGTCCGTGTTCGACGCGGCCACCGAGACCGTCAAGCAGGGGGGTACGCGCAGGGGGGCCAACATGGGGGTCCTCAGGGTCGACCACCCCGACGTGCTCGACTTCATCCACGCCAAGGACGAGGATTTCAGGCTCAACAACTTCAATATTTCGGTAGGGCTCTCTAACGGATTCATGACCGCGCTCGAGGAGGGCGACGCGTTCGACCTCGTAAATCCGCGCTCGCGCCAGGTCGCGGGCCACCTGGACGCGCGAGAGGTGTTCGACGATATAGCCTCCACCGCGTGGTCGTCTGGAGAGCCGGGGGTCATTTTCCTCGACAGGATGAACGACGCAAACCCGCTGCCTTCCCTCGGGGAGATAGAGAGCACGAATCCTTGCGGCGAGCAGCCGCTACTTGCGTACGAGTCGTGCAACCTCGGCAGCATCAACCTGGGGAAGGTCACCGTCGAGGGCGAAGGGGGAGGGGCGGCCATCGACTGGTCGCGCCTCGAGTTCCTCGTGCGCGAGGCGATACATTTCCTCGACAACGTGATCGACGCGAGCAGGTATCCGCTCGACGAGATCGACCGCGTGACGAAGGCCAACCGCAAGATAGGGCTCGGCGTCATGGGCTTTGCCGACCTGCTCATCAAGCTGGGCATCCCTTACGACTCCGAGGACGGGCTCCGGGTCGCACGCGATGTGATGTCGCTCGTGTCGCGCGTGGCTCGCGAGGCTTCCGAGGCGCTCGCGGCGGAGAGAGGGCCGTTCCCCAACTTCGACGTAAGCGTCTACGCGCGGCAGGGTTCGCCGCCCTTGAGAAACGCGACGACCACGACGATAGCGCCGACGGGCTCCATCAGCATAATCGCCCGGTGCTCGAGCGGAGTAGAGCCACTGTTCGCGGTGGCTTACGAGCGGCACGTGCTCGACGGGGAGCGCCTGCTGGAGGTCCACCCCGACTTCCTTGAAGCCGCGGCGCGGTACGGGCTTGTCGAAAACGGGCTGATCGAGCTCATTGCCGAGCGCGGGTGCCTATCCGAGGTCGAGGGCGTCCCGGCCGAACTCGCCAGGCTTTTCGTGAGTGCCCACGAGGTCAAGCCCGAGTGGCACGTGCGGATGCAGGCCGCGTTCCAGGAGTACACCGACAACGCTGTGAGCAAGACAGTCAACCTGCCCCAGGACGTCTCCGTTGAAGACGTCGAGGCGTTGTACCTGCTCGCGTACGAGCTCGGTTGCAAAGGCGTGACCATCTACCGCTACGGCAGCCGCCCTAGCCAGGTGTTGTACCGCGGGCACGCGCAGGCCGCCGACGCGGGCCTGAGGCCTCGCGATAGAGAGAAGGTGACCTCGGGCACCACAGAGAAGGTCAAGATAGGCTGCGGCAACCTTTACGTCACGGTAAACTCCGACGAGCAGGGCATTTGCGAGGTCTTCACCGCCCTGGGGCGCGCCGGCGGGTGCCCATCCCAGTCCGAGGCGACCAGCAGGCTCGTCTCGCTCGGGTTGCGCGCCGGCATCGATATCGAGGAGATCACCGAGCAGCTCAAGGGCATCCGTTGCATGTCGTCGATCAGGAGCAAGCAGGCCGAGGTGCTGTCCTGCCCCGACGCCATCGGAAAGGCCATCGAGAAATACCTCAACGCCCGCGGGGTGACCACGGAGGTCGGTGAGTCGGCGGGCGCGGACCATCATCTCAGGGCGGGGCTGGGGGAGATCTGCTGCCCCGAGTGCGGCGAGTTCATGGAGATGGAGGGAGGGTGCATCGTATGCCGGTCTTGCGGGTTCTCGCGCTGCGGTTCCGGCTGATGTCTCGCATGCCCCGGGCGACGAGCTTGCATATGCACCGGCGCCTTGTTACCTTACCCCCACGGGCCATCGCGTAGGGCCCTGTGTCGCTTGCTGTGATCGGGACTAGGAGCTTTTAGTGAACGACGAAGAAAAGCAATTCCTGGACGAGCTTCTGGCCGGGCTCCCGGGGGAGCTGCGGCAGACTTTCGAGGAGGCCGCGGGGCTCGACGGGTTGACGCTCGAGGAGTACGTGATGGTGCTCCTGCAGGACGTGGACCGCGGCGGGCTGCTCGACGCTGCTACCGACTCGGATATATCCGAAGACGAGTTTCTGAGGCTCGTATTCGTCGGCGATTGTCCCAACTGCAGCAGCGAATTGACCGTGTGTTGTGACGAGGTCAAGGAGATCGACGACCCGACGGTCGGGCTCTGCAAAGAGTGCGGTTACATGTGGTGCCTCGAGTGCGGCATCATGTTGGAAGCTAATGAGACGTGCGGGCACTGGGATATATGCGAGAGCTGCGACGAGCAGAAAAACGAGTTCGAGGACTGTGGCATCATGCCCAGCGAGTGCCCCCGTATAGTCGAGTGGGTCAGCGGCAACTACGCGCACGCGATGCAGGATTCTTGCGCCTGGTGCGGCAAAGAGATGCCCGAGAACAGCGAAGTATACGCCGTGGGTGCGACCCTCAAAGGCGGCATCGAGTTTCGGACCGAGGAGGGGAGCAAGGGCTTCTTCATGCCGGTGTCCATAGCCGGCAGGATGATACCAGCGATCGTGACCGCACACGGGTCGGACGCCCGTCTGCAGGGCAACGACCTGATGTTCATGACCTGCAGCGAGAAGTGCGCCAGCAAGCTGCGCGATACCCTCTCAGAGGAAAAAGAACTTATTGACCGCGCCGAGTTGAACTGAGCCCGGGCCGTCGCGTCCGGCGAGCAGCGGTCATAAAGGTCGGCTCAAGAAACCAACCACGAGCACCACAAGACGTGTTTGCGTTCACAGGAGAGACGCGGGGTCGACATCGAGCGAGACCTTGACATCCCTGCCCGCCGGCCATGTGCGGGCGTAATCGTAGAACCGGCTGACCGCCGTCCTTATGCGGTCGGACGTCGAGTCGAGGTCGGTGCTCTTGATCAGGATGTGCCAGCGGTAGAGCCCCCTCAGGCGCGAAAGCGGCGCGGGAGCCGGCCCCAGCAGCAAGGCACCGGTGCCGGCAAGGTCGGTCTCGAGGATACTGCGCATGCGCTCAGCGGAGCGAGCAGCCGCCTGTAAATCCGGTGATGTCACCATCACGTTGACCAGGTCTATAAACGGCGGGTACCTGGCGTGAAGCCGCGCTTCCAGCTCTCTGGAGATGAACGAGCTCTTCTCGCCAGTGAGCGCGCGGATTGTGGGGTGCCCGGGGTTGAAAGTCTGGACTATCACACGGCCGGGACGCAGCCCCCGCCCGGCGCGCCCGCTCACCTGCGTCAGTAGCTGGTAAGTGCGCTCGCTTGCGCGGAAGTCGGGCAGCGCAAGCGCGGTGTCGGCGTTTATCACGCCGACGAGCGTGACCCCGGGGATGTCGAGGCCCTTGGCTATCATCTGTGTGCCTATGAGCACCTGCGCCTCACCCCGGCTGAACTCGCCGAGCAGGCGCCAGTGAGCGTCTTTTGAGGTGGTGGTGTCGGCGTCCATGCGGATGAAGGTGACACCCGGGATGTGTTCGACGAGCTCGTCCTCGACGCGCTGAGTGCCCGCGCCGAAGCTCTTGAGAGGGCCGCGACCACACGAAGGGCACAGGGTGGGAACGGCCCTTCGCTTTCCGCAGTGGTGGCAGAGCAGCATATCGCCGCGCGTGTGATAACAGAGGCTGACCTCGCAGTCGTCGCAGCCCATGATCTCGCCGCAGGAGCGGCACTGCATGTAATTTGCGAAGCCGCGCCTGTTGAGGAAGAGGATGGACTGGTCGCCCGACTCGATGGTGCGCGACAGGGCATCGAGGAGAGCGGGCGACAGGAGCGGCATCTGGCCCGCGCCGCCGACCTCTCGCATGTCGACCACCTCGACGTCGGGGAGGGGCCGGTCGTCGATGCGCTCCGGCAGCATGAGGTGTTCGTAGGCTCCTGCCCGCGCCTTTTCAAGGGATTCGAAAGATGGCGTCGCGCTGCCGAGGACGAGGACCGCTCCGGTCATGCGGGCCCGGACCTCGGCGACGTCTCGAGCGTGGTAGCGTGGCGTGGTATCGCTCTTGTAAGAGGGCTCGTGCTCTTCATCGATCGCTATCAGGCCGAGGTCGCTGATGGGGGCGAAAAGAGCGGAGCGCGCACCGACCACCACCCTGTAGCGACCGCTGCGGACCCCTCTCCACTGGTCGAACCTCTCGCCGGGGCTGAGCTTGCTGTGGAGCACCGCCACCTGGCCGCAGAAACGCGACTCGAAGCGCTCGACCGTCTGTGGTGTAAGAGAGATCTCGGGCACCAGGACGATGGCGCGCTTGCCCATCGCCAGCACCCGCTCGATAGACCTGAGGTAGACCTCGGTCTTGCCCGAGCCCGTGACGCCCTCGAGCAGAAAGACCCTCGACTCCCCCCGGTCGATGTCAATACAGATGCGGTCGATAGCGGACTGCTGCATCTTGTTCGGGATGGGCGCATCTTTCGTGGCACCGCCGGAAGAAACTCTCGGATCTCTTGAGACCTCCTCGGATGCGATTGTCACAACGCCTTTTTTTTCGAGCGATTTTAGGCTGGAGGAACTCGTGCCGGTCGAGGCCAGCAGGCCGCTCTGGAACTCCGCGCCCGCGTTTACCAGCAGGTGGTCGACGATGTCGCGCTGACGCTGTGGGAGCGCCTGGAGCTCGTCTGTCGTGGGGCCGCCGTTTGCGAGGCGCACCACCATGCGGGACCGCGGGGTCGCCGCAGGCTCTGTCAGAACGAACCTGCGAGCCACAAGGCCGGCCTCCTCGAGCGGTTTGATAAAGCGCGAAACGTCCCCGCCCGCGTGTTTCTTGAGTGTGGATAGCTCGATCTCGCCGCCGGCCGCGGAGAGCACGTCGAGCACCTCGCCCTCCCTGCCCGGCCGGCCGCCGTCGAAAAGAGAGTCGCCGGGCGGATCGAGCCTGGAGATGTACTGCTTGACCTTGCGACCGCGGCCCGGAGGCAGGACGAGCCTGAAAGCCTGTGACAGCGAAGACATGTAATGAGAAGCTATCCACCGGCAGAGCCTCTGGGAAGCGAAGTCGAACAGGGGAGGCTCGTCGAGCACCTGCGCTATGGGCTTTATGCGCGGGGTGTCGGCGCCGAGCGGGAAGCCGACGACAAAGCCGAGAGAGAGCCCGTTGCCGAACGGGACCAGCACCAGCGAGCCGATATCGAGGCGCTCGTCGAGCTCGTCCGGTATCTCGTATGTGAACGGCCTGTCGAGCTCCTGTACTGGAGAATCGATGATGACCTCGGCGTATTGTCTTGTCGTCTGCTCGGGAGCCGTCGTCGCGCTCACCTCCGCCATGATTATATATGTCGGTGGGGACACTCCCGGAAAGAATGCGCGGTTCTATTGTCTCCGGGCCTACTTTGCCTAGAATTGACACATGGAACTCGAACAACTCCTCGAAGATCTCAGGCGCTATCCCGGCCTCACGCGGAAGGCGGCCATCGGCTCCTGGACGCGACGCTTCAGCACCATGAGCGGCGACACCGTGCTCGAGGAAGGGCCCGGCGACGATGCCGGGGTGCTGCCCATGGGGGACGGGCACCTCCTGCTGGCAGGGGAGGGGCTCATGCAGGAGCTTCTGGACGACCCCTCTTTCGCCGGCTTCTGTTCCGTGACCGTCAACGTCTACGATATCTACGCGATGGGCGGGACTCCACTGGGCATAGTCACCGTCGTCTTCTCGCAGGGGTTCTCGGACGCCGCGCGTGAGGGCTTCGTGAGCGGCATGGGTCTCGCGCTGGAGCACTACGGCATTCCGTTGCTGGGAGGCCATACGAGCCCGGACGCGGGCCCCGCGGTCGCGGTGTGTATCGCGGGATACGCAAAGAAGCTCCTGCTCGGCGATGGCGCGTCGCCGGGCGACCGCATAATCGTCGCGCTCGACATGGAGGGCGAGGCGCATCCGCCGTTCTTCGCGTGGGATACCGTCACGTTCGCCCCGGAGGGTCGGACCCGGTCCAGGCTGAATGCTCTCACGGACATGGCGGAGCTCGAGATAGTCAGCGCGTGCCGGGATATATCAAACCCCGGGATGCTGGGAACTCTAGCCATGATGCTGGAATCCGCCGGAATGGGTGCCAGGGTAAATCTCGATTCCATTCCGATCCCTCCGGGCATCGAGCTCGACTGGTGGTTAAAAGCATATCCGTCGTTCGGGTTCAT
>DATCGY010000251.1:0-9093 GCA_036508635.1 Candidatus Anoxymicrobiaceae bacterium
TTGAGCTTCTTCGCCTCCTCGATGAGCCACGGCCTGAACTTCGGGTGGGCGATCGATGTGAGTTCCATCGCGCGCTCACGGATGTTCTTGCCGTGGAGGTAGGCGATGCCGTACTCGGTCACCACGTAGTGGATGTCGCCCCGCGTGAGCGTGACGCCGGCGCCCTCCAGGATGGAGGGCAGTATCCTGGACACGTCGCCCTCGCTGGTCGTGGCCGTCGACGGAAGGGCTAGGATGGTCTTGCCGCCGGGCGAGAGCACCGCGCCCCGCATGAAGTCCGCCTGCCCCCCGACGCCGCTGTAGAAGACCTTGCCAAGGGACTCGGCCGTCGCCTGCCCGGTGAGGTCTATCTGCAGCGCCGCGTTTATCGCTACCATCTTGTTGTTCCGTGCGATGTTCAGAGGGTTGTTGGTGTAGTCGATAGGCCTGAACTCGATGTTCGGGTTGTCGTTTATGAACTCGTACACCGCCTGTGTCCCCATGCAGAAAGTCGCGACCGTCTTGCCCCGGTTGACGTTCTTCCAGGAGTTGTCGACAACTCCTTTCTTGATGAGTTCCACGATGCCGTCGGAGAGCAGCTCGGTGTGCACCCCGAGGTGCTTCTTTTCCTCGAGGTTCGCGAGGATGGCGTTCGGGAGGCTGCCGTACCCGATCTGGATCGTGTCGCCGTCCTCGACGATTCGCGCCACGTACTTGCCTATCTCGCGCGCCAGCTCGTCCGAGACCATCGGCTTGTACTCGAGGAGCGGCTCGTCGCGGTAGACGATGAAGTCAATATCCCTGACGTGTATGAAAGTGTCCCCGTGGACGCGCGGCATGCGCGGGTTTACCTGGGTTATGACCACCTTCGCGTTCTCGACGGCGGCCTTGGATATGTCGACGCTCACTCCGAGGCTCATAAAGCCGTTGTTGTCGGGTGGCGAAGTCTGGATGAGCGCGACGTCGATAGGGATGTACCTCCGGTAGAAAAGCTCGGGCACCTGCGACAGGAATATAGGAGTGTAGTCCGCCAGCCCCGCGTTGACCGCGTCCCTCGTGTTGTCGCCGATAAAGAAAGAGTTGTGCCTGAACTGCCTCTTGAACTTGTCCTCGTCGTACGGGGCTACTCCCATCGTCCACACGTGGAAGACCTCGGTATCGAAAAACGCCTTCGGGTGGGCGTCGACGTACTCGGCAAGCGCCGCTATGAGGTACTGGGGCTCCCCGCAACCGGTGCTGACGAACAGGTGATCTCCCCGGCGTATTGAATCGAACACCTTTTCTTCCGGCGCGAACTTATCCGGGTATAATTTCTTTATCTCCTCGAGTGTAGCTACGTAGCGCTCCATTGCGATTGCGCCTCCAGGCTCGTGGTCTAAGGCGGGTCATGGGACGGCCGGGTCACCCATCTTGGTACCCCGGGCGCCCTTCCGGGCGCCGCACCTTTCTATTATAGGAATGGATGGTCAATCCTCTCTTTCCACCGTTCTCAACAGTACGTACCGGATCCTGCGCGGCATCGCCGAGACCATGCTAGCCAGCAATCGGTTCTTGGCGCCGGGAACGCAGACGACCCTACCCTTCTCGAGACAGGCGAACGACTCTTCAACAACGTCCTCTGCTGACATCCAGACACGCTCGGGCACGCCTTCGCGCGCCACGCCGGCGGCGTCGTGGAATCCCGTGTGGGTGTATCCGGGGCAGAGCGCCTGCACCCTGATGCCTTTTATCCCCGCAAGGGCGAGCTCCTGGACGATGCCCTCCGTAAGGCTAACGAGGTAGGCCTTGGTGGCGTTGTAGTTCGCGTTGTACGGGCTCGGTAGGATGCCGGCCATTGAGCTTACGTTGATGATCGTGCCACGGCCGCGGTTCCGCATGACGTCGAGAGCGCCCCGGGTCAAGCGCAGGGTGGCGATGTCGTGGACTCGCACCATGTCGACCTGGCTCTCGATATCAGCGTCGATGTACTTCTCGTGGGTCGTGAAGCCGGCGTTGTTTATCAGCATCTCGAGCGAGGACGAGCTCCGAACGAGGTCAAACAGGCGGTCGACGTCCGCATCTCTGGAGAGGTCCGCCGGCTCGACCGATACCGACACCCGGTGCGTCTCGCTCAGTTGCATGGCGATATCCAGAAGGAGCTGTTTTCTGCGGGCAACGAGGACGAGGTCGAACCCGTCGCGCGCGAGCCTCCTGGCGTAGGCCTCGCCGATACCGCTCGATGCGCCCGTCACGACGGCCAGCTTTCCGGCACCGTTCATCTAAGCCACCCCCGGACAAGAATGGTGCGAACCATGGTCACAATCTAGTATATCCTCATACATGAAGGTGGATACACATGGACATCATCAAACCAGTACAGAGGGACAGTGACCTGGAGGCAGCAGCGCGCGTCGTACGGGCCGCATTCGCGACGGTCGCGGCGGAGTTCGACCTTACGCCCGAGAACTGTCCCACTCACGCGTCGTTTGTGACTGCCGAGCAACTGGCTGCGATGGGCGAAAAGGGAGCGGAGCTACGGTCCGCATCATGGAAAAAGAGCTGGAATGAAGGTTACAACCGCTACCTCAGCTTAACTGGTATAGAGAGATCCCGAATTAATAACCCGCAGCCGTCCCCTTAGCGGCTCTTGCCTCCGCGTCGGGAGATCTCGAGAGCTTTCGCGTCCAGTTGCTCGGAGTACCTCTTCCATTCGGATTTCTCGTCTTGCGACGCGCGCCAGATGACGAAGCGGCACGTGTCCGCGCCGGCGGGGATGGTCTGGGTAAACCGCACCTGCCAGTCGGAGAGCCAGCCGCGCTCCGCGGCGGCATCGAGCATGCCCTGTACGAAGTTTCTCTGCACGCGACAATCGAAGGCGCTGTAGCAGTCCTGGTGAGGGCACCAGAGTATATCGAAGCTGACCTCATCCTCCGAGTCTATCCTGGGGTCTTCGAGCGACGCGTATGCAATGCGGTTGATGACGGTCGCGAAGAAGCTGACGGCTTCCGCCTCCGACATGCCCTCAGGCTTTTCTATACCGGCGAGGATCTGCCTGCCGACGTCTAACCCTACCTTTCGAAGGGCTTCAGTCACAACGCGCTGTCCCTCTTCGCCGAACTTCTTCTCACAATCCTTGAGAATCTGTATGACGGCCATGGCCTGCATGGTTCCCCACTGCCACAGTACCGCCGGGTCGAAGTCGGTCTTGTCCAGCACCTCTTCGCGCAGGCGCTTCACCCCCCTCTCGTAAGGTTGATTGAAGCTGAACTGCTTCCAGGACGGTTCGTTGCGATTCTGCCAGTGCATGGAGCGCCTCCTTGCATGTGATTTACGGCACCGGCATTATGTTAGCATTCAAGAAGGCATCTTCCGCGACCCAATTCGGGATTGCACCATCGAAGTAATGGGAGCCGGGCCTGGAGAGACCCGGCTCAAGAAATGCATTGTCCCTTCCTCCTGGAGGGGGGAGGGTCGGGGAGGGGGTGGCGCTAACGCCTATCCTCCCATCATGGTTTTGAGCTCGCGCTTGAGGATCTTGCCTACGCCGCTCGTCGGAAGCTCGTCCATGAACTCTACGGTCTTGGGTACCTTGTAAGGCGCCACGTTGTCGCGCATGTAGGCGATGATCTTAGCCTTCTCGGCGTCGTCCGCCTTTATGCCGCTCTTGAGGACGATTGCCGCAACGACGCGCTCAGAGCCCGGGCGGTCGGGGTCGGGTACCCCGAGGGTAGCGGCGAGGTCGATGTCGGGATGCTTCGCGAGTACGTCGTCCAACTCACGTGTGAATACCTTAAACCCGGAGATGTTCACCATGTCCTTTACCCGGTCGACAATGTAGAAGTAGCCTTCCTCGTCCATCTTTGCCACATCACCGGTGAACATCCACCCGTCGCGGACGGCGTTTGCCGTCTCCTCGGGCTGCTCGAAGTAACCGTCCATGAGCTGCGGGCCCCTGATAGCGATCTCACCGGGTTCGCCCGGGGCTGCCAGCTCACCCGTCGCCGGGTCGACCAGCTTGAACTCGGTACCGGGCAGCGGCATGCCTATCGACGAGGCCTTCTTCTTGCCGAACCTCGGGTTGCAGCACGTGACCGGTGAGGTCTCGGTCATGCCGTACAGCTCGATGAAGTTGGGGCCGATGATGCTCTCCAGCTCGGCGATGTTCTCCGGCGGGAACGGTGCGGCCGCGCTGAGGCAGAAATACAGGTTGCTCAGGTCGAGCGCCTTGAACTCCGGCTGCTTCATCAGCTCGAAGAACACTGTTGGGACATTTATAACTGTGTTCGGCTTGTACTTCTCCAGTTGCTCGATGAGGAAGTGAGAGTCCCTCGGGTCTGGCACGCAGATCTGCGTCGCGCCGTTGGTCATTGTGAACCCGCCCATCGCCAAACCCGCGATATGGAACAGCGGGAACGCCGAAAGCGCGACGATTTCGGGCTTGAGATCGAGGTAGGTAAGCGTCTGGAGCCTGTTGGACATGTAGCTCTTCTGCGTCAGCATGGCTCCCTTGGCGGGCCCGGTGGTGCCGCCCGTGTACATCAGGAAGATCATGTCATCCATGGTCCGCTTTACCTCGACGCGGTCGCTCGGCATGCCTTTCAGCGCGTCCATGAAGCGGACGACGTTCTTGCCCGGCAGCGGGGTCACTTCGCCCGTCGGGATCTTCTTGAGCAGTTTGCCTAGAACGCGCTTTACCCCGGGGAGAAAATCGGCGATCTCCGTGACAATAACCGTGGAGACGTTCGTCTTGTCGGCCACCTCGGCGATCTTTTCGAACATCAGGTCGATCGATATGATCGCCTTCGCTCCCGAGTCGTTGATCTGATGCTCCATCTCGGGAGCCGTGAGAAGGGGGCTGAGCCCCGTCGAGACGCACCCGGCCTTCTGTACGGCAATGACCCCGATATAATGCGCGGGTACGTTCGGCATGTGAAGGCCGATAACGTCGTCGGGCTTGAGCCCACTCTTGATCAGGTATGCCGCGAGCTGGTTGGAGAGCAGGTCCATCTCTCGGAAGGTTATTTTCTTGTCCATATAGATCAACGCGGGTTTGTCCGCGTACTTTGCGGCTGTCTCACGGAATTTCTCGGCGAACGTCTTGCTTTCGAACTCGAGAGTGGGAGGGACGTTCTTGTCGTAGTTCTTGAGCCATGGCTTTTCCGAGTAGATGTCGCTCATGCTGCTCTCCTTTCACGGCTGCACGCCATGCGGACTTGGTGAAACGTAGAGGGGCTGCTTTCGGACAATAGACCTGCCGGGCACGCGGAGACACTTTACGCCGTTTCCTTCAGCCGGTATATCAAGGTGTCCCTGATTTATCGTTAGCGCCGGAATCCCATCACGCCTCCAGCGCGTTGTACCGCCTGGCTCCAGGAAAGCCGAGAGAATAATATCTCAAATCGCTTGCCCTGTCACCATTCAAACGAGGCGCATTTGACAGCGGCGCCCGGTTGTATGATCAATGGAACTATGTGCGGAAATCAATGGGAGGGCGAAGCCGTGATCGAAATCGACGAGTTTGAAGAAGTCACCTGTATAAAGATGAGTATCGAGGCCGAAGGCAGGCCGGTATACTGGGTGGCCGCATACCTCGTCGATGGACTCCTTATCGACACCGGTTGTGCACACACCGCTGCCGAGTTCACCGAATACCTCGAGGACCGGCGGCTCGACCTGGTGGTCAACACCCATTACCACGAGGACCACATCGGAGCGAACAAACTGATAGCCGAGCGATATGGAGTGCAGATCTTCGCGCATCCGGACTCTGTGTCTCAGATCGGCACCGTCCCGAAGCTGAACCCGTACCAGGAGTACGTGTGGGGGTATCCGGAGCCGTCCAGAGTCCTGCCACTGGGCGATATGATCAAGACCGGTAACTTCAGGTTCGAGGTGGTAGAGACCGGCGGCCACAGCGAGGGTCACGTGGCACTCTTCGAGCGCGATCATGGGTGGTGTTTTTCCGGTGACATCTTTATCACCGAAAAGCCCAAGGTCATCAGGGCGGACGAAGACGCCAGAGGCTTGATCGCGTCAACGCTCAAGCTGGCCGCGCTTCCGTCTGAGCGGCTGGTACTGTTCACCTCGATGGGCAAGATCATCCCTGATGGGCGCAAAGCCCTGCTGTCATGCGCGGGATACCTCGAGGAGCTGGGCGATCAGGTACGGTCGCTGGCTGACGACGGTCTGGCTCCCTCTGAGATCCGCGAGCGCATCTTTGGAACCGGGAGTTCGCTTGCGGCGTTGACCGGTGGGCACTTCAGCTCGGACAACCTGATTGCGTCGCTGTTCAGGCCGGACGGTGGGCATGCATAAATGAAACGTATCAGTCCAGCGGTGCAACTTTCCAACCACGACTGCGGGAGGTTGAGATGAGCGGGAATATCCGGAAAGTCTCTGTGATCGGAGCCGGGATAATGGGTGCCGGCTTAGCCCAGTTGTTCGCCCAGAACGGCTACGAGGTCAAGCTGCACGATGTGAGTGAGGATGCGCTCTCCAGGGCACTGTCCAGGGCCGGTAACAACATGGCGATGCAGTCGGATTTCGGCTGGATACCCGCAGAGGATGTCGAGCCCGCGCTCGAGATGATACAATGCACGACCGACCTCGGGGAAGCCGCGAGCAAAGCGGACTTTATCATCGAGGCGGTGCCCGAGGTACTCGATCTCAAGAAAGACGTCTTTGCCCGGCTCGGCGAACTGGCGCCGGAGCATGCGGTGCTCGCCAGCAATACTTCCACGTTCGACGTCATGACCGAGATGCCGGATGCGATTGCGGGTCGGGTCCTGATAACACACTTCTTCAACCCACCCCAACTCGTACCCCTGGTCGAAGTGGTCAGAGGTGAGAGGACAACGGACGAAGTGGTCGAGACTGCCATGGAGCTGATGCGCGTGGTGGGCAAGTACCCGCTGCTGATCAAACGGTACCTGCCTGGTTTTGTCGTAAACAGGGTCCAGCTGGCCATCAATGGCATGGCCTACATGATCCTCAACGAGGGCATCCTGGAGCCCGAGGAGATCGATAAGGCCATTGAAAACTCGATCAGCCTGCGCCTGGCCGTGGGCGGCCCGTTCGCGACGATGGACCTGGGCGGGCTCGATGTCATGGCCGCGTCCGCGCGTGCGATGGGGGTACAGCCCCCACCCGCGCTCGCCGAAAGGGTCGAGCGTGGAGACCTTGGGGTCAAGACCGGCCGCGGGTTCTACGAATATGCCGGCATTGATGAAGAAGAGATCCTCGCGCGTCGCGACCGGCGTCTCATGCTCCTCCTCGATGCCTATATGCGTGGCCTCAAGGACTGAGGAGGAGGCAGGCTAGTCGCCACCCCAGAGTTTTCCGCGGCCCGAAATCGATATGAGAACCAGGCCGAGCATACAGAGAAGACCCACCGCCTCTACAGCCTCGGTCCACTTCGGGGTTGCGCCGGATATCGCGATGTTGCTGATGAGCGCGAAAAACAGAAGAACGATGGAGACGATTCCAAGTGCCCATGCAAGCATCTGAAGCGAGGTATAGCCGCCTTCTACCTCGGAGTGCGGCGCCACGAGGTACTGGATGATAACTATCGAAACAAATATTATCCAACCCAACTCCTCTGCGGGTCTGACCCAGCGGTGCGAACTGCTTGTGGCTAACCCTATGATCGCAACGATGAAGCACGCGATCGCTACCGCACCGAGGCCCCAGACCAGCTTCCTGTACATAAGAACTTCCTTGAGCTCGAATGGCGGTCAATAAAGCAATCTTACACCTCCAAACATGATCATTGAAGCGGATACTGCGAAAGGTGATGACGGTGGGAGACATCATTTCGAAGAGGCTGGAGGAGTGGACGGCGGGCCTTGACGACCCGCCGGCGAGGATAGCGGTCTTCGAACACGTCCGGGACATCGAGTACGAGTACGCGCTGGTGCCCGACCTCGACGCCACCTGGGATCCTCCGCTAGAGCGCGCGGGATTTCCGGTTAATCTGAAATGGGATGGCTGCAGCGACACCCTCAACGCCGTGAAGCCTATCGAAAAGATAGTGCACGATAGCGCAGGCGAGCGTGACGAGTACGCAAGAGAGATGGAGGCCGGCTATAGCGTGGCCGAGTCCGAGGCTTACGCGCGGTTCGTACGGGAGTTCAACGCATGGCTCGACCGGGTACGCGCCGGGGGAGCCTGACGGGCACTGCCATGCCGCCCCCACGGGTTTTGCCGTACAGAAGGGATTATAATCTCACGTGCGTAGCGTTGCGAGCGGGGAGCGGGAGGTCGATATGCTATCCGTGGAAGGCGACGAGCTCAGAGAGCTGCTGGTGAAGTGCTGGATGACCCACGACGGCATGTGGTTCTACAACACTTACCTCGAATACGGCATACGCGCCGCGAACAAGCTCAACAAGGCGGCGATCAATTCGCTTGCGCCCATAGAGCTTCGCGTGGTGACCAAGGCGCTCGGGATCAAGTTCGAAGGGATCTCTTCGTTCGACGAGGTCCGTGCCGTCATCGACGGCGCGTTCTCGATAATAAGAGGCGACTTCATGGGTTTCGATTACGACTTTCCCGAGGAGAACGTCCTTCACTGGGTCATGCACAGGTGCTTTGCGCTCGAGGGCATGAAGATGATCGGCGCATACGACGATTACGAGTGCGGGGTGCTGTACCGCGTCCTGTGCTGGCTCGACTGCATCGGGATCGGCTACGAGGCCGAACCTCTCGTGGAGGGCTGCCTGATGAGGGAGACCGGCATGTGCGAGGGGGTAGTCCGGTTCGCCTTCTAATCACGTACCGCTTTGCTTTGAAGCGAGTGCAACCTCGTCAGCGCGATGATGGCGCTCGCGGTCTTTTCCGCCCTGTTGTAAGTTGGCACGCCCTCCGCCTGTATTCCAGCCATCTCCTGCGCGAACATCGCGGGCGCCGTCAGGCAGAGGAAAACGGGTTTCCTGTATTTGCGCCCGACCGCGGCGTATTCGCGCGCCGGGAAAGTGATGCCGGAACCCATCCCGGACTGGAAGACCGCAATCGCGCAATGGATGCCGTCCTGGCTCAGTGCAAGGTCGGTGGCCTTCAGATAGAGACGGGTGTCCGTCCAGGCGAAAGCGAACATGTCCAGCGGGTTCGCGGGCACGGCGTGTGGCGGCAGGAACT
>DATCGY010000252.1:0-11558 GCA_036508635.1 Candidatus Anoxymicrobiaceae bacterium
GCTCCACGAGCGCGCCGACGAGATAGCGCTCGACACGATCGAGACCAACCGCGCGCTGGCCACCGTCGGCCAGCAGCTCATCACCGAGGGCATAAGCGTTCTCACGCACTGCAACTCCGGGCCACTGGCGGCTCTCAGGTACGGAACCGCGCTCGGAGTGCTGATAGAGGCTCACCGGCTGGGCAAGCATATTCACGTCTATGCCGACGAGACGCGGCCTCTCCTTCAGGGATCCCGCCTCACGGCGTGGGAGCTCGGTACATCGGGAGTGCCTTATACGATCCTTCCCGACAACGCGGCCGCTGCTCTCATGAAGCAGGGGCGTGTCGACGCGGTCATGACTGGAGCGGACCGCATAGCATCGAACGGCGACACCGCCAACAAGATCGGGACGTACTCGATCGCCGTTCTGGCGAGGGTCCACGGCATCCCGTTCTACATCGCCGCCCCGGGCTCGACGATCGACATGGCGTGCGCCGGTGGCGCCGACATGGTCATTGAGGAGCGCAACGCGGAGGAGGTCCGAAGCTGCGGAGGCGCTCAGACCGCGCCGAGGAACGCTCCCGCATTCAATCCCGCATTCGATATCACTCCCGCCGAATACATAGAGGCGATTGTCACCGAAAAGGGCATCATCCGGCCACCGTACGAGAAAAACCTGCGCGTGTTCGGTAAATAGTAGCGCCGGGTCTTGAGGCTGACGTCAGTTGCCGGTTTTGTTTGACGGAGTCTGGGAGAACTGATGAATGAAAAGGCGATGATCCTCGCTGCCGGCCTGGGCACCAGGCTGATGCCGCTCACCAACGACATCGCGAAGCCGATGGTGCCCATCGTCAACATTCCTGTCATGGAGCACATCCTCAGGCTGCTGGCCCGCTGTGGCTTCAAAGAGGCGGTGGCCAACCTGCATTGCCTTCCCGACGACATAACCGGCTTCTTTGAGGACGGTTCGCGCTGGGGCCTCGACCTGCGCTACTCCTTCGAGGAGCGCCTGATGGGCACCGCCGGAGGCGTGAAAAAATGTGAGGATTTCCTCGGAAGCGACACGTTCATCGTGATCAGCGGTGACGCGCTCACCGACGTCGACCTTTACGAGTTCCTCGAGTTCCACGCGGATAGAGGCGCGCTCGCGTCCATGGTCGTGACACAGGTAGCCGAGACGTCCAGGTATGGGATAGTGCTCGCCGACGATGATGGCCTTGTGACCGGGTTCCAGGAGAAGCCGCCGGAAGCCGAGGCGCTGAGCAACGTGGCAAACTCCGGCATCTATGCTTTTGAGCCGGAGGTCTTCGACCTTATCCCGTCGGGCAGGCCGTACGACTTCGGCCGCGAGGTCTTCCCGCTCCTGGTCGAACGCGGGGAGGCGCTTTACGCCTGGACCCATTCCTGCTACTGGAACGATGTCGGCAGCATCGAGGAGTACCAGCGGGGCAACTTCGACGCGCTCGAGGGCAGGGTCAGGGTGGACATGCCGGGCCGCGAGATAGCCCCGGGCGTCTGGGTCGGAGCCGACACACGCGTCAACCGAGATGTCATAATGACTCCTCCCGTCTGCATCGGCGACCGCTGCGTCATCGAAGAGGGGGCACGCCTGCTCGGCCCCGTCATCGTCGGCCCGGACACGGTCGTGAGCGGGGGAGCGGTCCTCTACCGCGGCATAAAATGGGGCGGCGGGTACATCGGGCGCGACGCGAGCCTCCTTGGAAGCATAGTCGGCAAAGGCTCGCACATTGGAAAAGGCGCGGTACTCCTGGACGGCACCGTGATCGGAAGCGGTTCGGTGATCGAAGATGGCATAGTGATAGACCCAAGTGTTAGAATCTTGCCGGACACCAGTGTCGACGGAGGGTGACCCGGGGCTGGCGCTCTCCAATTCTTTCAAACCTCTCCACGTGAACAGACGTACTGTCCGTGCGCTTCTATAAGGGGAGGTTGGCCTCATGCGCATCTCGTCTCTCGGTGAAGAGCTACTCGACCTCGTCTACCCGTCCAGTTGCATCGGATGCGGCTCAGCCGGCTGTTCGCTGTGCGAGAGCTGTTTTGTATCGCTCGCGGGCCGAGCTCATATCGGAGAACTTGACCCCCATAATGACGGTACGCCTGCGGCTATCACCGGTTACCGCGCCGCGTGCGCGTACGAGGGCGTAGCCAGGAAGATGGTCCTCGGGCTCAAGTCGTCCGCACGCCGTTTCGCCGCGCCCCTCGGTCTTCTGATGGTCGCCGCCGCCGGCAACGACCCGGACTACCTGCTGTGCGATTCGGTCTGCTTCGTTCCGTCCGACAGGAAGAAGATCGCCCAGCGAGGTTACAACCCTGCCGAGGTGCTCGCCCGCTCGGTTGCCGTTCACTTCGACAGGCCGCTCGAGGACCGCCTTCTAAAGGTCAGGAACACGCTCGACCAGGATACGGTCCGTGGAGCGGACCGCTGGTCGAACGTCGTCGGGGCATTCGCGGTGAAGCCGGGCCACGCCGCCACCGGGCGCGTCCTTCTCGTAGACGACGTCTTGACGACAGGCGCCACCGCCAATTTCTGCGCGGGCGCCCTGCGGAAATCCGGAGCGAGCGAGGTTTACCTGCTGGTAGCGGCGAAGGCAATACTGAGAAGGGAGGGTTGACCCTCGCCAGCGGGAAAGAATAGTACTAAAATCCCCCTAGTAGTATATTTCGGGAGTGCCGGGGGGCGCGGGCGAGTCGATTATTCACCCGAATAGACTATTTTTATCGTCAGGTAAGGTGTGGAAGAGGGCGCCACGCGAATGGTTTTGCGGCTCAGGCTCTAAAGGCAGTTCAGCTACCCTGGTTAGATGTCGATGGTATACTTGAAATCGACACGGGAAGCAACGCCAGAGCGTGTGGGCCTGTTGCGGGTGAGGAACAATGCAGTTATCTGACAGAGAAATACAGAACACGCTGGACCTTCTGCGAAAGAAGCAGGCAATGGGTCAGCATGAAGAGACGGCGACGCTGACCGCCGAAGAGATCGAGGACATCCAGCAAGTCGTCAAGAAGATCGACGAAGTACCCCCTGTCCGCCAGGACAGGGTGGAAAAAGTTCGCAAGGCTCTCGAGAGCTCGAGCTATAACGTGACCGGCGACGACGTGGCGAAGAAGCTGATCGGTCGTATGATAAGCGACAAGCTGATCTAAGGCACTCGAGGGACGATCCGTACCAACTTGTTTAATAACTCTCTCCGCGTTACCATCATTTTGGTTTCTCTTGCGAATCGTAATTTGTGTTCGGGTCTCGGTCTGTGGTTGAAAGTCGATGCCAGTCGCAGGCGAAACGACCCACGTAAGGCAACTAATGGTTGCTGAGCATGGTGCGGCTTAGGGGTAAGTCCTGCCCCCTCCAAAGGGGAGAAGTGGGCGTGGTCCTGTTCAGCAGAACGGGGCTGCAAACTCTCAGCAGGCGAGTGTGGGGCCAAAGACCAGGTCAGCGGGACCCGAACCTCTTTTTTCTCCGAAACCGCAAGGTGCTGTGCCGGCCTTGGATGCTCGCGAAACATCGCGGTCGCTGAAAGGCTTCGCCGGATCGGCTATCGGCCTGAGCCGCGCGCAGGGCTCGGTAGACACCAATTGCCCCGTATGGTAACCTACCGAAAACGGTTTGGGACTGGGGGAGAGAGTGGAATCTGGAGTTGTAAAGTGGTTTAACCCGGAGAAGGGGTTCGGCTTCATCGAGCGCGAGAACGGGGACGACGTTTTCGTCCACTTCTCGGACATACAGGCCGATGGCTACAGAACCTTGAACGAGGGCGAGGCAGTACAGTTTGAAGTTGTTGAAGGGGACAGGGGTCCTAAGGCGACCCAAGTCACCAGGCAAAGCTGATCAAGAATCGAGCTATTATTAAGCAACCCCATTCTTACCATATGGTCTAAGGTGGGGTTGCACTCTTGATACGGGGCAGTAAGCGTGTGACCAGGCATTGTAAGCTTCGGAGGTATTCGGGTTGCAGGTCGTCATAAAGGGAAAGAACATCGAGGTAACGGAGGCGCTACGCGATCACGCGCGCCAGAAGGTCATGAAGATCGAGAAACTCGACCTGGGCTTCAAGGAGATCGAAGTCAAACTCATTATCGAAAAGAATCCGAGTATACAGATCAACCAGATCGCTGAGTTGACGCTGTACGGCAGCGGGCGGATCCTTCGCGCCACCGAGCGCGACCGCGACATGTATGTGGCGATCGACAAGGCCGTCTCCAAGCTGGCTCGCCAGATCAAGAAGTACCACGGCAAGCAGATAAACCGCACACAGGCGCAGGAGAGCGACCGCACACAGGCGCAGGAGAGCGCCCTGCGTGCGCAGTTCATACCCACATCGCCGAGCGAGGGCATGCCCGTCATAGTTAAAGAGAAGTCCATCGCTCTAAAGCCGATGACCCCGGAAGAGGCCGCACTCCAGATGGAGATGCTCGGCCATGATTTCTTCGTCTTTGTCAACGCGGACACCGATAACACCAACGTGATATACAGGCGCAAAGATGGTGATTTCGGGTTGATAGACACCTCTCGATAGGAGGTTTCGGGTGGCAGGGTTGGTCAACGCCTCCAAGAAGGTCCTCAAGTTCATTGCTGAAATTTTCCTGGTCGGGGGTGCCGGCATACGATGGTAGGTCGATCCAAGCTCGAGCTGGATGATTCCCTCTTCGAGAAGAGGCAGCCACGCCGTGGCGGGAACACCGGCGAGAAGGCCGCACGGCCTCCCCGGGGCAGGGCGGACAACGCGCTCGCCGTTCTGCTGGTGCTCACTGCGGCGCTTATTGCGCTTCTTGCACTGACTTATAAAAAAGAGAACTGGTGGGCTGTCTGGCTCATCGGCATCATCTTCCTTGCGTCCGAACTCTTTGCACTTCCGATGAAGCCGGGCGGCCGACTCTCCCTGGCCCTCGTGCCGCTCGTGATCAGCATGATGGTGTGCGGTCCCGTCGGCACGGCTGTCGTCGCGCTGTTCGGGATACCCGTCTTCTACCTCGAGAGAGGAGAGCAGGGCACACGCAAGGTAATATACAACACCGCGGAGATCTTCTTCGCCGCCGGGGCAGCGGCGTGGGTGTTCCGTCACACGGGCGGTGGGGTTATCGACACGTCGCTCAAGAACGGCGGCAAGCTCGTCATCCCGTGGATACTGGCGGTGCTTGTTTTCTTTGTATTCAATACGATCCTGGCGTCCCTGGTCTTGACGCCGACCGGCGAGCGTGTGACCCGGTACTGGCAGAGACGGCTACTGAACAAGTTTCCAGGATACGTACTCTACGGCGGCATAGGTTTCCTTGCGGCGATCGTGTACGTCAAGCTCGAGTTCCCCGTCGTGGTACTGCTCTTCGCGCCTCTACTCGCGATCAGGGTCGTCTACACGAGGTACGGGACGATGCGTGACGTATGCGACGACACGACCCTCGCTGTTATGGATGCGGTCGAGAGGCGCGGCATGTTCAACGAGGGGCACAGCACGGGCGTTGCCGACATGGCAACCGCGATAGCCGAAGAGATGGAATTCCCCGAGGAGGATATCCACTACATCCGGCAGGGGGCGCTGCTCCACGACATCGGCAGACTCGCGCTCGACCCTTCACTTTTCGAGATTACGGAGCCCCTGACGCCGGAACAGTACGACGAGATAAAGACGCACCCGCTCGTAGCGGCAAACATAGTCTCTAAAGAGCCTTCGTTCGCGGTAGTGGCACCTTCCATCCGCCATCACCACGAGATGATAGATGGCAGCGGATACCCGGACGGGCTCGCCGGCGAGACCATACCGATCGGTGCGAGAATACTCCACGTCGCCGATTCGTTCGATGCGATGCAGAGGCCGACGGCGTTCAGGGGGCCTCTGAGCAAGCACGATGCGGCATCCGAAGTCATCCGGGCGAAAGGGACAGAATTCGATCCCGCCGTGGTCGACGCCTTTGTGAAGGTGGTGACTAGGCGGGGTGTCTGGGAGGGCGCGCTAAAGCAGAAACTTCGCATGCCCGCGGCAAAAATGGCCGAGCAGCCCAGGCTCCTCGAGGAGCCCGAGCAGGCCAAGCTCGAGGTGGCCGCAACGACGCCGGGGGCGCGGCCCGAGGCGCCGGCCGGCGCCACGCCCGCGGACGGCATCAAATACAGCGAAGTAAGGGACGAGATAGAAAAAGACATTCGCGAATGGGAAAGGTCTGACATTGCCAGGTCGAGACGAGAGCCCCGAAGAAGGGCGCCGAGAAAGAAAAAAGACCCGGAAGCCTAGCGGTCGCCCTGCCCGCAGGGAGCCCAGGCGCAGGTCTGAGTTCTTCGAGCAGCAGAGCGAAGGCGACGACTGGGACAATATCGACGAGGTCTGGGCGGAGAGTGCGGCGGAAGCCGATCTCGAAGAGGATCTCTCATACAAGGCTGCCCTGGCCGCCGCCCAGAAGATCGAGGCTGAAGGCACGCTCGCCGAGGACGAGGCGGAGCTGGAGCTGGAGGCGCGCGATGAGGATCTCGAAAGATTCGAGTCATCCCGAGAGGTCGGCGCTCCCGAGGAGCCGTCCGGACGGCAGGAAAGGCCCGCGATGCCCGAAAGGCGCGTCAGGAGACCGGCAAGAGGCGGCACTCGCAGGATGGGCTCGTCGCGCGATGGATTTCCCCTTGCCTTGCCTCTGGCGGCGCTTGGGGCGCTCGTTACCCTTATCCTGACCATAGTCTTCACCAAGTTCTCAAAGATCGATTACAGCGATCTCGTCTTCTGGCTCGTGGTATTCACGCTTGCGGCGTTCTTCTCCCTGAAGCTCAGGGGCGGAGGGCGAGTAAACGTCGGCTTTGCGCCGTTGCTGGGCGCGCTCGTGGCCCTGCCGGTCAAGTTGCCGTCCATCACGTATGGCAAGATAACGGGCTCCGGGGGAGCGGAGGTCGTATGGGTCTTCCTGCTAGGCACTATCATCACGATGATAGTAGGGGTGGCAGAGCTGACGAGGGCTGACGTCACGGCCAAGCTGATGGACTTCACGGGGGTGGGATTCACCGCCCTTATCTTCTTCGCGGTTATGAAGATACTGCCTCAGAAACCGGAGCTGACCGGCCACTACACGCCGGCGCTGCTGGTATCCGCAGGCATTGCCGCTTGTGTGCTCTACGTTTTCTACCTCGGGAGGTCCGCATACATTCTTGCACAGGACGGGCAATTCTCGGCGGGAGCGTACCTGCAGAGCGTCTTGCGCAAGTCGTGGTTCCCGTTCTTCACGCTCGGGTTCGTCGGTGTCTTCATGGGCCTCGTCTTCGTAGGCATCGGGATGTGGTCGGTCCTCGTAATCCTACCGCTCCTGCTGGTCTTCATATATGCGTACAGCCGGGTCGCCGCGACCGACCAGTACCTCCTCGAGACGATAGGTGTCCTATCGACGATACCGGAGGAAACCGGGATGATCGAAAAAGGCCACGCGGGCCGCGTGACCGCCCTGTCGGTCGATGTCGCCCGCGAGCTCGGACTTTCGCCCGAGGACACCAAGCAGGTCGAGTACGCCGCGCTCCTCCACGACATCGGAGCTATAACCCGCAAGGGCGCTCCGGGAGAGCAGGAGCCCCAGCTCATGGAGGCGGAAGGGGTCATAGCCGGTGGGGTGGACATCCTCGGGCAGGTGGACTACCTTGAAGTTGCGGCGGAGATACTCCGTGGCAGAGAGGGTCTGCGCGACCGTGTCGTCGACGTGGACAAGAGAAGAGCGGTAAGCCTTGGAGCCGGAATCCTCAGGGCGGTGGACGACTTTGAGTCCCTCATCCGGGGAAGCGAGACCCGCGAGCCCCTGTCTGAGCACGATGCCCTCACAGAGATGAACCTCGAGCGTGGCGTGCGTTACGATAGCAAGGTGCTGCGTGCGATCGCGCGGGTCCACCCGAGGATGCCTCAGGAAGGATTTGAACCTCGTGTCGGAGCAGGCCCAGAAGAATCAGATTTCTGGTCAGAGCAGTGAGGTATTGGGCCTCGAGGAGGCCCTTGCGCGCGTAAACAACTTCAAGGGGATAAAAAAGGCCCTTCACGCGGGCGAGGGTAGGAAGCTCCGCTACATGGTCGAGACCGTAAGGAGCATCAACGACCTCGAACCGGATTTCGAGAAGCTCTCCGATACCGACCTCTCCTCAAAGACCAGGGAGTTCAAGAACCGCCACGACAGTGGTGAGCCGCTCGACGAGCTCCTGCCCGAGGCGTATGCCGCTGTGCGCGAGGCCGCCCGGCGCAAGCTAGGACAGAGGCACTTCGACGTACAGCTGGCCGGAGGCATCATCCTGCACCAGGGGATGATCGCCGAGATGGCCACGGGAGAGGGCAAGACGCTCACGGCGACCTTGCCCGTCTACCTCAATCACCTCTCCGGCAAGGGCATCCACATCATCACCGTCAACGAATACCTCGCTAGTCGCGACTCAGAGTGGATGGGCGAGATATACCGTTTCCTGGGCATGACCGTCGGTTGCATCCGCTCCATGTACTCATCCTCGTCAGAGGAGAAGCGCGAAGCTTACCTCTGCGACGTGACTTACGGTACTAACAACGAGTTCGGCTTCGATTACCTGCGCGACAACCTCGTGACGTCGCTCGAGGAGCGAGTCCAGAGGGCGCATCATTACGGGATAGTGGATGAGGTTGACAGCATTCTCATCGACGAAGCCCGCACCCCGCTCATAATCAGCGGCGAGGCCAAGAGCAGGTACAAGGAGTACCTCGAGTTCAGCCGCGTCGTAAAGCGCATGAAGCCCGAGAAAGATTACGAGGTGGACGAGCGTGACCGCCTGGTGGTCCCGACCGAGGACGGAGTCGAGAAAGCCGAGCAGATCCTGGGCATAGAGCTGTACGACGGCGCCCACGGGCGCGAGCTCGAGCTGCTGAACGTCGCGATGCAGGCCAGGGAGCTCTTCAAGCGCGACGTCGATTACATCGTCAAGGACGGCAAGGTCATCATAGTCGACGAGTTCACAGGCCGGCTGATGGAGGGCAGGCGCTTCTCTGGAGGTATCCACGAGGCTATCGAGGCCAAGGAAGGGGTTCTCGTCGAAAAGCAGAGCCAGACCCTTGCCACGGTCACGTTCCAGAACTACTTCAGGAACTACGAGAAGCTATCCGGTATGACCGGCACCGCGGTCGAGTCGCGAGACGAGTTCAAACACGTCTACGACCTCGAGACGATGGTCATCCCGACACACAGTCCGATGATACGCGAGGATTTCTCCGACATCCTCTACAAGACCGAAAAAGCCAAGTTCGATGTCGTGGTCGATAAGATCGCCGAATGTTACGAGAAAGGGCAGCCGGTGCTGGTGGGCACCGTCTCGGTCGAGAAGTCCGAGAAGCTGTCGGATATGCTCCGGCGCAGGGGCGTCCCACACGAGGTGCTCAACGCAAAGGAGCACGCACGCGAGGCCGAGATAATCCAGTTCGCCGGCGAGCCCGGCCGCATCACCATCGCCACCAACATGGCCGGTAGAGGAGTCGATATAAAGCTGGGCGAGGGGGTCGTAGGCGCGGGTGGCCTCATGGTCATCGGGACGGAGCGCCACGAATCGCGCCGTATAGACAACCAGCTTCGCGGCCGCTCGGGTCGGCAGGGGGACCCGGGCGCCTCCAGGTTCTATCTCTCGCTCGAGGACGACGTCGTACGCCGGTTCGCACCGCAGAGCATCTCCAACATGATAGAGAGGGTGGAGTGGCCTGATGACCAGCCGCTCTTCGAGCACAGGATGTTGTCGCGGGCGGTTGAGAGGGCGCAGGAGTCGGTTATGCTCAACAACCTCGAAGGCCGCAAAAACCTGCTCAAGTACGACGACGTGCTCAACAGCCAGCGCAAGATCGTCTACGCTTTCAGAGACCGCCTTCTCGAGGGAGACGACTTCAGCGAGGACGTCCAGCGATGGACCGAAGAGATAATCAATGCGGCGGTAGAGGTCCACACAGACGCCAAGAGCTTCCCCGAGGAGTGGGACCTCGATGGGCTTTTCAGCCACCTCACAATGATGTACCCCGTGGGCGTGAGCCTCGATGATCTCGAGATCGAAGGTCTCAAGCAGGAAGCTTTGCGCTTGATGTTATTCGAGGACATCGAGCGGGCGTACGTCGAACGCGAGGCCGAGCTCGGCGAAGAGGTGACGCGCGAGCTGGAGCGCCACGTGATCCTTCAGCTCCTTGACAACCGCTGGATAGAGATACTCGACGCTCTCGACGAGCTCCAGGAGGGCATCGGGCTGCGCGGCATGGCTGGAAGGGACCCGCTCGTGGAATACACCGCCGAGGCGTACGACATGTTTAAGGAGATGACTGACTCCATCGGCGAGGAGTTCATGCGCTACATATTCAACGCCCGCGTGCTCGTCGAAGAGAGCCGCGCTCCCCTCCGCCTCATCGAAAACTCCGGCGAAGAGCCCCAAAAACCTCAGCAGCGACAAGCCGGCGACAAAGTCGGCCGCAACGACCCCTGCCCCTGCGGCAGCGGTAAGAAATACAAGAAATGTTGCGGCTCCGAAGAATAACCCCCTAAAAACCCGGGGTCTAAAAAACCTGGGGTCAGATCTGTTTTTTCAATCTGAATCTTGTTTGATCCATTTCCCGCTTCAAAAAACAGATCTGACCCCTGCTTCCCCCTTCAAAAAACAGATCTGACCCCAGGTTTTGAAGCCTGCAGATGGGCGCACTGATATAATTATTGAGTTGTTTATGAGAGGAGAGAAATGGTAGCCGACTTCAAGGACGAGATAGCGTCCGCGCGCGCCAGGCTCGAGAAAATCGGTGATTACCTTTGACTTAGCCACAAAGCGTACCGAGTTGGACAAGCTTGGCCGGGAGGCAAACGCTCCCGGTTTCTGGGACGATCAGGAGAGGGCCAGGAACACGATGGCTCTCCTTTCACGACTCGAGGGCGAGGTGACACGCTACGACGGCGCCCTCGACCATATAAACGAGATAGAAGAGATGAACCGCCTCGGGCTCGAAGAGAACGACCCTTCATTCGAGAACGAGATCTCAGACGTGCTCGTCTCCCTCGACAACGAGCTCAGGGACATCGAGGACGAGTCTCTCCTGCAGGGGGAGTTCGACGCCAACAACGCCATCCTGTCGCTGCATCCCGGCGCGGGAGGGCTGGAATCGCAGGATTGGGCCGAGATGCTGATGCGCATGTACCTCAGGTGGTCCGAGCGAAGGCGCTTCAAGGTAGACCTCAACGACGTGCAGCCGGGTGACGGCGGCGGCATAAAGAGCGCCACTTTCACCGTCAGCGGCCGCAATGCTTTCGGGCTGCTCTCGACTGAAAAGGGCGTGCACAGGCTGGTGCGCATCTCTCCATTCGACTTCTCCAAGCGGCGCCACACATCATTCGTGTCGCTCGACGTCATTCCCGAGGTAGGGGAGGAGATTGAGATAGACATAGACCCGAAAGATCTTCGCATCGATACGTACCGCTCCTCGGGAGCCGGAGGCCAGCACGTCAACGTGACCGACTCCGCCGTCCGCATAACGCACCTGCCGACGGGTATCGTGGTACAGGTGCAGAACGAGCGCTCTCAGATGAGTAACAAGACGATCGCAATGAAGATACTGAAATCACGGCTCTTCGAAGCC
>DATCGY010000253.1:0-6375 GCA_036508635.1 Candidatus Anoxymicrobiaceae bacterium
CCTCATCAAGGCGCACCAGGATCTCGAGAGGCTGACCCTTACGCGCGAGGCACTGGCCGGCAAGAGGCCAATCGAACAGCGGGTAGCGGAGATGGCGTACGACGGCCTCTGGTTCAGCCCTTTGAACCAGGCGTTCGTTGAGTTCAACCGGTCGCTCCAACAACGGGTCGACGGCACGGTGCGCCTCAAGTTGTACAAGGGGAACGCGACCGTTGTGGGCCGCCGGTCGGCGAACTCACTATACGACATGGGCCTCGCGACGTACGACAAGGCCGATGTCTTCGACCACTCCGCCGCCGAGGGGTTCATCAGGCTCTGGGGCTTGCCTCTAAAGGTATGGGCACAGAGCGGTAAAGACGCTCGGAAGGGGAAATAGCGGTGAAGATGTGGGGAGGAAGGTTCGACAAAGAGACCGACCTAGGATTCCTGGAGTTCAGCTCTTCCGCGAGCTTCGACGCCATGTTGTACCCGTACGATATAAAGTGCACGCGCGCCTGGATGGGCGCGCTTGTGGAGATTGGCGTGATAACGAACGAAGAGGAAGACTCGATAGCCAGCGCGCTTGACCGCGTTTTTCATGAGCTAGACTCCGGATCGTTCTCGTTGCATCCTACAGATGAAGACATACACACGGCCATAGAGAGGCGGCTCGTCGAGATCGCGGGCCCTGTCGGCGGAAAGATACGCACGGGCCGGAGCCGCAACGACCAGGTAGCGACGGACATGCGCATGATGGTCAAAGAAGCGTGCGCCCGTGTCGCGGGCTCCGCCAGGGACCTGCAGTCCGCTCTCATCGCGCAGGCGGAATCTTATATCGAAGTGGTAGTGCCCGGACACACGCACCTCCAGCAGGCGCAGCCCGTTCTGTTCGCGCACGCCCTGCTCGCGTACGTGCAGATGCTCGAGCGTGATATGGAATTGCTGAGCACCGCTGCCAATATCGCGGACGTGCTGCCGCTCGGCTCTGGAGCCATAGCAGGCTCGGGATTTCTGATAGACAGACAGCGCCTCGCCGACGACCTCGGGTTCTCGCGGGTCTCGGAAAACAGCATGGATGCCGTGAGCGACAGGGATTTTGTGGCCGCGGCGCTGTTCGCGTTCTCAATGGTGATGATCCACCTGAGCAGGTTGGCGGAGCAGCTCATAATCTGGTGCTCTCAGGAGTTCGGGCTCGTGCGGCTGGATGACGCCTGGTCGACAGGCTCGAGCCTGATGCCGCAGAAGAAGAACCCGGACGGAGCCGAGCTCGTGCGCGGCAAGACCGGCAGAGTCCTCGGAGCCCTGGTGGCCATGCTGACGATGCTGAAAGGGTTGCCGCTGACATACAACAGGGACCTCCAGGAGGACAAGGAAGGTTTCTTCGATGCACTGGATACCGCCGTGGCTTGCCTGCGAGTGATGGAGGGTACTATCCGGACGATGACTGTTGACGCGACGCGGGCGGCCGAATGCCTCAGCGGGGGGTTCATGACGGCCACGGATCTTGCGGACTACCTGGTTTCGAAGGGCATGGAATTTCCGGAAGCGCACCGGGTCGTGGGAGAAGTGGTCGCGTTCTGCATGCGCGAAGGCAAAGATCTCGGAGAGCTCCAGGGCGCCGAGCTGCAGGCATTCTCTGAGCTTATCGGATCCGATGCATCCGGGTGGACGACCCCGGAGGCGTCTGTAGCGCGGCGCAGCATCAAGGGTGGTACCGCTCGAGAAGCGGTCGAAGCCCAACTCAAAGCCGCCAGGGACATGATATCGGGTGGCGGCAACTCCGTGTGATATCATTTGCCTTCGAAATCGGTTCCTCTAGTGAAGGAGCGTTGAGTTGGAGGTCAAAAAAGGCGTTATAGTGTCGCTGGGCTACGGCAAATACTTCCTCTCAGACAAAATAGTTGGCTTCGTTCCGATCGAAGAGGAAAGAGGTCCCGCCAGGAGGACGCATGTCTATATCGAAGGCATCTCCGAGCCGGTAGTCGCGTCCAAGACCGAACACACCATGCTCAAGGACATGACGCGAGAGGGTCCAGGTGAATTCGAGGCCGCGATGGCTGTCGAGCTCATCGACAGGATAATGACGGACCTTCAGCATGTCGGACCGATGCTGCGCCGCTCCATCAGGGAAGAGTGTGGACTCGATATCGACGATATCGAGAAGCGCATCAGGGAGGTCCTCACGGCGGACGAGCCTCCCATCGTGCAGGAGGGGCTTTTTGCGGAAGGGGAGACCCACTGACGGGTTTCAAGAAAGGCGAGAGGCTCCCTCTGTCGTTTTTCGAGAGGAACACCCTGGTCGTGGCGCGCGACCTTCTCGGATGCGAGCTCCGGTACGAGACACCTGACGGTACCACGTCAGGGATCATTGTCGAGACAGAGGGATACTTGGAACGCGGTGACATGGCAAGCCATGCGCGCTTCGGGCCGACTGACAGGAGCTCGGTCCTCTTCGGGCCTCCCGGCTACGCGTATGTCTATTTCGTCTACGGAATGCACTATATGTTCAATGTCGTGACAGAGCGGGACAAGACCGCCGGGGCCGTGCTGGTAAGGGCGCTCGAGCCTCTCCGTGGAATCGAGCTGATGTCATGCAGGCGGGGTGTGGCGCCGGACGGCAACGCGAACCTGACAAGCGGCCCCGCGCTGCTTTGCCAGGCGCTCGGAATAACCCTCGAGGAGAACCGTGCGGACCTTGGCGCCGGTCCGCTCGGCATATATGCGATGAGGTCACACCCGGATCCGGATGTAATGAACACGTCACGCATCGGGGTGTGTGGCTCCAAAGAGGAACTTTACCGCTACGTGGTGAAAGGAAACCCGTATGTTTCGGGACGACGATTGAGGAGGGGATAGCCCGTGAAGCTCGAGAAGATATACAGCCTCGCCGTACAGATGGGCATGAAGGTGGACCCGAGGGGCAAAGAAGGAGTCCAGCAGGCGCTGGCTGACGCGAAGAAAGAGTACGACGGGTTGAAAGGTGACGAAAAACGCTTCTTCGACAAAGACAGGCTTGCCAATCCATTCGCCGACACGCGAATCCTCTACGGTGACCCCGGCCTGGAGGTGAAGACGCTCGTCGCCGGAGTCGACGTGGAAGGTCCCGAGCTATTGCTGGTGGACCGGCTGAGGGAAAAGGGTCGAAAGATTGACCTGTGCATGGCGCACCATCCCGAAGGCAGGGCGCTGGCGAGCCTCTCGGACGTGATGCAAGTGCAGGCCGACGTCTGGGCCGGTTGCGGGGTTCCGGTGAACATCGGTGATGCTCTGATCTCGGAGCGCATGTCAGAGATCAGGCGAGCCCTCCTTCCGCAAAACCACCAGCGTCCCATCGACACGGCGAGATTGCTCGATATCCCGTTCATGTGCATCCACACACCCGCCGACAACCTCGTGACAGACCACCTGACCAGGATGCTGAAGCGGGCAAAGCCCAGGCTTGTCGGCGACGTCATTGACCTCCTCCTCAAGCAGCCCGAGTATAAAGCGTCGGCGAGCAGGGGAATGCCGCCCACCGTACTTGTCGGGGACAAGAAGGGCAGGGCCGGCGAGACGATGGTCGACATGACCGGAGGCACCGAGGGTCCTGTGAGCGCTCTCGAGAAGCTGGCACAGGCGGGGGTCGGTACCATCGTCGCTATGCACATGGGTGACAAGCTCAAGTCCGAAGCCGAGAAGCAGCACATTAACGTAGTGATAGCGGGGCACATCGCTTCCGACAACATCGGTCTCAACCTGTTAATGGATCAGCTCGAGAAACAGGGCGTCAAGTGCGAGGGCTTCTCAGGTTTTGAAAGGTTCTCGCGCCTCAAGTAGGAACGCCGCTCCAGGAGGGCCGGCGCCGGCCCTTCACGCTGGTTTGAGCACGAACCTTGATACTCCGGGTCTCACTTCTTCCCTGGAGACGTCGCTTTCAGTCTTCTCGAGCGCTTCGTAGAGGCCTTTGATGGTCCCGGCCAGGAGAAAGGGGTCGTAGGGGTTTTCCACGACCAGCTCGATGCTCCCATCCTCGGCCTTGAACGAGACGGGGTTGCCATGGCCGTGAAGCGGGAGCATGGATAGATACTCGACGTACGCCTCGCTGAGCTTTTCGGGGGACAGGGGTTCGGTGGTCGGGGTAAGTCCCAGCAGTGAAACGTGAGCGATCGTCCACTGGCGCTGTGCGTCCATCAGCAACTCGTCGATCTCATCGCCCAGCTCCCGGCGGATCTCGCGGAAGACCGCACTGACCGTATGGCCGTCGAGTAACAGGACCCGCGATTTTGTACGGGAATCGATGATCATTCCATCGTAAGGTTTCCATTCGAGGTGGGAAAAACCCCTGGGCGCCCGGCAGTGACTGCAGGACTCGAGCCTGCCCTTGCCCGGTAGCGATGGCTCTATGTGAAGGTCCATTCTCTGTGCGATTTCCGGTTTTTCTCCGGTCTGTTCGACCTTCAGCATGTACGTGTCGGGACCGGATTCCTCCCACTCGGCCTTGTAAGGCACACGTTCCATCGCCTCGAACGCGCCTACCACGTTGGCCGCGAGCATGGGCATGTAGAACGGGTTGGTGATCCTGGAGACCCCCGATTTCACTCCTTCGAAGTCGACGACATCGCTGTGGCACATCCCGCAATCTGAAGCAACCAGGTTAAAATACCTCACCGAGAAGCGCTTGACCGGTTTGAACCTGAGGGCGAAGCGCATGCCCGGGATCATGTTGAACGTCGAGTCGAACACCTCTTTGGCCGCGTTCCTCTGGGCCTCGAAAGCGATGTGTTCGATAGATACGCCCAGGCGGGCGCCTATCCCTGAGAAGAGCGCATCGATAAAACCCTGGTGCAGGATGACCGCCTTCATTTCGGGCTGCATCACGATGGTGATGGTACCGTTGTCGTTCCAGCTCATGACATTGCTTATCAGCCAGGGAAAACCGCAGACGCGGCACTGCCTGGCCATGAATTTGAGGATCATAGAGCCTGCCTCCCGCTAAAGAACGCTGAACAATCCTACCAGATGTGGAGGGCAGAAAGGAGTCCGATCGTGCTGCTATTTACGGTGAGCGATACCGTAGACCCCGACGCGAGTCTCGCCCCGGCCCCCGGACTCTGGCTAATCACTTTGCCGGCCGGGTTGCCGGACACGTACCTGACGCTGGCGCTATAGCCGTGAGCCGAGAGAGTTGAGCGCGCGGTCCCTTCGTCCATGCCTACCACTCCGGGCACGATATTCCCGGAGGAGCCGGTGGACACGAACAAGGTGACGGTGCCCCCCGCGCTCAGGGGAGTGCCCGCGGATGGTGTCTGCGAGAAGACTGTTCCAGCGGGTGCGCTATCCGCCTGGTTCACGACGGTTGTATGGAGGCCCCCCCGGTTGATAGCGGAGCTTGCGGCCGAACCGCTCATGCCGACCACGTTAGGTACCTTCTTCGTTCCTGACGAATTGTGGATATTGCAGTAAGCCGTGGGGGCTTCGCCCCTGTTGAACGTCGCGGTATGGGTGTGAGGGCATCCATCGACGGCAAGAAGCCCCGATTCGTCGCAGAGCGTGACCTGGACAGCGTCTGATTGTGTCGTCGGTTCCGGGGAGGCGTTTTCGTTGCCGGTCGGGAACTTCGTCTGAGGCGTGCCTTCGAGCGCCGCGCTCATGAAGATACGCCAGATGGTCGCCGGAGTGCTTCCACCGGTCATGCCTCCCATCGATATGCGCCCCTGCGGGTAACCGACCCAGATCGCGGCCACCAGGTCCGGCGTATAGCCGACGAACCAGGCGTCCGCGTGGTCCTCCGTAGTTCCCGTCTTTCCGGCCTGGGGACGGCCTATCCTGGCCCCCGTCCCGGTGCCGCTGGATACGACCTCCGAGAGTATCTCGTTTGCTTTTGCCGCGACTTTCGGGTCGAGGATGTTATGAGTCTCCGGCTTGCCCTCCTCGATGATATTCCCGTTTGCATCCGTGATCTTGTTGATCGAGCGGGCGACGGCATGGACCCCTCCGGTCGCGAGGGTCCCATAAGCGGAAGCCATCTCGAGCGGGGTGACGCCGATGTGGAGTCCGCCCAGCGCGATCGCGGGATTCGATTCGACGGGGGACTGTATGCCCATCTGCTTGGCCATCTCGGCCACTCGCGAGGGACCGACGTCCATTATCAACTGGGCAAAGACGACGTTTATCGAGTGGATAGTCGCATTGCGGATGGTCGTGGAACCGCTTCCGTGGCCGTCGTAGTTGTTGACTTTCCACTTGCCGCCGTCAGTAAGGTTTATGGTGCGGGGCGACGAGGCGTCATACGTCTGCTCGGGAGAGATGCTGTCCGCAAGCGCCCTGGCCAGCACAAATGTCTTGAACGAGGAACCGGCCTGACGGTGCCCGTCGGCGGCAACGTTGAACTGGCTGGTGGCGTAGTTCTTACCTCCG
>DATCGY010000254.1:0-8241 GCA_036508635.1 Candidatus Anoxymicrobiaceae bacterium
CGGCTCGGCCACCGCCTCTATGTTCACTCCGAGGACATCCGCGAAGATCTGCATCCACAGGTCGCTCTTGGCGCCTCCGCCGATCGCCCGGAGGACGACATCATCGAACCCGCAGGTCCTTACCCCTTCGAGCATCCAGCGCCCATGGAGAGCCACCCCCTCGAACAGAGACCTGACCATGTCGCGGCCCCTGTGGTCGAGGCTCAGATTGATGAACCCTCCTCGCACAGTCGTATCGGGTATGGGCGAGCGTTCTCCGAACATCCAGGGATTAAAGATGAGGCCGTGGCTGCCAGGCTCAGCGCTTGCGGCGACGTCATTGAGGAAGTCCATGATATCCACGTCTGGCCCGCATTCGATATCGCAGGGAATGAGGTGCTCGCTGAACCACTTGAAACACGCGCCCGCGCTCTCCATCTCCGAGAGCAGCAGGTGCCTGGTCGGGTCGGCGGACGATATGCTCACTATCCCCTTGCGCCCGTTGTTAGCCTCCTTCGGCATCGTCACCGCGATCCAGCCGGAAGAGCCGATGTAGATATGGCCCTGGCCGTCGATCACGGCTCCTGAGCCCACTGTCGCACTCGGAACGTCGCCGGTGCCCGTGAACACCGGGGTGCCGGGCACCAGTCCCATCTCTTCGGCCGCCTTCTTCGTAAGGACTCCTGGTTGCTCGTGCGAGGCCATGACCTTCGGCATCTTGGTTGGGTCTACCTTGACGAGCTTAAGGAGAGTGTAATCCCAGTCTTTCTTCTTGAAGTTGAAAGCCCCGGTGGCTGACGCGGCCGAGTAATCGTAGACGAACTCGCCACAGGACTTGTTCACCAGATAGCTGCACACCTCGAGGATGGCGTGCGTCTCGTTGTAGATGCCAAGCTCGTGCTGCTTGAGCCACATCAGCTTGGCAATGACGTCCTTGCCCGTCGGCAGTCCGCCGGCGATAGCCAGCAGCAGCGGCTTTGTGAGCCAGCGGATTATCTTGTCGGCCTGTTCCTGGGCGCGGCCGTCGAGCCAGATGATGGCCGGGCGCAGCGGCGTGCCCGCCTGGTCGACGGGAAGTACGCCTATCATCTGCGTCGAGTAGATGACACCCACGACTTTCTCAGGGTCGATCGAGGTCTCTTCGAGGACCTCGCGGGTCGTGCGGGTTACAGCTTCCCACCAGTCGCCCGGGTCCTGTTCCGCCCAGTTCTCGCGCGGATAGCTCGTTTCGTAAGGGGAGAACCTGCTCGCGAGGATCCTGCCGCTCAGGTCGCAGAGCGCCGCCTTGCTCCCACCGGTACCCACGTCATGAGCTATAACGTACCTGTCGTCAGACACTATGCACCCTCCAGTCAACGTCCGCGCGAGCGCCTGCGGCGCCCGACATTCCGTTAGCCGCTATTTGACTCCCATTCCGCTTCCGGACCTACTTGCACCCGCAGTCATTAGGGAAAGCGCTGCGCTTTTCAATTCCTCGCCGATGCCCCGAAACCTACCCCCGGTCCCTATTACAGTCCCGTAAAAATCGAGGCCTTCGGTCATTGCGATAACCGTGTCCGCGAGAAGCCCGGCATCCATCTCCCGGATCAGTCCGTGCTCCATCAGGTTCTTGAACTCCTCTTTGAGAGGTTCCCTGAAGGCGCCGTAAATGGCCTTGAACCGGCGCTTTATCTCGTCGTTATGAAAGCCCAGGTAGTGACATGCGTGGAAAACACTCTGGTCGACGTGCTCCATCCAATCGCGGCCGAACAGCATGTCGAGTATCGCATCGAGCCTCTTGTTGGGGTCCGCGATCTCCTGTATCCATCCGATGTAAGACTCGCTGTAGAGCTCCGCGATGTAATCGACCAGCGCAATGGTCATCTGTTCTTTGCTGGAGAAATAGTGAATGAGCAAGCTGGGATGCACTCCCATCGAGCTGGCGATTTTTGCAAGCGACGCGCGCTCGAGCCCCTCGTCCCTCAGGACTTTGTAGAAGTGCTCGAGGATCTCCTGTTTCCTGATCGGCGCCTTGTCTTTTGGTCTTGCCATAATTAATTAAACGAACCTTCAATTAATTAAAAGCATGATAATTCGCATCCATTTGGCTGTCAAGGTTCGGAGTTGCCTCGGGTACATTTTTTTGAGGTAACCAATGGACGTTCGAGTACACATTCTTTATTGACGCAACGGGGGTTTTAGTCCGTCAGGGCCCACCGAACCTGAGCCGGGTCTCTCAGGCCCGGGTCATTTCCTCCCCTTAAGAGGAAGGCAGAGACGCTCGGCAGTGACGATGCCGAGGGCGGCTATGTCTTCGGTATGGAGATAGTAGGGAATGCTGGGTTGGAAGAGTATGTTGGCGGCGCCGGCGACGTCGTCTGTCGAAGGCCAGAGTATCACTAGGATGTGCACCCTGGGCAGTGCCTGGATGACAAACGAATAATCGCCAGCGTCACCGGCCTTGCCGTCGAGCGAGTGTGCAACTCTTACGAACTCCTCGGGAGCGTCCCCGAAACGGTCGGCTAGCCTCGATTCGGCCATGGATTCGAATGCTCGGGAGAAATCCCTGCCACCGGGCATATCACGGTAAGCCAGCCAGCCGGCGGCACGTAGCGGCTCTCCCCTGTAATAAAGGTAGTGGAGCGCGACTATGGCCACAGCACCCGACAGGGGCTTGCCGGAAGCACCCGTCACCTCTCCACCGGGGAACCCCACCGAGACATCCTCGCCCAGGAACGGTACAACAAAACGCCCGGCGGAGCTGTCGAAAGTGATGCCTCTCTCCGCGGCAGTAAGCTCGGGATCGAGCGAAGCGACAGCTACCCTGACCTCTGCCTCGGCGATCGAGTAAGCTTTACGCCCTTCGAACATCATGGACATCTCTTGCACCTCCTTGATGAATACTCTAGTAGAATATATCCACAGTCAGCGAGCTAGAAAAGGAAATCATTGCACTGGACAACGCATGTGGTAGTGGGCGCGACCGCGGGTTACCTTGTCGACAGGCCTCTGCCTGCTCTCATCGTGGGTTTCGCGAGCCACCCGCTCCTCGATATAACGCCGCATCACGACCCGGATCATGATATAGGGTATGTCCTCGACACGGTGGCCGGTGTCGGTGCGTTGAGCATCCTGCTGTTCAACCGGCTGGTTCGCAGTGATGGCCGGCATCGGGCAATTCTCTGGGGTGCGATCGGTGGCGCGCTCCCCGATATGGAGCTCCTGGTCAAGCTGTTCAAAGACATCGAGACCGAAGATTACAAGTTTCCCTGGCACAATGGAACGCTTCCCCACCGGCAGACGCACCTTGCCGGCTCGGTGATATCGCAAACGGTGTTGATCGTCGTTATGCTGTCCCTGGCGTGGTTGAAGTTCAGGCGCATGCGGAAGAAAGGTTCTTAAGCCAGCCTCAGCACCTGGTGGATTCTTGGTATCACCCTGACATCGGGGTGAGCCTCAAGGGCCCTGCGCTGGATATCCAGTAGAAGAGGACCCCCGACGCCTATTTCACCCCGGCGGCCCATGACGGGCTGTATCACGATGGTGGCCAGGCGCCCCGAAGCGTTCACCACTTCGACGGCCTGCATGACCTCGTCCATTTCCACTTCCTCGGTGACCACAATCTTTACGAACAGGTTGGCGACGTCGCATGCCTTGAGGAACTCCAGGTTCACCTCGAACCTCTCCGGCTCACCCGTACAGGACGGGATCTTGATGTCCGCGCATACGTACTCGACGTGCTCGACCACGCCGGCGAGCTCGTCGGGGAAAGTGCCGTTTGTCTCCAGGTAATTGGTAAATCCTTCGGCTTTGAGAGCGGGGAGCAATTCCCTGAGAAAGTCCGCCTGTATCAGCGGCTCGCCGCCGGTTATCGCCATGGAGTGATGCCCGGTTATCCGCAGCCTTCCCACCACGCCGGTCACGTCCTCGACGGACATGGTGTTCGGTATGAAGTCGCACCGGCCCGTGCCCGCTATCGTCTCGACGCGACAAGTCGCGGCGGGCCGGCGGGCCTGTGGGGTGTCGCAATAGAGACAGGCGAGGTTGCACCCGCCGAGGCGCACGAAGATCTGCCTGCATCCAAGCAGAGGGCCCTCTCCCTGGACCGAATCGAAAATCTCCTCGATGTTACCGCGAGTCGACAAGAGACCGTCCTTTCTAGAAGACCGGCCGTACCTTGCTTGCGTCCATTCTGACGTTCTTCATCTCTTCGATGAAGAGTCTCGCGACGTCGACTGCGAACTTGTCGATGTCGTCGAGTCCCAGCTCCTCGAGCCCCACGGTCGTAACGGGCGTGCCCTCGCTGGTGACATTGAGGCCAAGGTGGATGAGCCCGGAGACCAGGCTGACCGTGGCGACCGATACGCTCAACTTGCCGCGCTCGTCGGAATCGGGTGCAACGGCGAAGAGGTTATCGTAGTCGCGTTCGATCTCAGCATCCTCGGACACGGTCTCCCCCAGCAGCTCGAGGACTACCGTGATAAGGAGGCGCTGGACCAGGACTATCTCGTTCATGCCTGTCCCAAATAGCTCCACGAGGAAATGAAGCATGTCCTGCGACGATATCTCGGCGTGCTTCCGCCGGTCCTCCATGTCCACCATGAACTCCTCGGCGATGTTGCATGGGCCCCGGAAAGACACGATGCTGTCGCCCAGCACGTCGAAATTGCCGTATGCCCACAACGGAGAGAGCTGTGATCCGTCGTACTCGATTGTCTTGCCTTTGAGATACTTGCCTTTCACCGAACCATCCCCTCAAAAAAAACGGCTTGTCCCCGGAGCCCGCATAAGCCGCGGTCGCATGCTCCGGATGCCGCATTAGGCCAATTGTAGCGGCTGGGTCTCACGCTGTCATCAGGTTATTATTCAATCGAGAAGCTGGCGCGCGCCTCTCCGGATTCCCACACTGTCACCGACTCGAGCTCGGCGCGCCACGATGAACCCTCGACCGCGACCTTGAGCCTGTCAAAGATCGCGCGCGCAACATTCTCGGCGGTGGGCGCGAGACCGTCGAACGGTGGCACCTCGTTCAGGTACTCGTGGTCGAACGGGTCTATGGCCTCGTCCAGCGCCTTTTCCAGGTCCTCAAAATCCACGACCAGCCCGTCGGGCCCCAACTTGGCGGACCGCAACACGGCTTCGACCGTCCAGGTGTGTCCGTGTAGTCTTGAGCACCTGCCAGGGTGCCCCTCGAGCTTATGGGCCGCGCTGAACTGCCTCTTTACGCCGAGCCTGTACATGCCAAAAACTCCTCGCTCCTTCTGGATTCATTTTCGATTATAGCACGGCGAAGCAGAGCAACCCACGCTGTTGCTCCCGCATCAGGAATCGATGTTCTCACCCAGCACCTGCACGAAGTTCTCAAGCCTGGCCCACGCGGTCGCGCCCAGCCCACCCGGGCAGTCGCATTCTACCGTCAACAGTGGCTTGTCGAGAGTCTTGATGAAAATCACGTCCTCCATGTTTCGGTGGCAGAAACTCTGGACGTAATGGACGATCCCGTCCAGTCGCCTCAACTCTGACTGTCGGTTTATGTCGAGAGCGCGCCCTCTCACGTTGTAGGGGTAGGTATAAGAGAGGTACTGTGAGGCCAGATCCTCAGGCGCTCCGCCATCGCCAGCCAGCATCGAGAACTGCCTCTGCACCTCGTGGAACACGAACCTGGCACCAAGAGGTTCCGCGAGATCGAAAATCTCGGGGGTGATCGGCGGCACCCCGATATAACCAAGCCTTACCTCTCTTCCGAAAGGCAGCCCGCCGCGCCTGTCGAGAGGCTCCCGGTCCCGTGCTTCCGCGAGGAACTCCAGAAGCCGCAAGAGGTAGGCGTCCGGATCGCCTTCGAAATCGCTCGAGCTGACGAGCCAGCCGTGTGCTTCCCGGCCCGTGAGCCTGTTCCCTTCCCAGCAGAGGCGGTCGGCCTCGTGGAGTGCTTCACGCACGGGCGCGAGCCTGGGCCGCCACGATTCGGCCGCCTCCAGAGAGGTGCCCAGTCGCGAACAGAACCTGCGAAGCTCGCGCTCCATGTCCTCCCGGTTCGGAGGTAGCGGGTAAGCGAATGCGATCACCTCGATACCCTCGAGTTCGAGCGCCTCCAGCAGGATGTCTGTGCCATCGCAATCCCCACGGACCACACCTATTACACGTCGCGGGCCTCCGCGAGCGACCGTCGCCCCGAATATTCCCTTGAGCCACGCGCATGAACCCTGTGGGAAGCCCTCCTCCAGCGCCCGCTCGATGAACTGGTCGCGCTGAGGATTCGAAACAAAGATGTTGTTGAGGTCGACAGGTACGAGGCCCGCGGCGAATACAGCTTCCACCGGGATGGTCGTGGTCAAGCCGATGCGGTCAGGTCCCTCAAGCATCAGGCGCGCCGCCTTCGGCCTCCCGTTGCTCGCGGGTGCGAGCAAGCTGCCCGAAAAGATGCCAGACAACCAGGAGCGCGTAGTATGCGGTAACGAACACGGCCACGCCACAAGCCATGAGGCCGAGCGGAATGAAGAACAAGAACACCACGATGGTGATAGCCAGCACCACCATCCGCTGTTTGAAGCACTCTTCTATATGGCCGAAGACCTTCTTGAGGCGAAACGATTCCTTGAAGCTTCCCGACGACGCGTACACCTGCGCGACCGCCGGAAACACCAGGACCAGCATCAGCAGGATAACGAGACTCATCAGCCAGCCAAGCGCGAACAAGAGTACGGCGAAAACCTGCCCCGGCCCATGGACCCCCCCGGCAAGCGTCCCCAGCACCGTGGTGCCGCCGACGATCACGTACAGCGGTATCGCATACAGCAGGGCGATAGCCGTTATGATTGCGCCCTCTTTCAGTTTCTTGCCCGTCGAGTCCCACGGCGGCAGCCTGTGGTCATCCCCCGCCTCGGCCATGCGCATGACTTCGAGCATGTAGCCCATGATCATGAGAAAAGGAACGATGAGGAACGAGAGCAACGCGAGAACAACTCCGATGAGGAACCTCGTCAGCCAGTCCGGGTCGTCCAGCATGAAAGAAAACGACCTGCCGGGCTCGATTCCCTCAAGCCAGGAGCTGCGTTCGGGAGGTTCGCAGGGCATAGTGACGAACTCGACCCGCTCGGGCGCCAGTTCGCCGCATGCACGGCAGTACATCCGCCCGCGGTCCAACATGCACTCCGAGCACAGAAACTTCCCGCACGAGACGCACCTGGCGGCCGGTTCGACTCCCGGATGATTCGCGCACTCCATCTAGCGGGCCCTCCCCCTCATCGCGCCTCCCGGGACGGCATCCTGTGCACACGCCCACGACATCGGCATTATGCGCAGCCTGCAGGCGGCAACCCGCCTATCTGTTCGCTTCAAGCACTGATTCTTCGTCGATCTCATAGTATCCCGCCTGTGAAGTCTTGATACGACATCCCGCGACGCACGGGTCGTGCGACCAGAACAGCAGCGCCTCCCGTTCCGCGCAGTCGGCAAGCAGTCGCCCCTTGTGGGCATAGACGGCTCGCGGGTCGAGGTCCCACGCCATAAGCCAGTTCAGCCGAAGGTGGGCGCACGTAGGCACCAGGTCGCCGGGATATACGGCCTCTTGCCCACCGGAATCGATGCGGACGATCTGGTGGCCGGGTGTATGTCCGCCCGTCATCTCCACGAAGACTCCGGGTGCCACCTCCACATCCCCTTCGACCGTCATCAGCGCTCCGTTGTCTACGAGGGGAACGAAGTCATCTTGCCTGTACGAACCCTTTGAGAGGGCATGTGGCTCCAGCGCGGCCTTCAGCTCTTCGAGCTGGACTACTAGCTTCGCGTTCGGGAAGGACGGTCGGGCGCCGTGCGACCCGTCTGAAGCGGTAGTGCCCCCCGCGTGATCCAGGTGAAGATGCGTCGCCAATACCAGGTCGATGTCCTCCGGTTTGACTCCAAGCCGTGCAAGCTCCTTTATCACATCACCATCGCCCAATGCATAGAGTTCGCTCTGCTTGGCATCGTATTTGGAGCCCATTCCGGGCTCCAGGAGCACCTTGAGCCCGCCCGTTTCGATGAGGAGCGAGTTTGAGTTGAGATCGATGCGGTTCATGGAGTCGGGCGTGGCCTTTCTCTCCCAGAGGACCCTCGGAACGACCCCGAACATCGAACCACCGTCCAGGCGAAACCGTGACGAGACGAACGGTGTGACTTTGATGTCTCCGATGTCGATTGCCCGCTCGCCGGTAATACCTCTCGGCGGCCGGTTGTTATTGTCTTCCATGTTTTCCTGTTATATCTTGTTTATGGCTGTAAATAATTGTTAACGCCATGTCGATA
>DATCGY010000255.1:0-3909 GCA_036508635.1 Candidatus Anoxymicrobiaceae bacterium
TCCGGAGCGCCTTCGACGTCGTGCAGGTGCTCAATGACGCGCTGGAGAAAGCCAGAACAAGCTAATAATACCTGTCACAGGCTGCTTCTATAATATCAATGCAAGCTATTATTGGAGCAGCCCTTGCCGGCAAGCAGGAAGCATTCACAGGAGAAACTGCTGGAAGCTCTCAGGACTTCCAGGTCTATCCGGCAGGCGCTTATCAAGGCCGGCTACTCACCTCTTGGGGGCAACTACCACACGGTTCACAAGCTCATCAGGGAACATCGGATCGACACTTCCCACATGACCGGTCAAGGGTGGAACAGGGGGGATGTCATGGGCCTCGCCGCAATGAACAGAAGGCCTCTTGAAGAGATTCTCGTGAAAGACTCAGACTACACCAAAACATACCGCATCAAAGAAAGGCTCATCGCGGCTGGCCTGAAAGAACGGGCCTGTGAAATGTGCGGCCTTACCGAATGGAATGGAAAACAGATATCATTAGAGTTGGATCACATCAACGACGACAGGTTCGACAACAGACTGGAGAATCTGCAGATCCTTTGCCCGAATTGTCACGCACAGACAGATAGTTACAGGGGCAGGAACATCCCGAAAAGCCCTAACAAGTAACAAGCGGGGATGGCGGAACTGGCAGACGCTCGGCTCTTAAAAAGCCGTGCCGAAAGGCGTGTGGGTTCGAGCCCCACTCCCCGCACCAGCCCTATTCAGCTTCGCCAACGACGCCGTTGGCCTCCAGGTCTACGGTCCGCTCCGACAGCGTCAGCGCCACCACCACGGTAAGCACCACCAGCAGCCCCGAGTAGACCAGTAGCGCCGTGAGCAGTCCGGCCCACTGGTACACCGCCCCGCCCAGCAGCGGCCCCAGCGCGTAACCGAGGCTCCAGAAAAAGTTCAACATGCCGAAGGCCGCGCCGTACTGGTTCGCCTCGCCGGCGCCGGGCGCCTGGGGCAGGGCATCGGTGATGAGCGGGATGGAAGGCGTGCCGAAGAAAGCGATCGCGAACCCGAACAGCGCCATCAGGACATACACCGCGGGCACGTTCTTGAAGACCGCGATAAGGGGCGTGATGATCGCGGTCAGGACCAGGCCGGCCAGGATGGGGTTCTTCCTCCCGACCCTGTCCGAGAGCTTCCCGGACAGAGGGCTCGCGATGGCATAGAAGAGCATCGTCATGCCGAACACGATCCCTATGACGGTGCTGCTCATGTTGAACGTGCTCCGGAAGTAGATGGGCAGTATCGGCTCGAGCAGCCCCAGGCCCATCGAGGTGACCAGGGTCACCAGGCAGGCGATCATGACGTTCCTGTTGGTGAACATCGGCTTGAGCATCCTCCAGCCGGCGGAAAGAGCGCGCCTCGACACCTTCTGTTCCTCCAGGAAGAGGGACACCAGACCGCCGGCGACACAGGCCGCCGCGATGACGTAGAAAGGCGCTCGGTAGCCGAAGGCGTCCGACAGCGTCCCGCCCAGCAGCGGCCCGGCGATGCCCCCGATGGCCGCGGCTGACATCGCCCAACCCATCCTGGAGCCCATCTCCTCGCCGGGGAACCTGTCCCCCAGAAGCGCCAGGGCCGCGCTCCAGGTCGCGGCGGCCGTGAGCCCGTCGAGGATCCGGGCGACCACCAGCACGGGGTAGGACTTGGCCAGGGCGTAGAACACGAACGCGCCAGCCATCGCGAACATCCCGAAGAGGATAAAGGGCTTGCGCCCGAAGCGGTCCGAGAGGATGCCGAAGGGGATGGCGGCGAGGCAGAGCGCGATGGCGTAGGTCGCGAACAGGAACCCGATGGCGAAGTCGTTCGCGCCGAGCTGCTTCGCATAGAAAGGCAGCACGGGCACGACCAGCCCGTAGCCGACGGAGTCCAGGAAGACAACGCCGCACACGAGCGCCAGTAGCGGTATGCCGGACTTTATTCGCATTGAGGCAAGCGGTGTACCCGTGTCCATACGCAGATGATATCAGCACAAAGAAAAGAGCCGGGGCATGAGCCCCGGCTCTGTCCAATTCAGTCTACCTGCTATATCTTCTCGATGATCACGGTTCCGCCCTGGCCGCCGCCACCGCACAGGGTCGCGGCGCCGTACTTCCCGCCCTCCTGCTGGAGGATACGCGCCAGCGTTCCTGTCAGCCTGGGGCCGGAAGCTGCAAGCGGATGGCCGATTGCGACTGCGCCGCCGTGCACGTTGACGTGATCGGGGTCGAGGCCGAGCTCCTTGATGGCGTAGAGTGCCACGATCGAGAAAGCCTCGTTGATCTCCCAGTAGTCGATCTCCTTGGCGGACATGCCGATCTTGTCCAGCGCCTTCTTGGACGCCGGAACCGGACCCGCGCCCATGATGCTGGGGTCGACCCCGGCCCATCCCATAGAGATGACCTTGGCCAGAGGCTTGAGGCCCATCGACTTCGCTTTCTCCGCGCTCATCAGCAGCACGCTGGAGCAGCCCGCGTTCAGCGGGGAGGAGTTTCCGGCGGTGATCGATCCGTCAGGGGTGAAGGCCGGCTTCAGCCCGGAGAGGCTCTCCATCGTCGTGTCGCCCCTGATCGAAAGGTCGCTGTCGATGTGCTTGATCGAGCCGTCCTCCTGCTCGACGTCCAGCGGCAGGATCTCGTCGACGAAGTACCCGGACTCCACCGCTTTCGCCGCGCGCTGGTGGCTGAACAGCGACCACTCGTCCATCTCCTCGCGGGTGATGTCCGTCTGCGACCACAGCTTCTCGGCCGTGAGGCCCATGGACAGGGCGGTCTGCAGCTCGTACTTCTTGAGAGCCTCGTCAGACCAGAAACGCGGGCTGACCTGCATCAGGTCGGGGTTGAACCGCGCGTCCAGCGGGACGTGGGTCATGTGCTCCATGCCGTTGGCGAAGCACACGTCGGAGTAGCCGAGCATTATCTCCATCGAGCACTGGTGAAGCGCGCTCATGCCGGAGATGCAGACCCGGTCGATGCCCTGGGCGGGCACCGAGAACGGGAGCTCCGCGAGCATGACGATCGTGCGGCCGCCCATCAGGAAGTTCTCGCGCATCTGCAGCGAGCAACCGGTGATGATGTCGCCGATCTCCTCGGGGTTGACCTTGTTCCTCTTGATCAGGGTCTTGATGACCATCGCGAGAGCCTCGTCCACCCGCTGCTTGTTATAGGCATCTCGCTCGGGCTGCGCCGGGCGGGAGCGGGAGAAGGGGATCCGCAACATGTCAACTATTACAGCGTCTACCATATCGACCTCCTTGGTCTGTCTCTTGGCGTGCGGCGTATATTTTATCAGTTAAGTTGAAAATCGGTGCCAGGCACCGTGACGGACGTTGCTCACCGAACGGGGTGCAACGGGAGGAACCAAGATCTGTCACGGCTGCATGACGACAAGAGTGAAAAAAAATGGATGAAAAGTGCCTGACCCCTCTTTTTCACTTACTTGCAGCAGATGTAGAGGTCCTCGGTGCGGTCGAGGCCGTAGCGCTTGATGTCCTCGCGGCTGAACTTCTTGACGAACTCGCTAACCTCCACCTCGAAGCCCGCTTCCTCCAGCGTGTCCTTGAAGTCGAGCCCGTAGGCGCGCAGGTGGCAGTCGTAGACCAGGATGCGCTTGGCCTGCAGCTTGGTCAGCTCCTCGCGCTGCACGGTCTTCTTGACCTGCACCGGCACCTGTATCACCGCGAAGGCCCCCGGCTTCATCACACGGTAGAGCTCAGAGAGCGCCTTCGCCTCGTCGTCGATGTGCTCGATCACGTGGTAGCAGACCAGGACGTCGAATCGATCGTCCGGCAGGTCCAGGTCCCTGATGTCCATGTGGCGCATGGCCATGGGCGACTCGATGTCGATGGACAGGTAGTTGACCGTGTCGAACCGGCGGCAGAACTCCTGGAAGGCCCAGGTCGGCGCTATGTCCAGCAGGTCAATCTCCCGC
>DATCGY010000256.1:0-9785 GCA_036508635.1 Candidatus Anoxymicrobiaceae bacterium
GTGCCAGTGTGGAAAACGGTACCATGGCAAGCATTAGCGATAGCACTAGGATCACAGGTAGCAACCTGTGCAGAACTGCCTTTCCGAGCGGTGACTTCATCCCCGGACGTTTCCGCGTGGAGGAGTCCTCTCCCCGTAACTTGGTCTTCATAACGTTCCCCCTTGATCCTGAGGCCGCCAACAGGAGTGGATCTTCATGTGCATGGGAAACGTTTCTTCTGTGGACGGTTGCCGCACCGAACACAAACCCACCAGAAGAACTACCCGGGCCGGCATCGACCACCACGAACAGTCACTGCCTGGCCCAAATGCACCTGTGCGATCTGGAATCGCTCCACCTGCCGCCTGCCATTTGCTTGTTGCGCTCTTTCTACAGGACAAAGTAAATTCCTGCAATCGACCTTAAGTATGAAATACCCAAACGCTCCTTGAGGCAAATAAGCGTGGGCTCAGCGGGATAAACGCAGTAAAAATGAGGGCTCCTTACCACGGTGAGGAGCGAACGCCGCAACGATCAATCGATGATGAACACCGGGGTACCCACCTTGATCTCGTTAAAAAGCTGACCCGCGTCGTTGGGGTCCATCCTTATGCAACCATGCGACGCCTGCGAACCAAGGGAATTCTCGTACGGTGTCGCGTGTATGCCTATCCCTCCACCGAGATCCATCCAGTAGCCACCGAGCGGGTTGTTGGGGCCGGGGGGTTGGGGTATCCCTTTCTTGTCTTTCGCCCACTCCGAGGTGGGTAGCCAGGTAGGGTTCTTCTCCTTGTACGTGATGTGGAACTTCCCTTTGGGAGTCGGGTACTGCGGCATTCCCACGGCTACCTTGTAGTCGTTGACGTACTCCTTCTTGTTGTACAGGTACAACCTGAACTTTGTGAGGTGTATGACGACAATCTTGCCGATGATGAGCTCCGTGAGGTCGGGCTTCAGGTAGTAGACGACGACTTCCGTGTCCCGGTTCTTCTTACTCAGGGCAGCGAGGACGGCATCCGCGGTGGCCTTTTCATTCAACTCAACACCATTCGATGAAGGAACGATCTCCGGGGCGCCCGAGGCCACGCTGATGCGCGCGCTCGTGGGCTCGTGGTTTACCGCCTTCGCGATCTCGCTTACCCGCGCGTTCAGCTTCGCCTTGTTGTATGTGAAGATAACGGGGACGTTGACGCTGTTCGATATACCTAAGAGGCGCTTGAACATCCGGACTGGAACGACCTCCGACCTCCCCTTCAAGTAAGCCCAGGCAGCCATCGTGTCCGGATGGACTTTGAAGTCGATCGCCTTGGGGTCGACCTGGAACTTCTTGTCCGCGTAGTGCACCGTGACATCCCCGTTCAAAGGAGCCGCCACTTCCTTCGCGACTCCCAGGGCCTGGGTTTTGGTCATGCCTCCCACGGGAACGCCGTCGATGGTGACCCCCTTGAACACTCTCCCGATGCCAAAAAGCTCCATCAGCGCGGCCACCACGAGGATGAGCAGTACCGCCGCGCCAAGGAGTACCATCGTTATGCGAGTTTTTCTTGGTTTTATCCCGCGTTTTCTTTCAAAACGACTCCCGGCGCTGCAGCCGGGCGCGCTCGAACTCTCACTTGCTTCGCTCACGTCATCCGTTCTTTCAGATCCCCATGAGTCTGGCAAAGGCCCTGCCCATGATGATCTCCTTTTCTTCATCAGCGAAACAGACGTCCGGGCACACCGTAACATCCGGCTGCTGGACGGCCTTTACCCATTTATCGAGCGGATATACAAAGTTGAGATACGGCCCGTCGCTCCCGAAGAATACCCTCCAGGGGCCTACATCGTCTATGACGCGCCTCAACATCCTGTAGAAGTCACCGGGATGCGTGTTCATGAAGAGCTGCCAACCCGAGAAGTCGTAGTAGATGTTCGGCTTGATGCCTCCGATCATGAGAGCTTCTTCCCAGAGCTGGTGCGCGACGTGCGCCATTATTATGGGCAGCTCGGGGAAGTCGGCGGCGACGTCGTCTAGATGGATCGGCTGCGTGAAGCGCCCCTTCAGAGGCGCCGGCTGGCTGCCGGTATGCAGGAGCACCGGCATTTTGTACTCGACACACCTTTCGTAAAACGGGTAGCACACCTCATCGTACGGGTGGAAGCCGGAGGTCGGGTGGAACTTCAGGCCCTTCATCCCCCAATCCTCAACCGACCTCTTGAAGAGCTCCAGTGCCCCCTTTCGGCGCGGGTCGATGCTGAAGAACGATATCAGCCGGTCCGGGAATCGCGCGGCCGCTTCGGCCACCAGCTTGTTCTGCTCTTCGATGGGGACCGCCGGTTCACCCGCGAGTAAACCGGTGTCATGCGCGAAGATGCACGTCCTGTCGACCCCGGCATCGCTCATGCTGGCTACCAGCTTCTCACCGGTTTTGTCGGAGAGGATAGGCAGCAGGTTCTTAACAAGCTCAACGGGATTGGCGTAGTCGCCCGTGTACTTTCCAACCATGGACGTGACGACCTTCGCCTGCCCGACGAAAACGCTCATATCGTGCCAGCCCTCGTCAACCAGGTGGAAGTGACTGTCGATTATCATCGTGAACCTCCTCATCGCTGTACCAAAGCACGAACGTCAGTCTTCCTCGCCTGAGGTTTGCTCGACTGTGACATCTATTGTACGTTGGACGCCGCGGTTTCAATACCTGTTTCCTGCAACGGGTCGCTGGCGGCTTCGCCGGTGCGCTCCTCGATTGCTCCAAAGCAACAATGCTCTTTGCAGTCCCACGAGCGGTAACGGGATGAGGCAGCGAGGTAGTTTTCGTGGACCGGTGCGCTTCAATTGGTTAACATTAAGGCGCCCTTAATGGTACCTCGTGTGGAAAGGGGCTGGTCACTATGTCCATCAACCTCGGTTCCTATCTAGCCAATCGCGCCATTCTAAACCCGGACAAGGAAGCACTGGTGTGCGAGGACGCTCGCTTTACGTGGTCGGAGGCCAACGGCCGCGCGAACCAGCTCGGCTACGCGATGAAGAAGCTGGGCGTTGCACCGGGTGACAGGGTCGGACTTCTCGCGCTGAACGAGCCCGAGTACCTCGAGATGTTCTACGGGCTTGGAAAGATAGGCGCGATCCTCGTCCCGATGAACTACCGACTCGCCGGCCCGGAGATGGAGTACATCCTCAACGACTCCGGATGCAAGGTGTTTGTGTTCGGCCCGGAATACGTGGACATTGTCGATTCAATCCGAAAGAACATACCGGCCGAGCAATTCGTGGCGCTAATGGACGAACCCCCGGAGTGGGCTTTGTCGTACAGGGCGCTCGCCGAGAAAGAACCGACCGAGGAACCGGAACTCGTCGGAGGGGATGACGACGTTCTAACCATCCTTTACACCTCTGGCACAACCGGGCGTCCAAAGGGCGCGATGCTGACACACAACAACTACTTCTTCAGCGCGACCAACCTGCTCGCGACAGTGGGAGACCTCGGTGAGACCGCCATGCTGGTCCTTCCCCTCTTCCATATCGGCGGCATCGGTAACGCCCCACTCGCGCCGCAGGTAGGCCTCCGGACGGTCATGCTCAAGAGCCTTGACCCCAAGCGAATGCTCGAGCTCATCCAGGAGGAGAAGGTCAACGTCTTCGGGTCAGTGCCGGCCCTGCTGCAGATCCTCAAGATGATTCCTGACTTCGAGAAATACGACTGGAGCTCCGTGCGGAAAGTCTTCGTCTATGCGGCTCCCCTCCCGGTAGCACTGCTGGAGGAGTACGCCGAGGCGGGCATCGAGGTCCGCAACCTGTACGGCATGACGGAGTCGGCCGGCTCGGGCACGGTTATCGACGGCGAGCACGCGATGGTCAAGGCCGGCTCCTGCGGCCTTCCCGAGTTCCTCGCGGAGGTCAAGGTAGTTGACGATGACGGCAACGAGGTCGGACCGGAAGTGACCGGCGAGGTTATCATGCGAGCCGACTTCGTCATGCTGGGGTACTGGAACAACGCCGAGGCCACCGCCGAGACCATAAAGGACGGCTGGCTCTACACCGGTGACATCGCCAGGCGTGACGCGGATGGGTACTTCTACATCATGGACCGCAAGAAGGACATGATAATCTCCGGCGGCGAAAACATCTACCCGGCCGAGATAGAGGACCTGCTGATCCGCCACCCAAAGATCCAGGACGTCGGCGTCATCGGTTACCCGCACGAGATGTGGGGTGAGGCCGTCAAGGCGATCGTGGTCATTGCACCCGGTGAGACGCTGACCGCAGACGAGGTCATCGAGTGGACAGGCGGCAAGATCGGCAAGTTCAAGATGCCGAAGGCTGTCGCGTTCACCGACGCGTTGCCTCGCAGCGCCACGGGGAAGATCCTCAAGCGCGAGCTTCGAGAGCAGTTCAACGAGTAGTGCGCAAAGAAATGAAGTGCCGCTTCTTTGTGAAACCGGAGCCGGACCGATTCGGCCTTATTCGGTAATGCCATAAGGGGTGATGATGTGAACGAGGACTACGACGTTATCGTTGTGGGCGCGGGCTTCGGAGGACCGGTTGCGGCGAAGCGGTGCGCCGAGGCCGGCCTGAGGACGCTGATGCTCGAGCGGGGCGAGCGGGTCGGACAAAAGGTCATATCCGGACTTACCATTCCGTTCTACGGTTTCCTCTTCGGCCCGGCTTTCATCCGCGACGGGAACCCGCCCGTGGAGAGGCCGGTCGACGGGATAATCAACTACATAATCAAGGACATAAAGACGGGCGACATCGACATCGAGGACTCCCTGAAGGTGCCCAAGCCGCTGTCCCCGGTGCTCGCCTTCGGCTACAACGCATACTGCCAACCGTTTTGCCAGTGGGAAGCTGACAAAGCAGTCGCCTCGGGGGTTGAGCTCAGGACATCAACCGTCGCTATCGACGTAATCCTGGAGGATGGACGAGTTTGCGGTGTGGTGACCGACAAGGACGAAAGATTGCGTTGCAAGCTTGTGATCGACGCGGAGGGTTGCCAGGGATTCCTTGCGATAAAAGCGGGGGTGCGCGAAAAGTACCCGCCAAACGCCATCTCGCTCGCCGACTGCTACGACTACGAGATATCCAGGGAAGATGTCGATCGCATCTTCGGGCATACCCTCAGGTTCTGCTGGGGATGGGACGAACAGAAGGTCGCCCCACCGCTGGGTTACGGTAACGGGCTCATGGTGTGGCCGTACAGGGAGAGTCTCCACTTCATCCAGGACCAGTGTCTGATGACCGATTCGGGCAAGCTTCCGAGCCTGCGCGACTTCGACGAGTACCACTCGAGGATCACGGGAGAGCTGCCATGGTGGAGGGACGAGGTCGGCCCGTACATAAAGTTGAGAGCGCGGGTGTGGGATGGGTTCGAGATATTCGTCGGGCTCGACGATAGCCTGCGTGGTATGCCCAACCACACCGGCGGCATGATCCTTATCGGTGACGCCGCCGGCCTCGAGAGCACCGAGCTCTGCGACGGTGTGCCCGCCGCCTGGTTCTCCGCGGATATCGCGGCCGGGGTCGCAATCGAGGCAATCAGGGCAGGCGACACGTCCGCCGCGTTCCTGAAGCGCTACGATGAGCAGATCAGGGCACACCCCATAATCCAGTGGTCGATATCGCGAACCAACAGGCACGACCTCCGCTACGCCCAGCAGAGCCACGACGAGCGGCTCCTCAAGAAGCTTATCCACAACGGCTGGGGCCTTGGTGGCTTTACGCATATGAGCACACCTCTGGCAAGGATGATTTTCGACTCCATAAGTAAAGAACCCGCCGTCATCACGAGCTGGATAAGGATGTTCTTCAGGTACTTCTACAACTGGAGCCACGGGCGCTTTGACGGCGAGGCGGACACCGGTGTCGCCCCGACGCCCCGCGTTCGCACCAGGGGGCAGAAGCTGTTCGGGGGGACCCTGGGCTTCCTGGACCGGGCGCTCGAGCGGTTCGGTTCGGGGGTGAGTGTGGCGGCCGCTTTCCTCGCTCCGGTGTCGGTGGTCGCGAACCCGGTGATGAAAGTGCTGTTGCCTCTTCTCGAGCCCGTCTACCTGGCGCTCTGCAGGCTGACCGAGCCCGTGACCGATCCGTTGAGCAGGAAGCTGGTCGATTTCGCCACCGGCGCCGACCCGGCACTGTTCGACAACCCGGCAAAGAAGGGAGACTGAAATGTCATGGACGTCGGACAGGTTCCCGGGCGTCGAATGGGTCGAGGGCACGGGTGAGTTTATCAAGATCGACGAGACGAAGTGCGACGCCTGCGCACGCTGTGTGAAAGTATGCCTGGGGGGCTGCTGGGAGATTGCCGGGAAGAAGGCGAGGATAAAGAGCCTGGAGCAATGCATGGAGTGCGCCGCGTGCTGGTTCGTGTGCACGCGCGGAGCAATCGACTTCTCGTGGCCGGCGGGGGGCACCGGCTACAAGAGCCTCTGGGGCTGATGTCAAACCGCTTTCTCTATTTCGGCCTTAGCGTCCCGGCGAACACCTGCCACGCGAGAAGGGACTTTGCCGTCAGACTGAGGATAATGTAGACGGTCTCGCCAAAAAGGTAGTCGCGCCAGGGCCCGACTTTCTTGTACTGGAGCACCATGTTGATGGCGAAGACATTGAAGAAGATGAATAACGATATCATGATGCCGTAGACGAACCCGGGTACCTTGTTGGCCGGCTCGGCCGCGGCCGAGATGAAATAGATGGCGATCACCACCCAGGGCACGAAGCCGGCGATACACCCAAAGGCGAAAGCCGTCCAGTTGGTCTTTGCGGTTGTCTGGTTGTGCAGCTCCATCATCCAGCCGAACCAGATCATCGTGGCGTTCAGGAAGAAGATCAGGATGAGGCTCGAGAGGTCGTACATCCCGGCCAGCATCGCGATGATGACGATCATGAGCGAAGCGGTTATCGAATACTCTGTCCACCTGCCATAGTTGGCGCCCTTCAACAGATTCTTCCTGTACCAGCCGAAAATACCAGGGGAAGCAATCAGAAGGAGCGCGAGGCCGCTGAGCAACAGGAACAAGGCGACCATCGGCCCGATCCTGAGGCTACCGGCGGTCCTATCGAGTGGAAGTGGAAAGCGCAGTCCGCGGTTGATGCCGAGGTAATGTGTCGTGACCGGTAGCGAGTAGTTACTGCTGAGTGCGGCCATCAGAACACCCTGCACTACAAGGGCGAGGCCCACAACGACGTTGAGTATCCTGAGCTTTCTGAAGCGCTTATCCGAGGCATCGGTTTGCGACTCTTCACCCACGGCTGACCCCCTCAAGCTCGCTCTCTACTTAAGTTTCTATGGGGGTCAGTCCGAATCCTGTCTCATGGCCGAATGGCTCAGCGCGTCACTACCCGCTTGAACGCCGGAATCGAGATTGCCAGCGTCACAACGCCGAAAGCGAGGAGGATGAGTATGGGTCTCAACACCTCGTAGAGCCCGGCACCCAGCACGACCACCTGCCTCAGCGCCTGGACCTCGTAGCTGATCGGGAAGCACTTTGAGATAGCCTGCATGAATCCGGGCATCTGCTGTACGGGGAAAAAGGCTCCCGAGAGGAAGAGCATCGGAAACGCGATCGTCATCAAGATCGTCATGGCGGTCTCCTGTTCCTCCGCGGCCGCGGACACGAGGATGCCGAGCCCAACGAACGCCAGGATGCCCAGTAGAACGATCAGGAGCATCAGCAGGAAGTTGCCGTAGACCTTCACGTGGAAAAAGACCATCGCCAGGACCAGCACCATGACTCCCTGCCCGATCCCGCGGACGGACTGGGCTCCGGTCTTGCCCATTATTATCGAGAAGCGGGAGACGGGCGCCACCAGTATGCCGTCAAGGGTCCCCTGTTCTTTCTCCCGCGATACCGAGCCGGCGAGGCCCATCATGACCGCGAACATGGTCACCATCGCGATGATACCGGGCGCGACGAACTGGAAGTAGTTTGGCTTGCCGGGGACTATGCCCTGGGTCACCACCGCGAGAGGGGCCGCCAGCGTGGCGATCGCGGTCGTCGGCATACTGGCGCCCAGCAGTTCCTGGAGCTTCAGCTGCGACAGCTTCGTGCCCATACCCTGGAACACCTGTTGCAGCATCGTTGTGAGTATCGAAGAGATCTGCGGGTTAGACTGGTCTGTGATGATCGTTATCTTGCCCTTCACGCCCCGCAGGAGCCCGCTGGTGAAATCCCTGGGAATGATGATGGCCCCGCTGAGGCTCTGCTTTTTAATGAGCTCCTTAATCTCCTCGGGGTCCTTGATGTTCTTGATGATCATGATCGGCTTGTTGGAGCCGGTAACCTTGAGGTCACCCAGCGTCTGTACCATCTTCTGCGACACCGCGCCGTTGTCGAGGTTGACCACGCCGAGGGGAACGTCCTTCAGGGCGCTCTGCGAGGGAAATATATAGCCGGTCAGCAACATCATGAAGATCGGCATTATGATAAAGGAGATTATCCTTGCGCGGTCGCGGTAGAAGTCCTTGAGGTCCTTCTTGGTCACCTGGCCGCTGTCTTTCCAGAAGTACAGGAACCTGCTCAGCATGCTCTTCATTGGTACCTCGCTATCGGATCCGGCTCTTCTTTACTGGAGCTCCAGGTCCTCCCGCTGCGGACCCGGCGGAGCCAGACAACTCCGCGCGCATCTCGGTCCCGGTGAGATGCAGGAAAACGTCCTCGAGGTTCGGCTCAAGCGTGTTTGCGCGCTTTACCGAACCCCCGCGTTCCTCTACGGTATCTATTATCTGGCGCACGGCCCCGGTGCCCGTGGCGGTCACCTTCAGCATTGCCGCCTCCGGCTCGGCCACCGCGTGTACGAAGTCCAGCGCCTCCAGCGCGCTCTTGATGCCGTCGTTGAGCCCGCCGACCTCCATGTCCAGCACAACACCCTCGTCTGCGAGCATCTTCTTCAGGTTGGTAGCCGTATCGAGGGCCACTATCTTTCCCTGGTCTATAATGCTGATCCGATCGCAGAGCGCCTCCGCTTCCGCCATTATGTGCGTCGTGAGGACGACCGTGATGTTGGCGTCGGCGAGCTCCTGGATGAACTGGCGGATGGACCTCGTCGTCTGCGGGTCGAGACCCAGCGTGGGCTCGTCGAGGAACATTATGCTCGGTTGCGTCAGCAGTGCACGCGCGATATTGACCCTCTGTTTCATCCCCGTCGAGAAAGTGCCGGCGAGCTTGTCTTTCCACTCGTACATCTCAAGCCTCTTGAGCCACTCCTCGCTGCGACTTTTAATAAGGTCCCTTGGAAGGTGGTTCATCTTGCCGAAGAAATCGAGGTTTTCAAGTGCTGTAAGTCTGTCGTACAGGATGAGCTTCTCGGCCACGAGGCCGATGTTCCGCCTGACCTCGGCTGGATGCTCCATGACTTCATATCCGGCGACCCTGGCGGACCCGGAGGTGGGGCGAAGCAGAGTGCAGAGGATGCGTATCGTGGTGGACTTGCCCGCGCCGTTCGGCCCTAGGAAGCCGAATATCTCTCCCCTGCTCACTTTGAAGTTGATCGACTCGACCGCGTGGACGTCCCCGAAGTACTTGCATAGATCATCGACTTCGATCTCGACCTGGCCGTTGTCCGTCATGCCGACCCCCATCGTACAATTATTTGCTAATGCTAAATAAATTAGCCCCTTGATCGAGAAAATGCAACACCTTTTCCGCCGCCCACTCGAAGGGGAGGGGGGATCGAGCACGGCTATTTAGCGGCTTATGTCGTCAAGAAACTCGAGGATAAGGTGATTTACGTCGTCCGGGCGCTCGATGCTCACGCTGTGATTACCACCAAGTATCACCGACATCCTCGCGCTGGGCAGGGCGCGCGCCGTTGCCTCGAACACTCCCA
>DATCGY010000257.1:0-4360 GCA_036508635.1 Candidatus Anoxymicrobiaceae bacterium
GGCGTTCGGCCCTATCATTGCCTGCTGCTGGCCGAAGGCCGGCGAGTCGGGCAAACCCCCATACCCGGTGTCTTTCAGCTTCTCGACGCCGAGGGCGAGTGCGATATCGTAGGCGCCGCTCGCCACACCGTAGCAGGCTCCCCGGAAAGCCTCGGTCCCGGAAGCGCAGAAGTTCTCGACGCGGGTAACCGGGATGAGCGGGAGCTTGAGAGCCATTCCCAGGAAGTTACCGCCTTTGCCGACGTTTATCTCGTCGAAATGGCTGCCAAGCCAGGCTGCCTCAATCTCTTTTTTTTCGATGCCGGCATCCGCGATGCACTCGGTGAAAGCGTCGACCGCAAGGTCCTCGGGGGAGTCGCTCCAGCGCTCGCCGAACTTCGTGCAACCCATTCCGAGGATTACGACTTTGTCTCTAATCCCTTCTGCCATTTATTCCGCCCCCTCTGCTGCTGGCACGGCCTTCCAGAAGTAGTCGGTGATGTCTCTCAAGGCGTCGTAGTATTTTACGCGGAAGCTGAGATCGACCGGGCTTCCGACCGCAAGGTCATCGACCGTACAGTCGGTGAAGTCAAGCAGGAAACGGCCTCCGAGGTTAAAGTTGACAGCGCCGTATATTGCCGGCGGGTTGATGGAAGCCGCCAGCATGTCGGAAGTGAAGCTCGCGACCTTGCCGCCACCGTCGGAGAGGATGATCGGCTCGGACTGGTCGGTAACACCGCAATTCGGGTTTACACAGATTCGCTGAGGTGGGAACTGGACGGTCCCGCATTCCTTGCACTTGGAGCCCTCGAAGCTGAGCATCGCCCTGTGGGTCCTCCACATCAGGGACCAGCGTGTCCACTTCTGCTCCTCGCCGCGAAGGCCCGTGTCCACCGTGACCATGCGACGCCACGTCAGGTACTTGGCGTAGTTGTCGAGGTCGGTTCGGCGGTTTAGACTCCCCAGCACGCCCCGGCGCGGCTTCAGCTCGTGGATCTTTTCGGTCACCTCAAATATCAGGGCGTCGCAACCGCTGCCATAGCTCACGAGCAGTATCTTGTCACCAGCCTTTGCCTCCTCAAGCGCCTTGACCATCATGAGCATGGACTGTGCCGCGCCTGTGTCGCCGACCACCGCCTGCAGGTTATCGACAGCTTGATCTGGCTCTACACCAAGCTTTTTGTTGATGGATTTGCGCGCGCCTCCAAAGTAGCACGGGTAGATGACTTTGGCGAAGTCGTTCACCGCCATGCCGTATTTATCGCAGATGCCGCTTATCACCTCGGGGATGAACGTGCCGAATCCCTCGTCGCGGATCCAGCGCTCCTCCCACTGCCGGTCGTACTTGCCCCCGCTGCCCCGGAAATGGTCGACGAAATCATGACCGGTCGAAAAGGAACCTTTGAACTCAGCTATGATATCGGTATCGCCTACCATCAGTGCCGCCGCGCCGTCACCGAACATAAGCTCTTGCGGGCTGCCCATCGTGCCCAGCCTGGAATCGGCCGCGGACACCACGATGTTATTGGCCGTGCCGGCCGACACGGCATCGAGCGCGGACATCAGCGCGGTCGTGCCGCATTTCAACGCACCGCCGAAGTCGGCGGTCCTGACGTCTTCGCGCGTCGCGAGCGCTCCGGCCACGAGATTCGCGCATAGCCGCTCCTTATAAGAAGCGGTGGTCGAGGCAAAGTATACTCCGCCGATGAGGTCTCTGTTGAAGCCTTTCGCACAGTCGGCCGCCGCTGCCGCGGCCATCGTTACGGAGTCTTCATCGAAGTTCGCTACCGCCTTCTCCCCCTGGGCATTAAGCATGTTGGCGGGGTTAATCCAGCCCATCGAACCGAATATGACCAACCGGTTCAATCGATAGCGGGGAATGTACCCTCCGTACGAGCGGATCCCAACCATTTGATCACTCCCTTTCTGGAAATCTCCTACCATACTATATGCCCGACAGTCACCATGGATTAATCGCTTGGTTTATTTAAATCCACAATCCGATCTTTGTTACTCCCTTACCCCTTCTGTGGCCGCATTCAGTCTCGACTACCGGAACTGGTAAGTCAACTTAATCAAAGTCAAAAACTTCGATGTATGGGAACCGCTTCTTCAACAGAGCCTTGATTTGCTTCCGCGATTCGGTGTCGTTGATATGTTTGACCTCGCTGACGGGAAAGCCGTTCTCGTTCTGTGCCGATTTCCATGAGGCCAGGTAACCGGCGATGGCGACCATGCCAACGCCCCGTACGGTACAGCAGGATGAATCGAAGTGTGCGCCTTTCAGCGCATAGAGCACCTTCTTATCCTCGAAATCGATGACGCCTTCCTCGAGGACCTTGTAGTAGCCGCCTATGCCTCGGATCTCCTCATTGATCGGGAAATGTACGTACTTAGGCATTTTTTCTCCCAGATGCGCCAAGGGTAACCGCGCAATTATAACCTTAAAGTGGCGCGTTGTTCCAATGTCTCCAATCCGTTTTTCGCGTCCAGTCCCGACGAAATCCCAGGCCCCCCAACCAAGCCGGATCACGCGGCCAGGGGCAGTCGTACGTATGCAAATAAAGAATCCCGGGTCGGCATTGAGACCCGGGATCGCAGTAGAGTGCGTGGCGTCAGGGTTGCTCGATCGACATCGGGTTCTCCCAGAGCGCCGGCTCCAGGCCGGTCAGACAGTACGGGCAGACTTGAGCCTTGACACAGACCTCACGACCGCACTCGGGGCACGCCTTACTTTTCACGAACCGGATAGGCTTGTTGGCGATTTCCGTCGTCCTGGTTGTGCCTGTCGGCAGTGGGGTAAGTGCCATCACAACGGAGATCGGCCCCAGGAACATGCCGACGAAGAAGTAGAAGTGCTCATCCCTTCCATATCTCTTGGCCAGTTGCTGCGCCAGTACCGAAGAAGCTCCAAAGATCACCACGACCGCCAAATACGTCGAATACAGCATAAGGAACACATCCCCCTAAGTCCGGCACTTGTGACATCGGAGCCCAATACCGCCAAGTTAAGATTGATTTATTAACTCAATAGATGTGGTGAACCGATAGCTCTAAAGCACTCCCCCGCGCGGGAGACATCCGGGTGAGAAGACGGTAGACATTCCGGCGGACTACTAACCATATTGGCGGCTCACCGCCGGGGCGCGGGGCTCCTTCTCAACCCGTCTCGTACTCGTAGAAGCCCCTTCCGACCTTTGAGCCGAGGTCACCGGCCTTCACCATGCGGCGCAGCAACGGCGGGGGGAAGTAATTGTGGTTGCCGGTCTCCGCATAGATGACTCCCGATGTGCCCAGGACCTCATCGAGCCCCATGCTGTCCGCGAGCTGCAGGGGACCTATCGGAAAGTTGAACCCCAATCGCGAAGCCCTGTCGACGTCATCAGGGCTGCCGACCCCCGTCTCGACCGCACGCGCTGACTCGAGGATTATAGGCAACAGGATGCGCCGCGTTATCGCCGCCTGGCGCTCTCCCGCCTCCTCGTTTGCATCGGCAGCCGGCGCGAGAACGCCGCCCGCAACGTCGTAACCAACTCGGCTGCCACTGGAATAGTCGTAGAAGCCTCTCCCCGCCTTGCGTCCCAGGACACCGGCCGCGACCATCCGCCTCAGGAGCGGGGGTGGGTAGAACCTGGGCTCCCCGGTATCGTCGTAGATGGCCATAAGGGCGTTGAAGGTCACCTCGAGCCCAGCGTTGTCCATTATCTGCATCGGCCCGGGCACGCCGGCGACCCCGAACGTTGCCGCCGTGTCGATCTGTTCCGGGGTCGCGAGACCTTCTTGCACCAGCCTTATCGCTTCGATGGAGCCGGGAAGATTGGTGCGGTTGGCTATGAACCCGGCGTGGTCCTTGCGCACAAGAACAGTCTCCTTGCCCAGGCTCCGGGCCCAGGCGTCCGCCCTTTCGAAGGTTTCCTTCGATGTGAGCAGGCCGCCGATTATCTCGCACAACCGGATCAGAGGAACCGGTCCGAAGAAGTGCGTTCCTACCACCCTTTCAGGCCTGCCGGCCGCTGACGCTATCGACGAGATCGAGATTGCGGAAGTATTCGTGGCAAGGATCGCATCACCACCGCAAAGCGCGTCCAGCTCCGCGAATATCCGCTTCTTGAGGTCAAGTCTTTCCGGGACGGCTTCGACGACGATGTCCGCGTCCGCCGCATCCGCGAGGGCCGTCGTGGTTGCAAGGTTCTCGAGCGTGGCCTCGCGCTGCGAGGGCGTTATCCGTCCCTTGGAGAGAAGCTTTCCCAGGGACCTGTCTATCTCGCCCATCCCCGCCTCGAGCATGTCGCTTGTGGTGTCGCACATCATCACGGAGTAGCCCGCGAGGGCGGCCATCTGCGCGATGCCGTTTCCCATATAGCCGGCGCCTACAACGAAG
>DATCGY010000258.1:0-4795 GCA_036508635.1 Candidatus Anoxymicrobiaceae bacterium
TTTCCGGAGCCGGCCCGGGCTCTCGACGAGCTTGCCAGGGTGCTCAAACCCAATGGAAAGATGGCGGGCTCCGTCTACATCCGCGGTGAGCGGTTTATGACCGACCTGCTGCTCGGACGCCTGGGATCCTGGCTCGGGCTATTCTCCCGCCCGATCTACAAGGAAGAGCAATTCCTGGCCGAGCTAGAGGCACGGGGCATCAACAACGTCGTGACCCGCAAGATCAAATCGATAATGTTCTTCTCCGGCAGGAAAGTGGAGTCGCAGGCGCCGGCCGCCGAACCGCTGGAAACCGCCGACCTCATAATGCTGGATGCCCAATCGGCGTCGGAAGTCCCACTTACCGACGCCACTTAATGACTTTACACGCTCGACATTGGGCGGGGTCAGGTCTGTTTTATTAAGACCTGACCCAAAGGAAAAAAGGCGGGCTTGGAAGCCCGCCTTTTTATGAGTCTTGGATCAACCTGGATCAGGCAAATGCCTCGGGTATCTTTTTCAGCGTCCCGTAGCTGAACACCGGTCCGTCTTTGCAGACGTACATGGAGCCGACGTTGCAGCGGCCGCATTTGCCGATACCGCACTTCATGCGCTCCTCGAGAGTCGTGTAGATCTGGTCGGGCGTAAAGCCGAGCTTCTCGAGGTTCTGAGTCACGAACTTGATCAGGATTGGCGGCCCGCAAGTCACGGCTATCGTGTTCTCGGGCGAGGGGGCTACCTCCATCAACAGGTCGGGGACGAAGCCCACGAAGTGAGGCCAGCCCTCTTCCTCGACGTCGATTGCCAGGTGGCAGGCGGTGCCTTCGCTGGAGTACTCGTCGAACTCTGTCTTGAAGCAGTGGAGGTCTGACGTCCTCGCGCCGTACAGGACCTTGAGATCGCCGTACTTGTCCTTGTTGGCCCGGACGTAGTTGATGACCGGGCGAAGCGGGGCCTGTCCGATGCCGCCGCCGATCGATACTATGTTTTTTCCTTCCCACTCTTCCATGGGGAACGAGTTGCCGAGCGGCCCACGGACGGTCATGGTATCCCCTGCGGCCAGCTCGTGGATGGCGCTCGTCACCTTGCCCGCCTGCATTATAGAGAAGCGCAGGTAACCTTCCTCGGTCGGCGAAGACGAAATGCAGAACATGGACTCGCCTATGCCGAGGCGCCCCACCATCGCGCAGTTGCCGGGCCTGTGGCTCCAGGTATCCCATACCTTTTCGTCCTCGAAGGTCACCTTGAAGGTCTTGACCGCCCTGTCACCGATAGGGGTCTCGTACCAGGCGTCCTCGACCCTGACGATGTATGGAAGATAGGGGTTGCTTTCGTCCATCATGCCGTCTTTGCCTCCTTGGCTTCAGCCTGCTTCGACTTCTCGAGGATATCGAGGAGGTCGATGTTGACCGGGCAGTTGTTGATGCAGCGCCCGCAGCCAACGCACGCTATTACGTCGAATTTCTCCGGGAAGTATGAGTACTTGTGGCTGATACGGTTGCGCGTGCGCTCTTTACGCGTCGGCCTCGGGTTGTGGCCCGAGGTGTGCACCGTGTACTCGGCGAACATGCACGTGTCCCACATCCGGGCGCGCCTGGCGTCGAACGCCTCGGCCTCGTCCTGGATGTCGAAGCAGTGGCACGTCGGGCACAGGAAAGTGCAGATCCCGCAGCTCAGGCACCTATCCGAGAACTGCTCCCAGAACGGGTGGTCGTAGAGCGAGGGAAGCTTCTCCGGTATGCCCGCGGTGTCGATCGAGCGCTTGACCTTGCCGAGCGCCTCTTCGGCCTGCTTCTCCGCGGCCTTTGACTCGGCGTCGCCCGCGGCCTCGAGCCCCGCCGCCTTGGCGAACGCGTCGCCCTTGTCGGTGAGGGTCTTGACGTAGAAGGTGTCTCCGAGGTCGAACATGAGCGCGTCCAGCCCCTTCTCCGAGGCGGGTGCCCCACCCATCGAGGGGCAGAAGCAGTTCGCGCACGGATCGCCGCAGGCAAACCCGACGAGCGTCGTGTTCTCGCGGCGGTTCAGGTAGTAAGGGTCTGCGAAATCCCAGCTGAAGAGGTTGTCCACTATGGTGTACGCCATAGCGTCGCAAGGCCTTATCCCGAAGACGAGCCTCCTGGCGCTCGCGTCGGGCACCGAGGGGTTCAGTTCGGTGTCGCCGAGGCGGTACTTGAAGAGGGTCTCTGTCTCGGGGAACATGAGCTCCTTGGGCGGGACCGTCGAATTCGTCGACTCAAGGGTGACGGCCGCGGGGTCTTTGACCTCGAGGAACCTGACCACGTCGCCGGCCGGGATCGGCGCGAACACCTGGTAATCACCGAGGCTGGAAAGGACCTCTGCAAGCTTGTCTTTTGCGAACTTGTAATCTCCCATAGCCTCCACCTACATTATGTCGTCTTCGGGGTCCTGCGGATTGTAGCAGGCGAGCAGCGGCTCGGCTTCGACGTCCACCCCCGGCTCGTAGTCGAACATTTCTTTCACGTCGCGCGTCATCTTGCGGTTGAGCGTCATTATCGGGATGTCAACCGGGCAGACACGCTGGCACTCCATGCACTCGATGCAGCGACCCGCAAGGTGCCACGCGCGCTGCACGTGGTAGGCGGCATTCTCGCTGATGTCGGTGGAGCGCCGGGTCCACTGCGGCTTGAGCTTCGCGACGACGCACTCCACGCAGTAGCACATGGGGCAGACGTTCCGGCACGAGTAGCAGCGGATGCACTTGGAGAACTGCTCCTCCCAGAACTTCCACTTGTCCGCCGGGCTCATCTTCTCGAACTCATCCACGTCGGCGAACTCGTCCGCGGCCCACTTCTCGACTTCCTCCGTCATGAGCTCGTCGCTCACGAGCGGGTTCGGGTAGCGGCAGCGCATACACTTGTCGGCCAGGATGTCGCCGCGGGCGAGCTCTTTCGTCTCTCCATTGAGACTGACCAAGACCTTGTCGCCGTCGAGCTTGACCTCGTCGGGTGTAACGTCACCGAACAAGGTGACGGACTTGCGGCGGTCGATGACGCCGCGGCATGGCATGCCCATGACGACTACGTTCTCGCGAGGGTAAGCTTTCTCGACGAGCTGCTGCACTATCGCGCGGGAGTCGCAACCCTTGACCATGACCGCGACCTTGCGCGTGTCCGGCTCCTGCCCGCGCGGCACGGGCCGCTTTTCCTCGAGCGTTATAAAGGAGGCCGGGTTCTGTACGCAGGTCGGATCGAAGATCAGCTTGTCGGCGTCGGAGGCATCGGTAACGACGATCGGCGCGGACTCGAAGCCATAGGTGCCACGCTGCCACCCGATGAGGCGCCTCACGTCATCACGGCTAAGGACCTCCTTGGCCTTGTCCTGTAGTTCCTTCAAATCTACCAATTTAGTTGCCTCCGTCTGAATTGATCCATGGGGCCCGCTTCCTTGACGCTGGTAACTACCTCATCGATGACGTCCTTGAACTTGGCGCCCTCGGAGGCCGATACCCAGCTCATGTTAACGCGTCCCGGGTCTACCCCGACGTGTTCCAGCAACTTGTGCATCAGCGTGAAGCGTCGCCTGGCATAGAAGTTGCCCTCGAGATAGTGGCAGTCTCCCGGGTGGCAACCCGAGATGAGAACGCCGTCAGCACCCTGCTGCAGGGCGTTGAGCAGGAACAGCGGGTTAACGCGTCCCGAGCACATCACCCTGATTATCTTGATGTTGGGCAGGTACTGAGTCCTCGAGGTCCCGGCCAGGTCGGCTCCAGCGTACGAACACCAGTTGCACAGGAACGCGACTATGTTGGGCTCGAATTCTTCACTCATTACGGCTTCACTCCTAGTACAGCGATCTGTGGCAATATCTGTTCATCCTTGAAGGACCTCGGCTGGATAGCCCCCGACAGGCACGCCGCCGCGCAACTTCCGCAGCCCTTGCAGAGGGCCTCGTTGACGAGCGCGACCTTGACGATGTTGCCCATGCGGTTCTCATCCACCAGCTCGATCGCGGTGAACGGGCAGACCTCCACGCAGAAGCCGCATCCCCTGCACTCGTCAGAAGACACGACCGATACCTGCGCCTCGACCTTGACCTTGCCGTAAGCCATGAGGATAAGCGCGCTAGAGGCGGCGCCCTTGGCCTGAGCAACGGTGTCGGGGATGTCCTTGGGGCCCTGGCAGCAGCCGGCGAGGAACACGCCGTCGGAGGCGGTGTCCACCGGGCGCAGCTTCGGGTGAGCCTCGAGGAAGAAGCCGTCCGTAGACTGTGAGAGCTTGAACAGATCGATTATCTCGCGGATGTCCTTGCGCGGCTCAAGACCGACGCCGAGGACGACAAGGTCAGCCTCGTACTCCAGGGGAGTGCTGGTGAGGGTGTCCTCTACCTTGATGACCATCGTATGGTCACCTTCCTCCCCGCTCTTCTTATAGATCTCGCTGGGGTTGCCGCGCACGTAACGAACGCCCTCGCGGCGCACCCGGTCGTAGAACTCCTCGAAGCCCTTGCCGAACGCCCGCACGTCCATGTAGAAGACGTTGATCTCGGCGTCGGGCAGCTTGTCACGGATGAGGTGGGCCTGCTTGGCAAGGTACATGCAGCATACGCGCGAGCAGTACTCGTTCCCGACCGACTTGTCGCGGGAGCCCACGCAGTGAATGAAGGCCACCTTCTTGGGTTCGTAGCCCCCCTCGCCCTTCTTGTCGCGGCCGAGGATCGGCTTGCCCCCGGTGGGCCCGGAAGCCGACACCAGGCGCTCGAACTCGAGGCCGGTCATAACGTTTTCGTTCTCTTCCCAGCCGTACTCGGGCTTCTTCTCCATGGGGAACACGTCGAAGCCGGAAGCCACGATGACGGT